>QFOV01000003.1 GCA_003248565.1 Stenotrophomonas sp.
CAGCTCCTGCACATCCAGCGTGCTGCCCGAAGACAGTGCGGCAGCGCCGCCCGAGGCCAGGACCCGCGCCGTCAGTGCGCCGACGGCATCCATATCCAGAGCTCCCTGCACCGACAAGCTGTCGATGCTGGTTGCACCGGCGCTGCTCAACACGGCATTGCCACCAACCGTGCCAGTGGTCAGGGCCAGGTCTCCACCCGTCGTGACCGACAGATCCTGCTTGCCATCAATCGTGCCGATCGTGGTGTTGCCACCGCTGATCAAGGTTGCATTGCCGCCGACCGTGCCGGTGACCAGGTTCAGGTCGCTACCTGTCGTGATCAACACATCCTGCTTGCCATCAATCATGCCGATCGTGGTGTTGCCACCGCTGGTCAGCGTCGCGTTGCCACCTGTGCTCAAGCTCGTCGCGCTCAGCGTGGTCGCTGCATTGGCGACCAATGCCTGGCCAATGTTGGCCGTACCCAGCACAACATCCGCCTTGCCATCGACAGTGGCATTGCCGGTGATGTCGGCCTGGGCGATGGACAGCGCGCCGACCGCATCGGCCGACAGATCGCTGCCAACCGTCAACTCCTGCACATCCAGCGCGCGGCCGGAGGAAAGCGCCATCGTTGTCCCCGCCAGCAGCTGAAGTGCCGTAAGCGCCTCGCCTGCGCTCAGCTGCATGGAACTTCCTGCAACCGCATCCCGCAACGTCATTGCACCACTGCTGTTTGCATCGATCTGCTGGCCTGCCAAAAGGTCGCCACCCTGCAACGAGGCAGCGACAACGTTCAGGTTGTTGCCCGCCTTCAAACTGTCGAACGTGATGTCAGCAGAGCCGGCAATATCCAGGTTGCCTGCATCAGCAACCAGCGCGCCGATGCGACCCGGCCCGACCAGCTCAAGGAACGCATCCCCTCCCTGCGTGCCACCGTTGACCAGGCCACCAGCAATGCTCAGCCGCTCACCGTTCTGGCCCAAGCCGGTCTGTGCATTGAGGTTCACCTGCGTTCCGGCAACAGAAAGCAGGTTCACCTGCCCATCGCCGTTACCGGCGATACGCCCGCCTGCCACGAGACTCATCACACCAGCGTTGCTGCCTCCGGTAACCTGCAACTGCCCGAGCTGCATATCTCCGACTGTGGTCACATCCAGCAGCGAAGCAGCCTGCATCCGTGCCGCATCGCCCATTCCCAGGCTGCCAAGGTTGGCTGTCACGGCTTCGCCCTCCACCAAGCCGCCGGCCCGCAATTGCAGTTGACCACCCGCACTGATGGTTATGAGCTTGGCCTGCAGCGCATCCAGTTCGATGCCACCCGTTGCGACCAGCAAGGCATTGCCCTGGGCGGACTGCACTTCGCCCAGCGCCATGTCACCAGCCGCGGCCAAGCTGATGTCATCGCGCGCGCGCGCCTCATCAATCCGCAGATCGCCCGGCGCACCGTTGTACAGCACTCCGCCAGCATCGGCACGCAGGCTGCCACCGGCCCGCAATGCCTGCGCGACCAGGTTCGCCGCCGCACCGACCTGCATGTTCCGGCCACTCTCGAGCGTACCGATGGTCAATGCCGTTTTTGGACTGCTGATCAGGATATCGCCACCTGCATTGCCATCCAGACGACCATTGTCGAGCTGGAGATTCAGAGCACCGCCATCCTGCGCGCTGATATTGTCGCGTGCGCTCAGCTGCACACCACCGGCTCCTGAACGAAGACTGGTGACGCTGGAGCTCGTTGACAACAGGCTGCCATCGCGTACGTCCAGACGCATGCGATCACCTGAGTACAGCGAATCAAACAGCAGGTTGCCACCATGCTGGCGGATGCCGAGGGCACCACCGGCATTGGCCGAGAGCGTGCCGCCCAGCTTGAGCCCCAGCAACGCCTCGTTGGCGGTACCGACATTGCTCCCGATGCTGCCGTCGGCCTCAAGCTTCAGATTGCCACCCACGTTCAGCAGCGTCCCGGCTGTTGCGCCGGCAAGGTTGCCCGCCACGCCCAAGGCAGCATTGCCGGCGACATCCAGCGCCGCCACCGTCAGATTGTCGGTGGATTGCAGATAGGCCGAGCCGCCGGCTTGCGCGGTCAGTGCGCCGCTGGCCTTCACGTACAACGGCGAGGTCTGCTTGATCCGGATGAAGTCCACCGGCCCCGCCTGCAGCTCGGCCTCGCTCATTGCCTTCAGCTGGTCGATGGTGATCACCTCACCATTGCGACCGATCAGCTGAACATCGCCTGGCGACGTAGCCATCGCCAGGGCCAGGGCTTCCTTCGGATCGAGGTTTCCGGCGTACACGCGGGCGTAGTTGACGTCGACGCTGTCGGCCAACTTGCCCAGGCCGTCACGCGCTCTCAAGGTGACGTTGCTACCGGAGATGGTGGGCGCAGCGTTGTTGTTGCCAGTTGACTTGGCCGGCTCCAGCGCGCTGGCGTTGATGGCGAACTGCAGCTGGCCGTCATCCCAATGCGCGCGATCAGACAACTCCTTGTAGATGCTCGAATTCGTATCCAGGGTAAAGCTGAAGTTGGTACTGGGTGTGGCGAACTCAGCGCCCGTCGCCCAACTCGCCCCGTACACGGCGCCGAAGGTGGCATCCATCTGTTGATACAGATCGGCGACAAAGGCAGCCACCTGGGCATCGCTCTGCGCGACGCCTGCGGCCAACTCTGCACGTGCGCGATAGGCAGCGAGCAAGGCCGTGTTCGGCACGAATGCACCGCCGACGATTCCACCCTGCTTGTAGAGGTTCAGGTATTCCGCATACAAACCCTCCACCTGCCGCTCATAGGTGGCAACGGTGTCGGCCACGCCGCTACCATCCAGCTTCAAGCGCTTGCGGATGTCCTCGATCTGGCTGTCGCTGAGCCCCTTGCCTGACTCACGCTGCGCGCCATCCAGCAGCGAGCCGTTCCTTGCTTCCAGATACACATCACCATTGGTCGCGGTCACACCGCCCACCCAGAAATCACCATCCACGTCCACCAACGACACGTTCTCACGCGCCGATGCGTGAACATTGCCGCCGCGGACCTGGTTGTTGGCACCATTGCTTTCGTGTGCAGAAATCACCAGAGCGCCGGCGGAGCCAATCTTGCCGATACTGCCGGTGGTGCTGGTCAGCCTGACGTTGCTGCCGACGATGGAAACCGCATCACCTGCCACGCCGTTGATGTTTCCGGAAGCGATCAGGCTCACGTCGCCATAGCCGGACTGTGCATTGCCCGCCACCAAGCGCACGTCCGCATTGGAGTGAACGTTGAGCGCAATATCGCCCCCATTGGTGCTTGCCTTGACCGTACCGCCGCTGGACTGCGCAGCCTCGATCGCCTTGCCGTCAATCGCGCCGATGCCGTTCCTGGCATTCAGAATCAGGTTCTGCGCATACAGCGTGGCGCGATCATTGCCTTGGATGATGCTGCCCTGGCTGGAGCTCAGCGTGGTAGTGCCAGCCTTGTTGTTGATGGTTCCGTTGAGGTACAGATCGCTGACAACACTGACATCGACACTCCCCTTGTCGCGGCTGACAAAGCCAATTGATATCGGGTTGTCCGCTCTCACACTGGCATTGAGCTTCAGCTGGCCACTCTGCGGGAATCTGTAGCGGTACCAGGTTTCGTAGCCCCCCTTGCCACCTTCGCGCGACGGGTCCCAATGCAAGCCACCACCCGGCGTCGGGAAGCCGAAATTGCAGCCCGATTGGACCACGCCGCAACCATAGCCCACGCCAACGTTGTCGAAATTCCCGAAGCTGCCCGAGTAATTCCATTCCATGTCGGCACCAGAGGTGCCTGCACGGTAGTAGGTGCCGCCACCAGTGATCCAGCGTTGCGCGCCAGAGGCCTCACCACCACCGGGCCCATTGAGGAACTTCCAGGTCCCTGCTGTATTGCTGTTCCAGTCAATGGTGCGACCAATGTTGGCCGTCATCGACCACCGGTAGCGCATGCCAGCAGTGGGGCTGTAGCTGGACACATTGCTGATGCTGTTGGCGGTTTCCCAGGTATTGCAGGCAGCACCACATACGCTGTTGTCGTAGGCTCGGGCCTGCTCACCGGCACGCTGCACATACCACACGGAGTACGCTGCCTTGCCATCGAGGCTGGTCTTGAGCCGGTCGATGATCTGCACCACGCCATCCTGGCCGGTCGCCACATTCATGCCACTCAGCTGGACGTCACGGCCAAGCCCAACATCCACCTTGACCTGACCGAAGCCGCTGGTGACGTTGATCTTGCCCTTGTTGGTGGTGCTGACGATCATGCCGTCCAACATCACCTTGCCACCGCCGGAGGCATTGACGTCATCGACAATGAAGCGCTTGGCCGCGGTGTCGTACTTGACCGAGATCAGGTTGGACGCTGCGCCAATCGTGGTCACCATGGAACCTGGCACCGACAGCACGCCGCTCTGCGTATCCGCCCAAGCCAGCCAGTTCCTTGCATTGGTGTCATCGCTGATCTTCAGCGACCAGTCGATGCCCGCACCGGCCTCGATCTTGCCGTTGACATCGATATACCGGGCCGTGATGTTCACTTCGCGGGCGCGAATCGCACTGTTGTCCGCCGCGATGGCACCGTTCTGCGAATAGCTCGCGTTCCCGCTCAACTTATCGACGTAGGCGACGGTTGGGATCTTGATCGAATTCTTGTAGTTGTATGGGAACGTCGTGTAGTCGCCATACCCCGGCTGGTTGGTGCCGCAGCGCGAGCCGCCAACATGCGGCAAACATGCACCGTAGACGATGATGGCAGTACCGCCATAGTTAACATCGCCCGGCTGCTTCAGCAGGTTGTTGTTGAGCTGCTCGGTATTGGTGGCGCCGTTCTTGTACTGCAGGTTGGCCAGCAGACCGGCCACCAGGTCGGCATTGCCATAGGCGCTGCCAAGCAGCCCCTGCAGGTAACTTGCCCACAGCCCCTCGGACGAAGCCACGGTCTTGTCCAGATTCTTGTTCTTGAACGTGAAGGTGCCGTTCGGCGCGAACGTGTTGAAGCTTGCCGCGTATACCGGCCCGCTGACGATGGAGCCGGCCTTGGACTCGTAGCGGACATCGGCACCGATGCTGTTGACCACGCCCATCTGCAGGATCGAGGTGCCACTGCCCTGCGTATAGTTGCCGTTGATGTTGATATGCGGCTTGGCACCTGAGCTGCTGCCGCTGATGCGCTCGTAGCCACTGTTGACCGTGCCCGCAACCACTACGTTGCCGCCGGCGTAGTCGGGGATGTAGATGTTGCCGAACGCCAGGTGGTAGGCCGAGTCGTTGACGATATCCACCGACGGTGCACCATGCGCGGCTACCGATCCGGTACTACCAATGCGAATGTTGGTGCCCTTCAGATAGACATCTGCACCCGCCGCATAGATATCGTCGATCAGCACGACCTGCTCGTTGTCGTTGACGACCTCACCTGGATCGAAGCTGCTGTCCAGCTGCTTGAGCTGGGCCACCGTCATGCAGGCGTAACCGATACCGATATCGGCACTGCAGTTGAAACCACCCGTGATCCCAACGCGCACATCGGTCGCGGTGCCCGCAACCACCTTGCCGTCGATCGCCACGTTGCTGGCCACTGTTCCTGCACCGGAGGGCGAGGAACGGTTGATGGTCACGGGGATGAAGCCCAGCTGGTAGCCCGTGGCGCGCCCACTCGCCTGCTGCGCGAAATAGTCGCCCCAGGCACCCACGTAGATGTCGCCAGAGCTGTTCAACGTCGAACCCTTGCCCAGGCTCACCCCCATCTGCGCGCGGGTGGCAGCATCGGCGGAAACCGTCGGTATCGCGATCAGCCCGCGTACGTAACCCTCCGCGCCGGCATTGGTCAGCAGGTTGCTCTCCATCAAGCCGGTGCCGTCCTTGCCTGCGGACAGGTAGGCGTTCTGCACCGATGACAGGGTTGCGCCAGTCCCGACGTCGACGCTCTCGATGACATCGGCGTCCACCTTCGAATGCGCCGCGCCTACCGCCGCCAGACCCCAGGTATTGACCAGCGCCTGGCTGTTCAGTGAGCCGGTGGTGGTAGTACCCAGGTTGAGGTAGCCCAAGCTCGCCAGTTTGGCGTTGTTGCCAACGCTCACCTGGTTGCTGAAGTCGGCATCCATCTTCGTATCCACAACTGCAACCTGGATGGCACCGCCAGTCGACAGCTGCGCCTTGTCCACCGCCACTGCCTTGGTGCGGGCAACGATGTCGAGGTTGTTGGCACCGCCGCCGTTGGCGACACCCGATTGCAGCAATACGTTGTCACCAACACTGGCCACTGTCCTGCCGGTCAGCTGCGTCTCCAGCAACGCCGCGCTGCCATTGATCACGCCACCGGCGGCGGCCTGCACCGCCGGGCCATCCAACAGGCTCTTGAACAGGTTGTCGGCAGTGATGCCCATACCGTGGCCGGCAAACAGGCGCGCACCGCTTCCCAGCGTCGCGGTCACCGTGCTGTCCACCACGTTGCGCACCTTTGAACCGCTGGCACCGGCAACGGCAGCATTGGTTGAATCCGCGCTGCCGCCATAGCCGGCCTGGTGTGTCGCCGCCACAACGATGCTGTCAGCCAGAAGGCCCTTGCCATTGCCGGCATTGCTGCCGATGCTCGCGTCCACCACCGAGGTGCCATTGGTGCCCGCCGCACTGGCAGCACCGGAAATCAGGCCGCCGCTACCAGCGAAGGTGCTGGCCAGGTTGCTGTCGTTGCCGTTTGCAGTCACCGCCAGCTTGCCCATCATCTGCAGCGGATCGGCCGTGGTGCCGGCATGCGTGCCACTGATGCGATCACCGATGGCGGCGATGGTCCGGGTGTCGGAGCTGGCATTGGCCACCGCCGCACCCAGCGCCAGCCCACCGATGGTGATGCCGGTGGCTTGCGCGTCCTGTCGCGTGGTGCTGTCAGCTGCCACGATGAAGTCACCGTGGCTACCGATGACGACGTCGTTGCCGACCAGGGCCCTGGTCACGCTGTCGTCGCCGGCGTTGGCAACCGCGGCATTGGCGGCAAAATAGATGCCACCCGCACCCGCGGTGGCCGCCGCGGATACACCTGCGCCCGTGCCCAGCGCCGCTCCCCGCGTCGCCTTGACACTGACGTTGCCGTCACCGCTCACGTTTACCTTGTTACCGAGCGCAGCCAGCACGTCGGCCTTCGCCTCGGCATTGACCACCACTGCGCCCACTGCCGCGCCGGCAGACACGGTCGCACCCAAGCCGGTGGCACCTACCGTGGCATCGGAGCTGGCCACGACCTGCAGCGAAGATCCATCTCCTACCGCCGGGCCGGCAACGCCCGTCCCCTTGGTGATGATCGTCGCATCATCGCCAACGCCGGCATTCACGCTGCTGGTGTCCTTGGCCAGGACCACCACCGCATTGGCCGCGCCGGCCAGACCGGCAACGGCGCCGATGCCGGTGGCCTCGACGCCACCGCCGTGCAGCGCATTCAACCCGACCTGCTGGAAACCGCCCAGCGAAGAACCTGCTCCCACCGTGGCCGATACCGTCGAATTGCGGGCAGCATGTGCGATGACTGCGCCTGCCGCCAATGCGCCCGCGGCGGCGCCGGTCGCCTCAACGCTGGCACGACTCCGGTCCGATGCCGAGACATCCAGACCACCGCCCTGGCCGGTGGCATTGAGGTTGCCGGATACCGACGCCGTAGTGGTCTGCCCGAAGTCATTCCACGCAACCGCCGCGCCCAGGCCAACCAGCCCGGCTGCACCCGCGATTGCCTTCACCGTCGAACTTGGCTGGCCGTTGTCAGCGCCACTCTTGGCCGCGACCTGGATACTGCCAGCACGTACGGTACCGTTCTCGATCGCCGCCGAGGTCTGCCCAAACATGCCGCTGTAGGCAACCGCACCACCTGCACCGAGCGCACCCGCCGCGAGCGCGCCCGCGGTGTTGCTGGCCTTCAACTGGCTCTCGGCATTGACGTCGACGCGGCTCGCCTCGACGTTCGCCCCCTTGATCGCGGCGATCACCTGGTCCTGCTTGCCCCCCAACGTCAGCAGGCTATTGGACGTGGCGCCATTGAGCTGTGCGAGGTGGCTGCTGTCCAGCTTGTCCGCCAGCGCTGCGTCACCCGTCACGCTGGCATCCAGTTTCTGTCCGGACGCGAGGCTGTCCACCGCCCCCTTGGTGCCGGACACTTCACCCAGCACGTCACCGATATCACCTACGCCGGACAGCAGCACCGATGCTGCACCACCGATGCCGGTGCTCATGCCGATGCCAGCGGTGGCGGTCATCATCGCAATGTCGCGGATGGAAGCCGCGTCGACGTTCACTTCACCGCCGCTGCGAATGCTGCCACCACTGACCGTGGCCGCCACCTTGCTGCCCAGCAGCGTGATGTTGGCCGCCGCCCCCACGCCGCTTCCCAATCCTCCGGCAACCACACCGCTGTTGGCCTTGATGGCCAGTTCCTCAAGC
Source organism: Stenotrophomonas sp. (assembly GCA_003248565.1). Lineage (GTDB taxonomy): Bacteria > Pseudomonadota > Gammaproteobacteria > Xanthomonadales > Xanthomonadaceae > Stenotrophomonas. Next base: position 8,408 of record QFOV01000003.1, read on the forward strand.
GCGTCGACATCCACGCCACCGGCGTCGATGCTGGCATCCACGATGGTGGCTTCGGTGGTGTTGGCGATCTGCTGGAACTGGGCCATGCCCGCCACGGCGGCGGCACCGGCCAACGCACCACTGACCACGGTATTCTCGAAGCGCGTATCAGTATGCGCGGCTACGCCCACGCCACCATCCACGTCGATCACCGTGTTCACACCGGAGCCGCCGATGCTTGCGCCGGTGCGCGTCTGCGCCATGTTCACCACCAGCGTGCCGGCAACCGCCGCTCCGCCCGCGGCACCTGCACCGGCGTTGATGCGGCTGTCCACCGTATTGATCGCATTCACCGCCAGGCTGGCGCCAACGGTCTTACCGCCGCTCAGCGACGCATCCGTATTGCTGGAGAACACATTGACCACGCCAGTGCCTGCACCGCCGGCCAGGCCGGCCGCCAGGCCGGCTACGGTGGTCTGCGCGGTTTGGCTGCCACGGGCATCCACGGCGATGTCGCCACTGGCGGCGATATCCGCGTTCTGGATCCGCGCCTTCGTCGTTGTCTGCAGCACCGTGCTTGATGCCGCACCGGAAGCACTGCCGCCGGCGCCCGCCGCGGCACCGATCACCAGCGAGCTTGCGCTCACGTCGCTACTGGCCTTGACCTTCACGTCCTGGCTGTCGCTGCCCTGCGCCAAGGCACTGTAGAAGTCGAACTCGGCCGTGCTGTCGGCACCCCCGCCACTCCCCGTGCCCGGCGTCGGCGTGCCGCGCGCAGGCAGCCACGTTCCTGCCCAGCTGCTCAGGTCATGCTTGTTGATCGCCGCAGAGCTGATGCTTGCCTCGGTCTGGGTACCGATCACGTTCACGCCGGCCATCACCGACAGCGTCTGTCCGCTGATCGGCGCAAAGGTGATCGCCTGGCTGACTCCCAGGGTATTGATGGCCTGGCTGGTTGCCGCATCCACCAACACACCCTGACCGCCGTTCCATGCCAACGCGCTGACCTTGGTCCCGGCACCATCGATCTGCGCCAGTGTCTTGCCGGTCATCAGGTTGACCACCGTGCCCAGGCCGATACCGGCGGTTGCCCCCACCGCGACGCTGCCGGCCAGCACGTCGATACCCTGCTGCTGCTTCGCATGCACGCTCACGTCGCCGTCGGCAATCACATCGGCGCCGTCGGCGATGCGCGCCTGCACCTGGCCCTCCATCAGGTTCACCGCGACCGAACCCGCGCCGCCAACCGCACCGCCGCCGCCGAGGCCGGCGGCGATTGTGCGGATGTTGGCACCACCATTGCCGGCCGCGTTGGTTGCTTCCGCCGAGACCTCGACGTTCTTCGCATGGACCTGGTAGCCATTGCCACCGCCGACAAGGCTTGCCGTCGTGCTGCCGCCGATCTGGTTGAACGCGATCGCCGCGCCGACACCCACGCTGCCTGCAACGGCGCCGCCGCCAGCGAGGGAATCGATGCTGCGACCATCCTTGGCGTGCACGCGCACATCGGCGACATTGCTGTCGAGCCGGGTGTCCTGCAGCTGCGCCGAGGTGTCGGAAGTAACGATGTTGGTGGTGACGCTGCCGCCCACCGCGACGCTGCCCGCACCCGCCCCGGAGATAGCGGCAGTGCGGACCAGGTTGGTGGAACCGGCCTCGATATCCAGGCCGGTCGCCTTGTCCAGCCGTGAGCCGGTGACACTTGCCGAGGTGGTGCCACCGATGAGGTTGACGCTGCTGGCCGCCCCCACCGCCACGCTGCCCGCACCGGCCAGCGCACCGGCCAGCGAGTAGGCAGCCCCCTTGGTCCCGGCATTGACCGTGACCTCGCCAACCACGCCATCCCCCTTCAGCTGCAGGTCGGTGATGGTGGCGTCGGTGGTGTTGTCGACCAGGTTGGTGCTGTTGCTCGCCGAAATCGCCGCGGTTCCTGCGGCGGCGCCGGCAATAGCCAGCGTCTTGATCGTGGAATCGGCAATCGCGCTCACGTCCAGATCGCCGCTACTGAGCTTTGTGCCACTCACGCCGGCGTGGGTGGTATCGGAGATGCTGCCAACATTGATGGCCGCGCCGACCGCGGCGGTACCTGCGCCAGCAACGGCGCCGGACAGCGTCTGGATCTTCGAGGTGTTCTCCGCGCCGACCGAGATGTTGGCGGCGGTCACCTCACCGCCGATGAGATCGGCGCTGGCGTTGTTGCCGATCGTGCTCCAGGCCACCGAACCCTGCACCGCGACATTGCCGGCGCCACCGCCAGCGATCGCAGCAGAGAGGATCTTCGCCTGGTTCTGTGCATCCAGCGTCACCTCAGCGCTTGCGCTCAGGTCCGCGCCGCGCGCAGTCGCGCTGGTCTTGCTGCCGATCTCGTTGATGGTCAATGCCGCACCCACCGCGACCTTGGCGCCTGCGGTCACCGCGCCTGAAAGCGAGGCGATATACGCCGCATCGCTGGCATCCAGCCGGACCGAGTTTCCGTTCAACACCGTCGTTGCGGCATTTCCTGCTGCATCCACGCCGACCAGCGCCGCGGTGGTGTTGCTGATCTGGTTGTACGACGCACTGCCCACGCCAGCAAACTTGCCGGTGCTGACGCCCAGGCCGGCACTGACCGCCAGGATATCGGCATGGTCCTCGGCGGTGACGGCGATATCACCGCCGGTGGCACCACTCACCTTGTTGATGTTGGCCCCGGCAATCGATGCCACGTGGCTGTTCTTGATGCTGTTGTAGCCGAACGCAACGCCTGCATTGTTGTCGCTGACCTGCACCATGCCGGCCACCGCGATGATCGAACTGCGCGCCTCGTTGCGCTCGATCGCCGCCACCTTGGTATCACTGCTGGATTCGGTGTCCGCGTTGGCATTGGCGGTCACGCCGCCGATGGCCGAGCCGCAATAATCCATGCCCATGGCCGAAGAGCAGCCGTCGTCGGCAGCACGCACGTCGGTGACGCGCGCGGTACCGGCGTAGGTGTCCAGCGTTCCGGAGAACACGATGTCCGCGCCGCCGTTGATCGTTGCAGTAGTCTGGTTGGCGATCTGATTGATCACCACCGAACCGGCCAGGCCGATGTTGTTGGCTTCCTTCGAGACACCGCCTGCCGCGGCCGCGGCAATGATCCGCGAAGCATCGGCAGCGATCACCTGCACGTCCCCTGCCTCGCGGATGCTGCCGCCGCTGATCGACGCGGCGGTCTTGTCGGCGATGTCCGCATAGGTCACGGCAATGCCCATGCCGACCTTGCCACCGCCATACAGCGCGCCACCACCATTGCCGATCTTCGACTCGTTGACCGCCTTCACGCCAACGTTGTAGCCGGCGGCACTGCTGCCCAGGGTTGTTCCCTCCAGGCTAGCAGTCGTGTTGTTCTTCGACATCGCCACCGTCGCCGACACCGCGGCAGCGGCAGCGGTGCTCTGGTCACTGGAGGCATTGACGCCAACACCCAGGCCGACGTTGACCTGCTCGTTCTCGTTGCGCGCGGTGATGGACACATCGCCGGCATTGTCCAGCGTGCTGCCAACCACACCGGCAACGGTTGTATTGGCGATATCGCCATAGGCCACGCCACCGGCAATGGCGGCGCTGCCGCTGCTGTTATCCGAGTTTGCCTTGGTGATGGAGATGGCGCCGCTGATGCTCACCAGCAGCGTCTTGTTCAGCGCGTTGACGTCCAGCTTGCTGACCGTGTCCAGTCCATGCACGGTCGCCGAAGTGATGTCCGCCTTGGTGTTCTGGCGGATGCGGTTGATGGTGACGCTGCCCGACACCGCCACTCCGAACGAGGGCTGGTTGATCGGACCGGAATCGCTCTGCGGGGCGTCCTTGCTGCCGAGCAGGCCCTTGGCCTTGTCGAAGTAGCCGGAAACCTTGTCGCCACCTATCTTCTTCAGGCCGCCGGCCATCGACTCCAACCCGGCAACCTTGTCGCTGGCACGTGCCTTGAGGCTGTCGAAGAAACCGGGGTTCTCACCGTTCTCCTTGTCCGCCAGCGCCTTCTGCGCCTTCTGGTCCTCTTCCTTCTGCGATTTGCTGCTGACCATCGCGCCGGCGGCGGCCACCGCCCCTGTCAGCCCCTCGCTTGTCGCGTTCACCGCCAATGCATTGGTGGAGATGCTGCCAGCAGTCGCGGCAGATGTCCCCTGTTTGAAATCATCCGGGATAGCACCGACGAAGGCGCGCGTATCGGTGTCCATCTGCTGGTAAGCCACGCTGGCGCCAACCGACAGGCTGTCAGTCATCGCCACCGCGCCGGCCACCGACCACACGAACAGGTCCTCATCCGCTTTCACGTCCACGCTTCTGGCGATGACGCTGGCCTTGTTGCTCACGCCAGCCAGCGTGTGGCTGTCCAGGTCCAGCGCCGACGCGGTCCCGCTGACTCCGATGCTGCCGCCCTGACCCGACTGCAATGCCAGCGAGACGATGGTCTCCTTGTTCTCGGCGGAAACTTCCAATGCATGGCTGTTGATCACCGCGCCATCGTTGACCAGCGCAGTCGCCGAATTCTCATAGTCCATGTAGCCGACGCTTCCGCCTACTGCGGTACCGCCGTTACCTGCGGACACACGTTTCAGCGTCAGGCCCAGATCACCGGCTGCATGGATCGCGGTAATCTCGGTTCTGGCCCGTACCACCGCATCCTTGTCGAAGCTGCGTGTGATCTGCTTGCCCGCTTCATCCCTGGCATCCAGGGCCGCCGTCCACGCCTTGCCATCGGTGGCGGTGGTGGTGATGTGCGCATCGCTGGCCACACTGGTGCTGGCCGCGTTCCTGGTACGGAAATAGCTGACCACGCCACCCAAGGCGACGGAATCCGCCGATCCCTTGGCCGAACCGTAGGAAGTGAAAAGATCCGAAGGATCGCTGATCAGCGTCTTGGCTGCGGTGAGCGAATCCTTGAACGCGTCGAAGCTGCTGAATTTCGGCTGCGCCGCCTGCAGCGCGCTGAAATCGCGCGGCAACGTGACATTCGAGCCCAGTCCGACATGCGCGCCCTCAAGCGCAGCGCCGCTCCCTACCAGCGTCGATGCATCATGCTCGAGGTCGGCGATGGTTACGGCACCGGACAAGGTGAATGCCGAACCGTCATTGCTCTTGCCCTGGCCCTGGATGTTGCTCAGTGCATGGTTGGCGATCTGTGCATCGATGACCAGGCTGTCCACCACCACGTCGCCGCCGGCGGTGACCTTCGCACCGCTGCCAATCGTGGCATTGGCCGTATGGCTGCCACCGACGTAGCTGATGGCACCGCCCAGGCGAAACGGTGAAGGCGTGCTCGGCGTCCCGCCACCGGTTCCACCTCCGGGTTGCGATCCGTCGTCGCCGGACACCTTCTTCTGCGCTGCGGCGATACCCTTGCCGGCGAAGGACTGCACCAGTTCCATCAGCTTGTCGCCGCTGGAGCCCGCATCATCGCTCTTGTCCTCGTTCTTCTTTTCCTTCGGCGGCGCATCGACCAGGCTGGTGGTGCTGTTCTTGCTGGTAACACTCGCCGCCTGCACGGTGACGTTGCCGCTGGCATCGACGTCACGCGCCAGGGTCGCAGTGGCGCTGATGTCCTGCAGGCTGACGGCACCGGCCAGGCCGACCTTTCCGGTTGCATCCGAGTACGCTGTCGCCGAGGTTTCCAGCGACGAGGTATTGACCGCCGATACGTTCACGCTGCCTGCATCCAGCACCGCCGCGGACGCCTCGATGCTGGCAGTGGTGTTCACGTGCACGTTGCTGATCGCCGCAGTGAAACCAGCCGCAGTGTTGTTGGTCGCAAACGACTGCGCCGCAACCTTCAAGCGGGTATCGGCATCGGCCTTGACCGAGACCGCGCCGTCCGCCTTTACACCAGCGCCGGAGCGGATGATGGCATCGGTCGTTGCGTTGATCTGCGCATAGGTTGCACCAAGGCTCAGATAGTGGGTTTCAGGCTGGGTCTTGGGAGTACCATCCGGGTTCTTCACCGGGTTGCCCTGGTCGTCCAGAACCGGCACGTCCTTCTTTTCGTACGATTTTCCCGCGGCCGAGTTGTCGATCAGCTGCATCGTGCTTGCATGCAATGCAATATCGCCTTGCTTGCCAGTAGCGTTCGCTGTCGCGGTGAGATCGGCATTGCCGTTGACGACCACCTGGGCAGTGCTGTTCGCGCGCAGGAAGGCGATCTGCCCCCCCAGCGCCTTTTCCGCGCCAAGCTCGGCCGCAGTCTGCAACAAGTCACCAGCGGCGCTGATGTCGACCAGGCTGTCCTCGACGTTCTGCAGGATGCCATCCGGCGTGTTGTCCGGGTTCTTGTAGCCCGAGTCAACCTTGGCCACCGCAGTCAACTCGATGTCATTGGCGATCAGGCTGGCGCGCTCGCTGCTGTCACAACCAGGCTGCGCGGCGTCGCAACCGATGGTGACCGTGGCAGTGGCATCCTTGCTCAGGGCCAATCCGGTGTCGACGACGGCGGCCGCGCGCAGCTGGATCTGGCCGTTGCCATCATCCACCAGCACAAGCTTGGCATCGTCGCCGCCGGTATTCACCGCGACGTCTTCGCGCTGCAGGTTGAACGCACCACTCAGGGTCTCATCAGCCGGAACGGCGACAAGGATGGTGCCGGTCACATCGATCGCGCGGGCTTGCACGCGCACGCCATTGCGGGCGTGCACCTTGCCTTCGATGCTGACCTCACCGTCCGCGCTGATCTGCTCCGGTGACAAGGTCCCTGCCATCAAACGCTTCAACGCCCCGCCGCCGGCCAAAATGTCACCCATGACATCCGCCCTTGGCGTCGCCACGCTCAACGAGCCAACGTTGAGTGCGCCCTGGTCACCAACCACCATTCCCATGGGATCGACGAAGAAGACACGACCACCGATCGCACCCGTGCTGTCGAGCAGACTGTTCACGGTACCGTTGATGTAGATCTTCGAGTCCCAGACCAGATTGACCAGATTGTTGATCTGGCTCCCTTCCTTGTTGGCCAGATCGGTGAACGGCAGCACCAGGTTGACCACATCGTTCTGTGCAACCTTGAAGTCCCTGAACGAGTTGAAGGCCACCCCGCCGTTGATGGTCTTGGTAGTCACCGTCGTGACGTTCCCATTCGCGACGATGTCCGTGTCCGTATCGCCGCGTTTGGTGACGTCGGTAACGCCCGGGGGCGATGCGGCTGTCGCCAGCCCAACCGGCAGTGCCAGCCCCAGCACCGAACCAATCGCCACTGCCAGGCCCGCCGGGCGCAGCCGGGGATCGCTTTTCGTCCTGGCGTGCAGGGTCTTGGCAGCGTTGGTTGCGTCAATGCGGTTCATGGCAGCTCCAGGGTGCGCCGCTGCCAGGCGGCAGCACTCAGATAGGCGGATACGCGACCGCTGATGCGGCCGCGCATGGATCAATCAATCGGGGACAAAGCAGGTGTCAGTGCGTGGCTGCAGGCGATGCCTGCTTGTCCAGCACCCGGCTCAATACTTCGACATTGCCCAGTGACAACAGGTGGGCGTAGATCCAGCCCAGATCACCGGACTTGGCAAGATCCTGCAAAGCCTTGCCCTTGAGCTCGCGCAGCTTCTGCTCGTCGACCACGAAAAAGCCGTCCAGCGAGAAGGTTTCGCCAGCTGCCGTCTGCACATTCACCTGCTTGGACACCAGCAGATCGTGCGCGACCAAAGCAGTCGTCAGGCCGCGGGTACGTGCCAGGTGCACCTGGTATTCCTGCAGGAACTCCAGCGCGTTCGACAGCACGGCACTGTCGTTGCCTTCTTCGTCGAACAACGCCGCGCCTTCATCGCCGCCTTCCCGCAGACCTTCGAATGCCGCATCCAGGCAAACGGTAAAATCGCTGCCCTGCGCATCCTGCTCGGCCAGTACGAACGGATAGCGGCGCAGGAATGCCGGTACATAAGCACCCTCGGCCCAACGCCCCTCGGCATTCACCATCAGGTTCTGGCCACTGCGCAGGCCCAGCAATGCGGCAGGTACCACGCTGTCAGCGCTGTTGCCGGCAAACACAATCGGGTAGTCGCGTGCGGCGCGGGCAAACTCCACGCAGGCAAGCGGTACGGAATTGAGGCTGGAGGCGAATCGGAAGTCCCCGTCGTTGGCAACCACCCGATGGTTGCGATGGGCAACCCGATTCAACTGAACCGGACGGTCATAGATCAACAGCTGCTTCATGGCGCTCCCCTGTGATGGAAAAAGTAACCCTCACTAGAAGAAACCGGGAAAAGCGTCCGCATCCAATCACGAATCCCCAAAAAAGTGGGACATCCGTCACTGGCGCCAATTAATTTTTGTAAATTTTTCGTAAAACACAACACGGCCAGCCAAGACACCTGCCGTGGACACGCCAGATTCATCGCGTGGAACGCCGCACGGCGGTCCACGGAGCGCGTCAACACCAGACTCGCCGGATCCCGCGCGCGGCAATAAATCGGAATATATCAACAGCTTGGAAAGATCCCTTCGCTGATACGGCAGTGCACATCACCCGTAAACCTGACGCGGCTGCCTTCAATACCCTCAGCTGCTAACGCTCGCCAAGATTCTGCTCGGCCAACAGCAGCAAGCCGTCCAGTTTGCGCCGATCCGGCGAGCCGGCAACCTGCTGCCGCCCTATCAGCAGCAGCACACGCTGCAGCTCTTCCTTGGCCAGGCGCGCGTGTCCCAATTGCAGCAATGACTCGGCCAGGGCCAGACCGGTCTCGGCAACGGCTGCGCTGTCCTTGCCCTGCTTGCTGCCGGCAAACTCCAGCGCAGCCCTGCGCAACGCCAACGCTTGCTCTCCTTCGCCCAAGCGCATCGCAAGATCGGCACGGATTCCCAGCCAGCGCAGCTGCAGCTCCTCGGCAACCGGTGAGTCCATCTGTTCCAGCATTTGCCGCGCCTGGGCCAACTGTCCGCTGCGCACATGCCAATCGATCCGGTTCAAATGGGCCTGCACGCGACCAGGTGCATCGGCCGGCAAACTCTGGCTCAGCCCCTTGTCGGCGTGCATCAGCAGCCCGCCCGCCTCGCCCATCCGGCCATCACGCATCAGCAGGCGCCCCAACTCGCTCTCTGCACGCAGGCTGGTAGGCGAGTCCTCACCCAGTTTCTGCTTGCGGATCATCCACGCCTGTCGATACAGCGCCTCGCCCGCCGCCAGTTCGCCGCGCAGCACTTTCAACGAACCGTAATTGAACAGACCCATCGAATACTCGACCGAGTCCTGTCCATCCAGACGTGCGCTCAAGGCATTCCGTTTCTGGTAATGCTGCTCAGCCGCCGCGTAGTCACCGGAATCCCGGTACAGGTCGGCCAATCCGTCGTACTGCACGCGGACAAAGCTGTTCTCTGCGCCGTACAACTCCAGCGCGTATTGCATCCCTGATTGCAGCAGCGGCAGCGCCTGTTCGTACTTGCCCTGTTCGCGCAGTATCTGCGCCAGCCGTGTTTCCGCCGCCAACGCCAGACTGGTCCGGCGGCCATGCAGATTGTCCAGCAGCCGCCGGAACTCGTGTTCCGCCGATGACTGCCGTCCCCAGCGCAGGTACATCAGGCCTTTGTTGTACAGCAGCTCGCTGGTCTCGGCACCGACGTCCACGCCCTCCACATCCTGATACAGCGCCGTTGCACTGTTGAAGGCCGCTTCGGCCAGATCAAAATGCTGCTGGTTCAACAGGGCCAACCCCTTTGCGCTGTACAGACGTGCCTGCACCACCGCCGGGGCCTTGCTGCCAATCAGATCCAGACCTTGCACCGCCAACTGCAGGCCGCGCCCACCATCGCCATCGAGGGTCTTCTGCACGGACAAATCCGCCAGCACATTCGCCGCATCCAGCGGACGCGCCACACGCGGATCCATGAAGCCAGCGTAGGCCTGCTGCAACAGCGTGTCGGCCTGATGCGAAGCACCAGCATTCTGATAGGCAACCCCCAGCACGGCGCGCATCCGCGCCAGCTGCGCCGGCGCATCCGCCAGATCCCGCGCAACCTGCAGTACGGCCTTGTCCAGCAGTTGCCGCGAACTCAACTCCTCGGCGCCGCGCTCGGTGCGAAGGAACGGATCAGCGGTTTCGAACATGCCAACCATGAAGTTGCTGATCTGCTGCGCCACAACCGCCTCTTCCTGCGCCTGCCGCCGGGTCTCCCACAAACCAAATACGAACACCGCCAGCAACGCGGTTGCACCCGCACCTATCGCCGTACCTTGCCAGTTCCGGCGCAGCGCTTTCCCAAGGTGATACAGGCGGCCGCCGTTGCGCGCCAATACCGGCTGCATCTCCAGATAGCGGCGCAGATCGGCCATCAAGGCCTCGACCGAGCGGTAGCGCAGGGAGATGTCGCTGGCGCATGCACGTGCGACGATGGCATCCAGATCGCCACGCAGGCGGCGCCGCCAGGGCAGATCAGCCGGTGTATTGGCGCTGGGCGCAATCAATGCCTCACCCGTGTTCTGCGCCTCGCGCATCGACGGTTGTGTCGACAGCAGCTCCAGCAACATCACGCCAAGACTGTAGACATCGCTGGCGGCACCGACGGAATGCCCGGCAATCAACTCTGGGCTTGCATAGCCCGGCGTGCAGTAACCCGAATCGCGCTTGTCGCGCGCCTCATTGAGCAGGCGCGCCAAGCCGAAATCCAGCAACACGGGCTGGCCATTGGCCTGCACGAGCACGTTGGGCGGCTTGAGATCGCAATGCAGCACCAGCTGTTCATGTGCCGACTGCACAATGCTGCAGATCTCCAGGAACAGCGCAAGCCGTTGCTGCAGGCCCAATGCCTGCTCGGCGCACCAAACATCCAGCGGCACGCCGTCGACGTATTCCATCACCAGATACGGATGGCCATCCGGCGTGGTGCCACCATCGTAAAGGCGCGCGACATTGGACAGCTGCAGACCAGCCAGCACCTGCCGCTCCGCGCCCAGCAGTTCCACCTCGGTGGCGCCCGGCATGCCATGCAACAGCTTGATGGCAACCGTGCGCTGATAAAGACCATCGGCGCGCTCAGCCTTGAACACGGTACCCATGCCGCCATGTGCGATGCGTTCGGTCAGCCGCCATGGCCCGAGCCGCTCACCCACGCCAAGTTCCGGCGCCAAGGCACGCGCCAGCGCGGTATCCAGACGATTGCTGACCCGGCTCAGGCCCACGGTCTGTGAGCGCAGCAGCTGCAACACTTCCTCGCGCACCGCAGGGTCATCACTGCCTGTCTCGAGTGCCTGCTGCCATTGCTCGCGCGGCAGCTCGCAGATGGCATCGAACAGCTCACGAACCTGCCGCCAGCGCTCCGTCGCCATCACCGCACCGCCGCCATCACTGCTCAGCGCAGCTGCCGGTTCAACCAGGCCCGCGCGAAGCGCAGGTCGCGGTCAACCGTTGGAGCGGATACATCCAGCACCAGCGCGATCTCATCACGGCTCATGCCACCGAAGTAGGTCAGTTCAATCGTGCTCGCTGCACGCGGCTCAAGTTCGGCCAGTTGATTCAAGGCCTGGTGCAGGGCCAGCACGTCATGGCCAACAGCTGCATCGTCCGGCACCTGATCAGCGTAGGACAAGGTCAACTGCTCGGCATTGCCACCGCGCTTGTCTGCCGCGCGCGCGCGCATGTGGTCGACCAGTACCGAGCGCATCTTCAACGCAGCAATGGCGACGAAGTGAGCGCGGTCCTTGTAGTCCGCGTCGCTGCCGAGCAGGCGCATCAGCGATTCATTGACCAGCGCGGCTGGCTGCAGGGTACCGCTGGTCTGCTGCGACAAGCGGTTGCGCGCAATCACCATCAAATCCGAGTACAAGGCTTCGAACAGATGCTCGCGCGCATCCATGTCGCCTTGTTGCCATCGGTGCAGTAATTGCGTGATCTGCTTGCTCAACCCTGTCCCCAGTGCCTGGACGCCCACCGGGGCAACCAATGGTGCATGCCGCATATTAAAACCAGACCCGGCGACTTCCAACCACGGCGGCTGGCACTGTGCGTTCACACGCAGTGCCGAGTGATCTTCAAGCCCCCTCGGTTCCACCAACGGCGAACACGGTCACAAGCCACACCAGCAGCCGGCTGCCATCGCCCGCATTGCTTCCATGATCGGTTCCGGTGAGCGCGAACCGCAGGCCTGGTGACGCAATCCTGCCTGACGTTGACAAAGGCTTGCTGGAGAAGGAATCTGCGCCACTTCGCGCCTATCAAGCGCTCAATCGGCAGGTTCTATGCAGCAGGGCGTGATGCAGGGCATGTGGGGACGAGGCGTGTTGATCTGCGCACTGTTGGCGGCGGCAACCCAGGCAGAAGCCGGACAGGCGCAGCCCTTTGCTCCTGGCGCGCACAAGGGGCCTCGACATGGAACACAGAACGAAGTCGCAGTGCTCGCCACTGCACATCTGGCGGGTTTGCCGAAAGCCTTCGATCCGTCGGCGCTTGCCCCATTGCTCGACCGCCTGGCGGCGTGGCAGCCACAGGCAATCGCCGTCGAGACAGTCTCGGGACAGCAATGCGACATGTTGCGCCGCTACCCTGCCCGCTACGCGTTGACGGTGAGCGACTACTGCCCTGACCTGTCAGCGGCGGCAAAGGCGACCGGATTGGATGTAACAGCAGCGACTGCGGCCGCCGAGGGAATGCTGGTGAACTGGCCGGCGCAACCAAGCGCTGCCCAGCGTCGCGAACTGGCAGCCACCTTCCTTGCCGCCGGAGAGCACGATTCCGCTCTTGTCCAATGGCTGCACCTGCCTGCGCCAGAGCGGCGTGCAGAGGGCAGCTTGAACCAGGAGCTGGTGGAGGCGCTGGAAGCACTGCGTAGCAGCCGCAATGAAAACACGCTGATCGCTGCACAGCTGGCGGTACGGCTGGGCCATCAACGGCTCTGGCCTATGGACGACCACAGTGCCGACCGCTACGGCCCGGACCCCAAGGCCTACGTGAAGGCTATCCGCAAGGCGTGGGACAACCCTGCCAGCAAGCAACGGGCAGCACTGTACAGCAGCCTGGAATCCCAACTCGACACACCCGAAAAAGCGCTGGCGATGTACCGGCGCGACAACGGCCCGGACGTCGCCCCGGTGGCCTTCGAAAGCGATTACGGTGCCGCGCTGGAAGAACCCTCCCCGGAGGGTTACGGGCGCATGTATGTCACATCGTGGGAGACGCGCAACCTGCGCATGGCCGCCAACATCCGCGACCTGATGGGGCCGACCCCGGGCATGCGTACCCTGGTTCTGGTTGGCGCCTCGCACAAGGCGTATCTGGATGCGTACCTCGAGCAGATGCACGATGTGCGTATCGTCGATGTCCAGCAGGCCTTGCTGAAATAACGTACCGAGGTTGCGGCAGAAAGCCGCGACCTTGCCGGCGTCACCGTAGCCCGGGCAAGCCGCGGCTTCTCATCGACAACCGTCAAGATCACAGGATTGCCATCTCCCGGGTGCGCTGCGCCTAACGGGCTACGCTCGAGCTGCCAGTCCAGGCCGCTTGCGGAGCGGTCGCCAGCCTGCGGGACAATAAAAAAGGCTCCGGATCGCTCCGAAGCCTTGGCAATGCTGGTGGGCCGTGAAGGATTCGAACCTTCGACCAAAAGATTAAAAGTCTTCTGCTCTACCGACTGAGCTAACGGCCCAAACAAAGACCCGGCCGTAGCCGGGGCGCGTATTCTAACGCAATAAACGCAAAAACAACATCATGCGTAATGGGTTGGATCCGCCATGCCGGCGGCAGTGAAGCCATCGGCGCGCAGCTGGCAGGCGTCGCAGTGGCCACAGGCCTTGCCGTCCATGTCGGCCTGGTAACAGGACACAGTCAGGCCGAAGTCCACGCCCAGGCGCTGCCCTTCCAGTGCGATCTGTGCCTTGCTCAGGTACTGCAATGGCGCATGCACACGGATGCCCGCGCCTTCCACGCCCGCCTTGGTGGCCAGGTTGGCCAGCGCCTGGAAGGCGGCGATGAACTCAGGACGGCAGTCCGGGTAGCCGGAGTAATCAACCGCGTTGACACCACAGAAAATGTCGTTGGCACCCAGCACTTCGGCCCAGCCCAGCGCCAGTGACAGCATGATGGTGTTGCGGGCGGGCACATAGGTGACGGGAATAGTGTCACCGGCACCGGCCTCGGGCACGTTGATGTCGTCGGTCAGCGCCGAGCCGCCGATGCTGCGCAGGTCGACCGCGACCACTTTATGCCCGGCCACGCCCAAGGCGGCGGCTACGCGTGCGGCGGCTTCCAGTTCGGAGGTGTGGCGCTGGCCGTAGCGCACGCTCATGGCATGCACTTCGAAACCCTGTTCCTGGGCGATGGCGACGACGGCGGCTGAGTCCATGCCGCCGGAAAGAAGCACGACTGCTTTCTTTTTCATGGTGATGATCCGGTTGGGAGAGGAAAGCCAGCACGCTGTCCCGCGCCGGGGTAAACGATTGGAGGGTGCGACGCCGGCTCAGTAACCCGGTGCGTCGTCCCACAGCAATTTGTGCAACTGCATCTGGAAGCGCACCGGCAGACGATCGGCGACGATCCAGTCGGCCAGCTCGCGCGGGCTGACCTGCGACTTGCTCGGTGAGAACAACACCATGCAGCGCTCCGGCAAACGGTGCTCGCTGAGCATGGACTTGGCCCACTCGTAGTCACCACGGCTGCAGATGACGAACTTGAGCTGGTCACGGGCGGTCAGCAGCGGAATGTTCTCCAGCCGGTTGCGTGCCATTTCCGCCGAATCCGGCGTCTTCAGGTCGACCACGCGTGATACGCGCGGATCCACATCGGCGATGTCCAGCGCGCCGGAGGTCTCCAGCGACACATCCAGGCCGGCTTCGCAGAGCTTGTGCAGCAGGATCAGGCAGCGCTTCTGCGCCAACGGCTCACCTCCGGTCACGCAGACGTGGCGCACGCCCTGTTTCAACACTTCGGCGACGATATCGTCGATGTCCCACCAGTCGCCACCATGGAACGCGTAGGCGGTATCACAGTACTGGCAACGCAGCGGGCAGCCTGTCAGGCGCACGAACACGGTCGGCCAGCCGGCAGTATCGGCTTCGCCTTGCAGGGACAGGAAAATTTCAGTGATCTTCAGTCGCGGCAACGGCGACTGCACGATCTCGCTGGGAACAGCGGCGCTCGGAGAGTTCATATTCGTTGGCCGCACCATCGGTGCGGCACCACATCAACGCAGCTGCTGGCCGAGCCGGATCGACTGCAGTCGGTCCTGGGCAGTACGGGCCGCATCACTGCCGGGAAAACGGGAAATAACCTGTTCCAGGGTTTGTTGCGCCTGGGCATTGTTGCCTTCACCGAACTGCGACAGGCCAAGCTTCAGCAAACCGCCGGCAGCCTTGTCATGGGTCGGATAACGGGCAACCAGATCGCTGAACTGTGCCTCAGCCATCTTGAAATTACGGGTCGCATAGAAGCTCTCACCCAGCCAATACAAGGCATTGGGGGTGTAGGCAGCATTCGGGTACAACTCAAGGAAGCTCTGGAACAACTGCGCCGAGTCGGCATAGTTGCCGGCCTTCAACGCATCGAACGCGACATTGTAGGCAGCACGCTCATCACCGGCCGAGGCCAGCGTACCGGCATCGCCACGTACCGTCGGCGGACGTTCGGCAGCAGCCGCTGTCGGCTTTGCGGCCGCAGCGGCAGGCGTCACCGCGCCAGTGGCAGGAGCTGCCGGAGCACCAGCACCGCCTTCAAGGCGATTGAGGCGACCGTCCAGGTCCAGGTACTGATCGCGATTGCGCTGCTTCAGCTGTTCGTTCTCGTGCTGAAGCTGCTCGATCGTGCCCTGCAACGCCTGCATTTCAGTACGCAGCTGCTGCAGCTGATTGAGCATGTCGGTATTGGCCTGGCTGTTGTTGACCTGCGTTTCCAGCACGCCAACACGGTCAGCCAGACTTGCCCGCTGTGCATACGCGGGCGCGGCAGCCCCCAGGGCTGCCGCGACCACGAGCATCAGTTTGAGACTGATGCGCATCGATTACTGCGCGGTGTAGACGATTTCGACGCGACGGTTCTGCGACCAGCAGGACTCGTTCGAATCGGTGCAGACCGGACGCTCTTCGCCGTAGGACACGACGGTCAGCTGCGAAGCCGAACCACCGTTGGCCTGCAGAGCCGAGTTCACGCCATTGCCACGACGCTCGCCCAGGGCCTGGTTGTAAGCGCGGCTGCCGCGTTCGTCGGTGTTGCCCTGCAGGGTGATGCGCGAGGACGGACGGTCACGCAGGTACTTGGCGTGGCAAGCCATGATGGCCTGGAATTCCGGCTTGACCGAATCCTGGTCCAGGTCGAAGTAGACAACGCGCTGACGCAGGCAGGCGTCGGTATCCAGGTCGCCCGGGCCGTACAGGCCAGAGGTGGACGGACCGGTCGGCTGGGTGGTCGAACCGGTATCAACCGGCGGCTGTGCCGGCTGTTCCTTGACCTTCTTCGAGCAGCCAGCGAGCGCGGCTACCGACAGCAGCGAAACGAGCAAAACACGAGTTGACTTGTTCATGGCTATACCTAGTGGCTCCTGGCCAATGTTGGGGATTAATGCGGGAAGAGATTAACATTTTATCAACGCGCAGTGCGGTACGGACCCCATGCTGGCTCACGCACGTCGCCATCGGCCAGCACCAAGCGCTGGCGCACCCGGCCGTCGGCGGATACTTCATACAACACACCACGCCCACCTTCACGAGCGGCGTACAGCACCATGCTCGCATTGGGCGCAAAACTGGGCGATTCGTCCAACGAACCCGGCGACAGCGTGCTCCAGCGCGCCGCCCCCAGGCTGCTGTCCATCACCGCGATCTTGTAGCTGCTGCCCGCGCCCTGGGCGACGGCAATCTTCTTGCCGTCGAAGGAGACGCTGGCCTTGGCATTGTAGTTGCCCTGGAAGGTCACGCGGCTGGCGCTGCCGCCGCTGGCCGGCACCTGGTAGATCTGCGGGCGACCGCCGCGATCGGAGGTGAAGTAGACCGAGCTGCCATCGGCGGCCCAGGTCGGCTCGGTGTCGATGCCGAAGTGGTTGGTCAGCTGGGTCAGCTGCTTGCTGCCCAGGTCCATCACGTAGATCTCCGGGTTGCCGCTGCGCGACAGGGCCAGGGCCAGGCGACGGCCGTCCGGTGAGAACGACGGCGCGCTGTTGATGCCGCGGAAGCTGGTCAGCAGCTCACGGCCACCGGTGGCGATGTCCTGCACGTAGATGGAAGAGTTGCCGCGCTCGAAGCTGACATAGGCCAGCTTGCGACCGTCCGGGCTCCAGCTCGGCGACAGCAGCGGCTCGGCCGAGCGCACGATGGTCTGCGGGCTGTAGCCGTCGGAATCGGCCACCATCAGCGCATAGCGCATGTTGGCACCACTGCCGCTGGCAGTGATGTAGGCGATGCGGGTCCAGAAGGCACCACGCACACCGGTGATCTTCTCGTAGATCGCATCGGCCATCTGGTGGGCGACGTCACGCATGGCGCTGGAACGTGCGGTCATCGCCAGGCCGAGCAGGCGCTCGCCCTTGGCCACGTCGAACAGCTCGTATTCCACGCGGTAGGCGCCGGCACCGGCGTCCTGCACCCGGCCGACGACCAGGAAATCCTGCTTGAGCGCGCGCCAGGTCGGGTATTGCACCTCGCTGCCGCGGCTGGGGCGTTCGACGATCTGCGCTTCGGGCAGGTTGCGGAACTGGCCGGAACGGTCCAGGTCGGCACGCACCACGGCGGCCACGTCGGTCTGCGGCGCACCGGCCGAGCCCTGGTAGGCCATCGGCACAACCGCAATCGGCGTGGCCGAGGCGTTGCCACCGGTGATTTCGATTTCCAAAGCCCCCTGCTGTGCCGCGGCCACAAAAGGCAGCAGCAGAACGGTGAGGGCGACCAGCCAGCGTGACAGATTCTTCATGAGGCGCTCAGCAGTACGAATGAATATGAGAGGGATAGCAGCACGCAGATGAACATTTTCGCAATCGTGAACGAAAGTCATGTGAAATCCGCCAGCCACCGCCCCAGATTATAAATTTCCAATGAAACCAACCGGATGCCCGGAACAGCCATCGCTCAGTTCTGGGCGGTGAATGTAAACATCAGCTCGCGCCGGAACACCGTCTCATAGCCACGGAAGGGCAGCGGCTGCGCCCTCAGCACGGCACGCTCGATGGAATCACGCGCTGCCGCGTCCATGGCGCAACCCGATTGCACCTCGGCACTCATCACCTCGCCGCCCGGCAGCTGCTTGATCAGGATCCGGCAACGCGTGCCATTGGCAACATTGTCCGGCCGGTTCCACTGCGCAACCACGGCCTGCTGGATGGCAGCAGCATACTTGGCGGTCAGGTCATTGCTGGTGCCGCCCTGCCCCGGCGACGGCGTGCTCGGCCCGCTGGTGCCGCTGCTGGTCGACGACGCCTGCGCGCGGGCGCGGGCATCGGCCACCTGGCGCAGACGCTGCTCGGCCAGCTTGGCCTCGCGCTCTGCCTGTTCGCGCTTGCGGCGGATCTCGGCGATCTTCTGCTGGCGCTCCTGCTCGGCCTGGTTTTCGTTGGCCTGGCGCTGCTGGTCGGCGATCTTCTTGCGGTCGGCCTCTTCCTGCTGCTTGGCCAGGCGCAGCTTCTGCTCGGCCTCTTCCACGCGCTTGCGCTCGGTCAGGTCGATCTGCTCCTGGCGGCGCTTGGCCTCCTGCTCCTGCCTGGCCTTTTCCTGGGAAATGGCCAAGGCACTGACGCGCTCCTGGTCGACCGTGTCCGGCTGGGCGATGCGCTCCTGGGCGTTGTGCTGTTGCGGGGTCGGCGCGTCCTGCGGCTTGGGCTCGGGAATGGGCTGCGGCGGCGGCACGGTGTCTTCAGGCACGGGTTCGGGCTGCGCTTCTTCCACCGGCTCGGGCAGATCCGGCAGTTTTTCAGAGGCACGCAATGCCTGCCGCGCGGCCGAGGCTTCGGCGGCGGACAGCTGCATGTTGGCCTCAAGCGCCGGGTCACCAGCGGCGGCCTCGGTGCTGCGCGAAGGCGACCACACCCAGGCGATGATGAAAATCGCCGCGACCAACAGGTGCACCAGCAACGCCAGTACGACCGGCAGGCCCCACTCGTTGCGGTTGTCGTGCGGTGGTGGCAGTGCGTCAGCGTGCATCGGTCGCCAGACCCACCTTTTCGATCTTCGCGGCCTTGATCACATCCATGGCGTCCATGACCTTCTCATAGGCCACGCTCTTGTTGGCGGCCACGATCACGCGAAGCGCCTTGTCCTGCGAGGCCAATGCGCTCAATTGCGCCTGCAGCGCGCCAGCGTCCATGGCCTGCGGCTCCTTGGCTTCGGGCAGCTTCAGGCTCATCTGGCCGTCGGCGCGCACCGAGACCACGATCGGGTCCTGCTTGCTTTCCAGCGCCTTGGCGGTGGAACTGGGCAGGTCGACCTCGAAACTGAGGGTCAGCAGCGGCGCGGTCACCATGAAGATGATCAGCAGCACGAGCATCACGTCGATATACGGCACGACGTTGATCTCGGACTTGAGCTTGCGGCGCTTGCGGCGGGGAATGGCGGCGGTCATAGATGGGCTCCTGCGGTCAGAGGAAGGCGCTGGCGCACTTACTCGTCGCTGCCGCTCTGCTGGCGCTGCAGGATGGAGCTGAACTCCTCGGCGAAGGTTTCATAGCGCACCGACAACCGCTCGACGCGGGTGGTGAAGCGGTTATAGGCCCACACCGCCGGGATCGCCACGAACAGGCCGATCGCGGTGGCGAACAGGGCTTCGGAAATACCCGGGGCAACCGAGGCGATACCGGCCTGCTCACCGCTGCTGATCATGTCGTGCATGGTCACCATGATGCCGAACACGGTGCCGACCAGACCCACGTACGGGGCAGTGGAACCAATATTGGCCAGCAATTCCAGGTTGCGCTCCAACCCATCCACTTCACGGGCGTAGGTGGTGCGCATGGCGCGCTGCGCGCCTTCCAGCTGGGTACGGCCGTCGAAAGCGCGGCGGCCCTGCAGGCGCGAATATTCGCGGAAACCGGCTTCGAAAATGGCTTCCAGACCATCAACCTGACGGTTGCGGTCGGTGGCCGAGGCGTACAGCTTGCCCAGATCGGCGCCGGACCAGAAGCGGTTCTCGAACTCGCTGGCCTCGTTGTCGGCGGCCTTGAACACGCGTGCCTTGCGGAAAATGATCACCCAGCTGATGAACGAACCTGCCAGCAACAGCAGCACGATCAGCTTGACCGGGATACTGGCCTTGAGCATCAGGTCCAGGTAGTTGATGCCGCCGCCATGGCTGGCCTGCGCCACGGTCTGCGCAGCGGCGGCGCTGACGTCGGCCGGCAGGACCTCGGTCACGGTGGCCTGCAGGGCCAGAAGCAAAGCGATCATCCGATCTTCCTCAGTGTTGCTTAAGCGGGTTGTGTTTGAAGGGGTTTCAGTACTGCGTAAAGCGTGTCATCAAGCGCCTGCGGACGGAAGTCGCGGGCGCCGACAGCGGCAAGGCGGACCTGCGCCGTCGCCAGCACCTGGTCATCGCGCATCACCGCCTGCGCCATCAGCAGGCTGGCCCGCCGGCATTGCAGCAGTTCCACCGTGGTGGTCAGCGCATCGTCCAGCTTGGCCGGCTTCAGGAAATCCAGGTTCATGGCACGGACCACGAATACCTGGCCGTCACCGCAACGCATGGTTTCCTGACCATAGCCGAGGGCGCGCATCCATTCGGTCCTTGCCCTCTCCATGAAGGCCACGTAGCGGGCGTGGTACACCACGCCGCCAGCGTCGGTATCTTCCCAGTAAATGCGTGTCGGCCAACTGAACCGAGACTCATTCGTCATCGCGTTGCTCCGCGAACAGGTCCACAGGCGCCGGTGCAGCCTTGGGTTTGAGGCCCAGATGGCGGTAGGCCTTGCTGGTGGCCATGCGCCCGCGGGCGGTGCGCACCAGGAAGCCCTGCTGGATCAGGAACGGCTCGACCACGTCTTCCAGGGTGCCGCGCTCCTCGGAAAGCGCCGCAGCCATCGACTCGACCCCGACCGGGCCGCCATCGAAATATTCCACCAGGGTGCGCAGCATGCGCCGATCCAGCTCATCGAAGCCTTCCGGATCGACCTTGAGCATCTGCATCGCCGCCTGCGCCACCGCCTGGTCGATATGCCCACCGGCCTTGACCTGGGCATAGTCACGCACGCGTCGCAGCAGCCGGTTGGCGATACGCGGGGTGCCACGCGAACGGCGGGCGATCTCGCCGGCACCTTCGGCGCTGCAATCAATGCCAAGGATGCCTGCCGAACGCCGCACGATGCGGGTCAGCTCATCGGCCGAATAGAACTCCAGCCGCTGCACGATGCCGAAGCGGTCGCGCAGTGGTGCGGTCAGCAGCCCGGCGCGGGTGGTGGCGCCAATCAGGGTAAACGGCGGCAGATCCAGCTTGATCGAGCGCGCGGCCGGGCCGTCGCCGATCATGATGTCGATCTGGAAGTCTTCCATCGCCGGGTACAGCACTTCCTCCACCACCGGCGAAAGACGGTGGATTTCGTCGATGAACAAGACGTCATGCGGCTGCAGATTGGTCAGCAGCGCGGCCAGATCGCCGGCTTTCTCGATCACCGGGCCGGAAGTGACACGCAGCGCCACACCCAGCTCGTTGGCGATCACGTGGCTCAGCGTGGTCTTGCCCAGCCCGGGCGGGCCGAAGATCAGCACATGGTCCAGCGCCTCGCGACGGGCCTTGGCGGCCTGGATATAGATATCCATCTGCTCGCGCACCGGTGCCTGGCCGAGGTAATCGGCCAGGCTGCGCGGGCGGATGCTGGCGTCGGCGGCGTCGTCCTCACGGGTCGCGCCGGCGCCGATGATGCGGTCGTCAGTCATTTCGCAATTATGCGCCAAGCACGTCGCATCCGATCAGATTTCCACCTGCGCGCCCAATTCCACCAACCGGTTGCCCGGAATACGGAAGAAGCCCGTGGCAGGCGCCGCGTTGCGATGCATGAAGGCGAACAGCTTGTCGCGCCAGATCGGCATGCCACGGTTGGCACTGGCCACGATGGTCTCGCGGCTGGCGAAGAAGGTGGTATCCATCGGGTCGAAATAGATGCCGCCATGGTCGCAGGAGCGCATCAGCGCCAAAGGAATATCCGGGGTTTCCATGAAACCGTAGCGCACATGGACACGGTAGAACTCATCACCCACCGAATCGATCCGCAGGCGCTGGCCTTCGGCCGCATATGGCATCGGCAGGGTTTCCACGTGCAGGAACACATTGCGCTCGTGCAGCACCTTGTTGTGCTTGAGGTTGTGCATCAACGCATGCGGGACCACGCTCGGATCGGCGGTCAGGAACACCGCCGTACCCGGTACTCGTACTGGCGGTGCCAGCATCAGGCCAGGCAAGAATGTGTCCAGACGGATACCGTCCTTGCGGATCTCATCACGCAGCAGCTCACGACCACGGCGCCAGGTGCGCATCATCGTGAACAGCACCAGGCCAAGCACCAGCGGGAACCAGGCGCCCTGCAGCAGCTTTGCGCCGTTGGCGATCACGAAGCCCAGGTCGATCACCAGGAACACCACGCACAAGGCAATGATGGCGTGGCGCGCCCGTGGCCACAGCACGCGGGCCACCAGCGCCAACAGCAAGGTATCGATCAGCATCGTGCCCGACACCGAGATGCCATAGGCCACGGCCAGGTTGCTGGAGCTGCGGAAGGCCAGCACCAGCCCGAACACCATCACTGCCAGGCC
Organism: Stenotrophomonas sp.; assembly: GCA_003248565.1. Classification (GTDB taxonomy): domain Bacteria; phylum Pseudomonadota; class Gammaproteobacteria; order Xanthomonadales; family Xanthomonadaceae; genus Stenotrophomonas. Next base: position 31,017 of record QFOV01000003.1, read on the forward strand.
CCAGTTGATACCCGGGATGTAGATCTGGCCGATGGTGTCGTGCGAGGTATGCAAGATGCGCATGCGCGGGATGTAACCCAGCTGCATGGCTTGGCGCGACACCGAGAACGCACCGGTGATCACCGACTGGCTGGCAATGACCGCCGCCGCCGTCGCCAGCAGGATCATCGGGATCAACGCCCAGCCCGGCACCGCCTCGAAGAACGGATTGGCCACCGCATCCGGACGCTGCAACACCAGCGCGCCCTGCCCCAGGTAATTGAGCACCAGGCACGGCAGCACGAAGAAATACCAGGCGTGGCGGATCGGCGGCGCACCGAAGTGGCCCATGTCCGCATACAGCGCCTCGCCACCGGTCACCGCCAGCACCACCGCGCCGAGGATGAAGACACCGTGCCAGCCATGCTCCATGAAGAAGCGAGCCGCCCACAGCGGGTTGAAGGCCTTGAGTACCTCAGGCGCGGCGATCACGTTCCAGATGCCGATCGCGGCCAGCGACAGGAACCAGATGGTCATCACCGGGCCGAATACCTTGCCCACTTTCTCGGTGCCAAAGCGTTGCGCAGCGAACACCGCTGCCAGCACCACCAGGGTGATCGGCACCACGAAATGCCCCAGCCCCGGCGCCGCGACTTCCAGGCCCTCGACCGCGCCCAGCACCGAGATCGCCGGGGTGATCACCCCATCACCAAAGAACAGCGAGGCGCCGAAAATACCGAGGATGCCGACCACATAGGCTGACCGCGAGCCATTGCGCAGGGTGCGCTGGGCCAGCGCCATCAGCGCCATGATGCCGCCCTCGCCGTCGTTGTCGGCGCGCATGATGATGGTCACGTACTTGAGCGTGACCACCATGTTCAGCGCCCAGAACGCCAACGACAGCACGCCCAGCACGGTGTCGTGGTCACTGTTGAGCCCGTAGTGCGGCGAGAATGCTTCCTTCAGGGTGTACAGCGGGCTGGTGCCGATATCGCCGAACACCACGCCGATGGCGCCGACAACCAGTGCCAGGCCGCCGGCAGCGCCGCCGTGACCGTGGCCATGGCCTTGAGTGGAGGATTCAGACGTGGAAGGAGCGTGGGACATGGCGATCTCGGGTTGGCGTCATGCTGCCGAAGGGGTTAACGCAGGGCTGCCTGCAGCGCTTTACGGATGACCGTGGCGACATCATCGCCCTCGGCACCGGCATCGCGCGCCATCTTGGCCGCCTCTGCCGGTTTATAGCCCAGTTGCTGCAACGCCACTGTCGCCTCGGACACCGCATCGGTGCCCAGCTGGCCGGCAATGGGTGCGCCGCCACCGGTGAAATTGGCTGCGCGGTCACGCAGTTCGACCACCATGCGCTCGGCGGTCTTCTTGCCTATACCGGGAATACGGGTCAACGCAGTGACATCGCCGGTCTGGATCAGCCGCGCGAACTCGTCGACGCTGGCCCCGGACAGCACCGCCAGCGCGATCTTGGCGCCGATGCCCGACACCTTCTGCACGTCACGGAACAGCCGGCGCTCACCCTCACGCAGGAAGCCGTACAGCGAGACGCTGTCTTCCTTCTGCGCGTAATGGGTGAACAGGATGACCTCGCGACCGACATCGGGCAGGTCATAGAAGGTGCTCATCGGCGCCTCCAACTCATAACCGACGCCATTGACGTCGATCACCAGCCACGGCGGGGCCTTGTAGGCGAGGATGCCGCGCAGGCGACCGATCATGCGAAAAACCTCATTTGCGACTCCAAGCCTGGCGCACGTCCACCCCCAGCCGGTTGGCCGTGGCGCGGACATGCGCATGCGTGATGGCCACCGCCAGTGCATCGGCGGCGTCTGCCTGTAATTTGCCCTGCAGGTTCAGCATCAAACCCACCATGTGCTGCACCTGCTGCTTTTCCGCACCACCACGACCGACCACGGCCAGCTTGATCTCGGTGGCGGCGTATTCGCTGACCGGCAGGTCGCGCATCACCACCGCACACACCGCCGCCCCACGCGCCTGGCCCAGCTTCAAGGCCGAATCGGCATTCTTGGCCATGAACACCTTCTCGATCGCCACTTCCTGCGGCTGGAATTCCTCGATCAAGGCATGCAGCCCATGCGCCAGCAAGCGCAAGCGCTGCGGGAAATCCGCCGCTCCCAACAACACCAGTGGCGCGTGATGAACATGGCGGGCGCGGCCGTTGGCGTCGATGTCGATGATGCCGACGCCGGTGCGTTGCGAGCCGGGATCAATGCCAAGGATGCGGGTCATGCTGCCTCTATCAGTAAAAAACGGCGCCCAGCATGGCCGGACGCCGTCTCACCCGGTGGGACCGGGCGGGTCCTCAGACCCGCTCCAGGCCTGCCTGGTCGACGTTGGAATACACGTCCTGCACATCGTCCAGGTCTTCAAGCATGTCCAGCAGCTTCTTCACCTGCACGGCGGTATCGGCATCGACGGCGACGTCGTTGTCGGCACGGAAGGTGATTTCGCTGTGGTCCGGCACCAGCTTGGCGGCTGTCATCGCGTCCTTCACCGACTGGAAGGCTTCCGGCGCGGTGATCACGTCGATGGAGCCATCTTCCGGATAGACCGCGATATCGTCGGCACCGGCCTCGATCGCCGCCTCGGTGATGGCCTCTTCATCCGCACCCGGTGCAAAGCTCAGCACGCCCAGCCGCTTGAACATGAACGACACCGAGCCTTCGGTGCCCATGTTGCCGCCGCACTTGCTGAAAGCATGGCGGACGTCGGCCACGGTGCGCACGCGGTTGTCGGTCAGGCAGTCGACGATCACGGCGATGCCGCCCGGGGCATAGCCCTCGTAGCGCACTTCCTCGTACTCGACGCCTTCCAACTCACCGGTGGCCTTCTTGATCGCGCGCTCGATGACATCCTTGGTCATGTTCGCGGCCAGGCCCTTGTCCATCGCCACGCGCAGGCGCGGGTTGTTGTTTGGGTCGCCTCCGCCACCACGGGCAGCAACGCTGATCTCCCGGATGATTTTGGTGAAAATCTTGCCGCGCTTCGCGTCATTCGCGTTTTTGCGACCTTCGATGGAAGGACCTCGACCCATGGGAATACCGTACATCTGTCAGGAACAGGACAGTAATTCTACCTGATCCCCCGCCCAGCCCCCGTCATCAGCCGGTTACGGCGGCAACCGTCGGAAAGCGCCCATGACGCAGGAAGCCGGCGGTCAGCGTGGCCACCTCGGGCGACAGCACCAGCCCGCTGTGGCTGACCGGCACCACGCAGTGATCGGCCAGGCCCGGCAGACGGGTCTCCGCCAGCCCCACGGTGCCATCGGATTCGCCATCCAGCGCGCCCATCATCGCCCCCAGCCCATGCGCCACCGAGCCGGCGATCAGGCCGACCTCGGCCTTTCCCTGCCAATCCGGCAAACCGTGCAACAACAGGTCGCCACTACGCCCCAAGGCCGCCACCCAACCATGCTCGGCCATCGAACGGGCGGTGCCGCTGCCGCATAACGGTGAGCCCAGGCAGACCACCCGCGGCACCTCCAGGCTCGGCGCCTGCCGCAACGCCTCCAGCGCGACCAGACCACCCAGGCTGTGCCCGACCAGCGATACCTGCCCTCCCGTGCGCAAACGCTGTACCAACTGCGGCACCGCCTGTTCGGGTCCGCCGAACACGCTGGCATAGCCAAACGTATCCACCGCGAAGCCCTGCGTGCGCAAGCGCCAGGCCAACGGCAACAGCCAGGAGCGGGTGTTCCAGATGCCGTGCAGGATCAGCACACGGGGACGCGGGGAGTTCTGCCATGACATGTGCTCAGTTTCCGTCATCGCCCTTGCCCACCACAACGGGCAACGCCCCGGCCTTCAGTCGAAGTTGTAATCCAGCTGCACGGCCAGCTGCCGTCCCACCGCGCTATAGACCTCGTCGTAGTAGTACGGAAATTCGTCATTGCTGCTGTCACGCGGCGGCGCTGTATTGAATAGATTGTTGATGAACAAGCTCGCCGTTGCGCGCTTGCTGATCTGTTTGCCGACATTGGCATTCCACAGCAGCAGTGGCTTGATCCGGCCTTGGCCATCAACGCGCGGCAAGCGGCCGTAGCGGATGCCGGACAGGTTGGCTGACCAGCCACCCTGCCCCTGCCAACCCAGACTGGTACGCAGGTTGCTGCGGAATGCCAGGTTTTCACCTGAGTCCCACTGCGCCTGGCGCCATTCCTCGTGCAGGGTGCCCGGCGAGCGCACCCGGCGCTGGGCCCAGAACGTGTGCGTCCAGGCCGTGTGCAGGGTGAAGTCACCGATGCCGTTGCTGAAACGCCAATCCACTACCGTGTCGATGCCGCGGATGCGTTGCTCGGACTGGTTGGCCGCCGTCGACTCGACCATGAGGATGCGGCCATCGCCCTGCTCGCCACTACGCACTACCCGCGAACGTGCCTTGCGACACTCCCAGGAGCGTGGATCCACCATGCTCGGGCGCCCATCCGGGCGCAGGCCGGTGGCGCACTCGGCTTCATCACGCAGCAGTAGCGCGGGCGAGATGCGGCCAATGCCGCCTTCATTGCTGACATCCCAATAGTCGGCACTGATCGACAAGGCATCGCTGGCATCCCAGACAACACCGACCGTGGTCGAGGTGCCGGTCTCCGCACCCAGCTCAGGGTTGCGATAGGTCCGGGTCAGAAACTCCGATGCATAACCAGCGCAGCCGGGATTGGCACCGGCAACGATGCAGCGCCTTGCATCGATGGCGCTGCCAAAACTGCCGCCGCCATCGGTGAACACCCAGTGCATGTCCGGCATCTTGAAGCTGGTCGCGTGGCTGGCACGCAACAGCAGATTGTGTGCAGGCCGCCATTCCAGCCCCGCACTCCAGGTGCGCGCGGTGGCGACTGCGACCGCGTCGTCGTACCTGTCCACGCGGCCGGCCAGACTGCCCTTGATCGCCGTCGTCAGCGGAACGCTCAGCTCTGCGCCCAGCGCGTAGCGATCGCGCGTCCCCTCGCCCACGCTGCCGGTAAGGTTATAGGTGTCCATCTGCAGGGGCAGTACCGATGGCGTGTTGCGCAGCCGGTAGCGCTGTCGACTGGCTTCCGCCACCAGTGCCATTGCCAGGCTGCCCGCAGGCAGATCAGCGATTCCACCGGAGACAACATAGGACACCTCATCCACCCGGGTAAGCGCGTCGTAATGCACATTGCCGGACATGGCCATGTATTCGTCAGGCGTGATCGGCCGATACCAATGCTGCAGGTTCAATGGCTGGATGATGACGCCATCATTGGTCACCCCGATCGCGGGAGCAAAGAAAAAGTCATTGACCTTCTCGCCCAGCAAGCGCCTTCGGTCACGCTGCACCCGATAATCCGAACGACCCACCGTCAGGCTCCAGTCCAGGCGCTGCCCGTAACGCCCTTGCAGCCCCAGCGCCAGATCCCACATCCGCTCACGGTAGTGATCGTTCATTGCGTCCGGCCCGCCTACTTCCTGCGGGGTAAGCACGCGTCGTGGCGCGAGGTATCCCAAGCGTGGGTCATAGACCTGGCTGACCTTGCCGGTACTGGCCAGATGCGGCCCGGTGATGGTTTCAAAGCCGCTGGCCAGCTCACTGCGCGCATTCCACAGCTGCAAGCCCGCCCATGCCTGCGTGTGCGGTGACAACGTCCACTGTGCATGCAGCTGCCCGGACAACTCCCGCACGCCATCCATCAGCGAGGTGTAGCCAGCATTGCGCCAGGTTCCGCAGCCGTGCCCCTGCAGCGCCGATGGCGCGTTTGCTGGCGCCAGGAAATTCCAGTCGACGAACTCACCCTGCCAGCGCGAGCAGACATCGCGCGGCAACGGCGCCAGCGTTTGCGCGGTACCGCCCTCGCGCATGAAGCCCAGCCCAAGTTCGGGATTCACCGACACGCCTGCAGTGCCGCCCGTTGGACGTCGCAGGTCACGTTGCGCGCCGCGCAGCAACTCGGCAGCCGAGTACTGCACGGCATAACTCAGCCCCCAATTCTCGCCGCCATGCCCGGCGGACCACTGCAGATCAAAGCGATCACCACCGCCCTGGCTGCTGGTGCCGGTGCGCACCCTGGCCTGCGAACCGCTGCGCGGTTGTTTGAGCACGATATTGACCACCCCGGCAATCGCATCGGCCCCGTAGATGGCCGAGGCGCCACCGGTCATCAGCTCGACACGCTCCACGCTGGCCAGGGGAATGCCACCCAGGCTCTGGAAATTGCTGCGTCCGTTCGAGGGAAACGGGTAGTCCGGCAACCGCCGGCCATCGACTAGGATCAGCGCCCTGCCCGGGCCCAGGCCGCGCAGGTTCAAGGGCTGCGCGTTCGCCGAAAAGCGCCCGCCGCCGTCCAGCGACTCGGCGCCGTAGTTGCTCATGCCATTCACGGCCAGCGCATCTGCCAAGGTGAAATGGCCATCGCGTTGCATCTGCTCGGCAGTGATGATGGTTACCGGTGCCGGGCCTTCAAACGCGCTGCGGCGTATCCGCGAGCCGGTGACCTGCAGCGAGGCCAGGGAACTGGCCACCGCCGGCATCGTCGCCGGCGGCGTTGGCTTGGGCGCTTCGGCTGCCGGCGCTGTCGCCGCCTGGACAATGGTGATGACCCCGCTGCTGGTCAGCCGATAGCTCAGGCCGCTGCCAGCGAGCAGTTGCTGCAGTGCCTGGGCGACGCTGTAGCGCCCGTTCAACGCAGGTGCGGTCCTGCCAGCGAGCATCTGCGGCGCCATCAGTATCTGCAGCCCCGAGCTGGTTGCCAGTTGCGCCAACGCCTGCTGCAAGGGAAGCCGTGGCTGCTGGTAATCGCGGATGACGGAACTGCCCTGTGCCCAAGCAGGCACGATCACCAGGACAAGGCATAGCAACAGCCAGCGCAACATGCCACGCCGACCGTCCCGCACCCGCTGATTTCCGCGACCTGCGCTGGCAATCATCCCCTCTCCCAGTGACAACCGGACTGGCACCGAAACGGCAACCCCCTGTACAGACGCAGCAAGCGCAAAACCCCTCATCTGGCAGAATCACTGGCACTGGCCCAAGCTGCGCGTGTCGCCCCAGACTGTCAACGCCTGCCAATGACCGCCGCCCTGCCGCCCATCCAGCCCCCGCCCGACAGCCTCCGGGACACGGGCGCCATGGCGCAACAGTACCGTCCACGCCTGATGCGCTACTTCAGGAACCACCTGGGTACGGTGGAAGACGCCGAAGATCTCACCCAGGAAACACTGGTACGGATGATGCGCGATCCGCAGGCGGACAAGGTCAACAACGTCGAGGCCTATTTGATGACGATTGCGGGCAACCTGCTGCGCGACCGTTACCGTCGCGACCGTACCCGCCATGTTGGACAACATGTACCCATCGATGAGAACACCGAGGGCTGGCCCACCGAAACCGTATGCGGTGAGCGCGTCTACCAGGACCGTGAACGCCTGCAGCTGTTCTTGAAGGTGCTGGATGATTTACCACCGCGTTGCCAGCAGGTATTCCTGCTGCATCGCTATGAAGGCATGACCTATGCCGCCATCGCCAGCCAACTGGGCATCAGTGTCAGTGCCGTGGAGAAACAGATGATGCGCGCCCTGCTGCACTTCGGCACGCGTTTGGAGCAGCCATGAAAGAAACCAAGCTTGAAGTCGTTGCAGATGCCGATCCAATCCGCACCCAGGCCGCGGCCTGGTTTGCACGCCTGCACGCCGACGAAGTGAGTGAAGATGAGCAGGCCCAGCACCAACTCTGGCTGGATGCCGAGCCCGCGCATCGGCTTGCCTACGAGCGCGTCGAGCGTATGTGGACGATGCTGGGCGATTTTTCCGCTGCGCCCGAGATCAGCCAGCGGCTGGCGGCGATCCCTGCAGCAGTTCCGGCACAGACCCAGCCGCAGCTGCAGCGCAGGCCGCGCCGCCTGCAATGGCTGGTGGCCTGTGCGGCGGCGTTGACTGCGGTTGTCATTGGCTGGCGCGTCCTTGCCCCGGCCCCAATCAGCGAACAACGCTATGCCAGCGCGATCGGCGAGCAGCGCAGCATCACCCTCGACGATGGCACGCAGGTTGATCTCGATACCGGCACCACGCTGCGCGTGCGCTACAGCAGGCAGCAGCGTCGCATCGCCCTGGACCAGGGCCGCGCCTTCTTCAAGGTTGCCGCCGACACCGCGCGCCCACTGACCGTGGATACAGCACAAGGCAGCGTGCGTGCGGTCGGCACCCAGTTCGAGGTGTATCGCCTGGACGATGGCCTTGATGTAACCCTGTTCGAAGGCAAGGTACAGCTGCGCGCCGCCGCGGCCGACGACCATGCCGCAGCCGTGGCCACGCTTACTCCCGGGCAGCGCGCGCACATGGCCGCCGGCAAGGCTCCACAGGTACAGAGCTTCCACGGCGGCAGCGCACCGGCATGGATCGAGGGCCAGCTGGTGTTTGCAGACATGCCACTGCGGGCGGCGGTAGACGAGTTCAACCGCTATGGCGGCAGTCCGTTGCGGATCAAGGATGCAGCGCTGGGGGAACTGCGCGTTTCCGGGGTGTTCCGCAGCAATGACAGCAGCGGCTTCGTTCAAGCCTTGAGCGCCTTGCACAGGGTTTCGGCACATACCAATGCCGCAGGCGAGACCGAGCTCAGCCGCTGACCAACCCGTGCCACGGTTGGCTCCGTGGCGCGTGGCAGCCGCTCACAACTGCTCGCGCAGGGCCTGCCTGATCCGCTCGCGCTCCTGCGCCTGCACGTGCAGCAGATCCTTGAGCCGCTGGTTCTCCAGCTGCAAGCGCCGCAGGTGGCTTGCGCGGGGTACGCGCAGGCCAGCGCAGGCACGCCGCAACAGCACACGCGACGCATCACTGAAACCATGCTTCCTGCAGAGCACCTGCAGGGCTTGGCCGGCATCAAGCTCGCGCAGGAAGCCGATCACCTGAGCCTCGTCAAATTGCTTTCTCATGCTTGCTTCGCCTTGCCGGCACCGGCACTCAACGCCCGCATTGCCGTCCGTATCCACGCCCAGACATTCCGCACCGTGGCCGCAGCAACAAGGCGCGGCGACCAGGCCCGGTGTTCGGGAGGACGCGCGTATGCGCACGCAGCCCCCCTTTCCTGTGTAGACGCAGCGGCCAAGCATGGCCGCAGCGATGCAGCGCACACTTTGATGCATGCAGGAAGGCTATCCGCAAACTGCAGGATTACCAGCTTCGCGGCTCACGCCGCTCCCACAAATGCAGGCACACAACTGTAGTGCCGAGCCATGCTCGGCAGAGCGCACTCCCGGCGACGCCTGAAATCGGCATTGCCGAGCGTCAATCAGCCAGCAAGCCGCCGCAGGATGAACTCATTGTCACGCACGCTGCCGACCGGGAACTCATAGGCCCCGACGTGCTCGAAGCCATGCCGTGCATAGAAGCGTTGCGCGCCGAAATTCTCCGACCACACGCCTATCCACAACGTGCGCCCCGGCGTCTGCAGCCACTGCAGGGCCGCATCGAACAACAGGCCGCCACGACCACCACCCTGGTACTGGCCCAGCACGTATAGGCGTTTCAGCTCGCCGTCGGTTGCACTGGCATCCGCATGCGGCAAGCCACAGGGACCGGCAAAGGCGAAGCCAACGGCCTCGCCTGCCACGTCCAGCAACCACGCCGCGTAATCTCCGGACTGCAGCTGTTGCCGCTGCAGCTCGACCGGGTACGCTGTGGCCAGGTAATCGGCCAGGTCCTGCGCTGGGTACAGGTGGCCGAACGTCTCCACGAAGGTACGTTCGGCCAGTGCACACAACACGCCAGCATCATCGGGCGTGGCGCGACGGATGCTGGCGTCAGCTGCCAAGGCTCAGGCCTTGTCGGCGCGCGGACGCACCTGCACGTGCACTTCGGCCAGCTGCGCGTCGGCGATCGGCGACGGCGCATCGGTCATCAGGCACTGTGCGCCGGTGGTCTTCGGGAACGGGATCACGTCGCGAATCGACTCGGTACCGGCCATCAGCGCGGCAATACGGTCGATGCCGAAGGCGATGCCACCGTGTGGCGGGGCACCGAAGTTCAGCGCATCCAGCAGGAAGCCGAACTTGGCGCGCGCCTCTTCGGCACCGATGCCGAGCAGCTCGAACACCGCGCTCTGCATTTCCGGGCGATGGATACGGATGGAACCGCCACCGATCTCGTTGCCGTTGAGCACCATGTCATAACCGCGCGAAACAGCGGTCTTGGCGTGTGCGCGCAACTCGGCCACATCGTCCACCGCCGGTGCGGTGAAGGGGTGATGCAGGGCAACGTAACGCTGCTCTTCCTCGTCCCACTCGAACATCGGGAAGTCGGTGACCCACAGCGGTGCCCAGCCGTCGGCAACCAGGTTGAAGTCCTTGCCGGCCTTCAGGCGCAGCGCACCCATGAAGTCGGAGACCTTGTTGTAGCCGCCTGCACCGAAGAACACGATGTCGCCATTGCCGGCACCAACCTGCTTGAGCAGCGCAGCGAAGGCGTCTTCGGCGAAGAACTTCTGGATCGGCGAGCTGATCTCGCCGTTCTCGGCAATCTTGATGTAAGCCAGGCCCTTGGCACCGTACTTGGCGGCGTGGGCGGCATATTCGTCGATCTGCTTGCGGCTGAGGCTGGCACCGCCCGGGATGCGCAGCGCGGCCACGCGGCCATCGGCGTCATTGGCGGCAGCGGTGAACACCGGGAACTCGCTGGCCTTGACCAGCTCGGCCACGTCCACCAGCTCCAGCGCGATGCGCAGGTCCGGCTTGTCCGAACCGTAGCGGCGCATCGCCTCGGCCCAGGTCATGCGCGGGAAGCTGGCGTCGAGGTCGACGTCGACCACTTCCTTGAAGATGGAGCGGATCATGTCCTCGACGAAATCCTGCACGTCGCGCTCGCGCACGAAGGCGAACTCCATGTCCAGCTGGGTGAATTCGAGCTGGCGGTCGGCACGCAGGGCTTCATCGCGGAAGCAGCGGGCAATCTGGTAGTAGCGGTCGAAGCCGGCCACCATCAGGATCTGCTTGAACAACTGCGGGCTCTGCGGCAGGGCGTAGAACTCGCCCGGGTGCATGCGTGCCGGCACCAGGAAGTCGCGCGCGCCTTCCGGGGTGGCCTTGGTCAGGATCGGGGTTTCGATGTCCTGGAAGTTGCGTGCATCCAGATGGCGGCGCAGCGCCTGCACCAGCTTGATGCGGGTGCGCTGCATGCGCTGCATTTCCGGGCGACGCAGGTCCAGGTAACGGTACTTCAGGCGGGTTTCCTCGCCCGGGTTCTCGTGCGCGTGGAACGGCAGCGGCGCGGCCTTGTTGAGGATGCTGATGCGGGTGGCGATCACTTCCACCTTGCCGCTGCGGATCTTGTCGTTGACCGCATGGCGCGCACGCACCACGCCTTCGACCTGCAGCACGTCCTCGTAGCCGAGGCTGGCGGCGACAGCGAACACTTCGGCGTTGTCGGGCTCGACGGTGACCTGGACGATGCCTTCGTGGTCGCGCAGATCGATGAAGCAGACACCGCCGAGGTTACGGGCAACGTCGGTCCAGCCGGCGAGGGTCACGGTTTGGCCGATCAGGGTCTCGTCGACCAGGCCGCAGAAATGGGTACGCATGGAAAGCTCCGCAGGGGGCCCGGTACGAAACGGTGCCGGGTAGCCCTGTATTTTGGCGCTCAGCGGGTGCAGGAGCAAATCCGGCGATCAGTCACGCGGCCTTAAGTGGGACTGCGCCTATAGTTCGGCCACCCAACCTGAACAGGGAAGCCGCCATGAACCGTCCCCTCCTGCTCGCCGGCCTGGCTGCCCTGTCTGGGCTGGCGATGAGCCCGTCCCCCGCTTCGGCCCAATCCGGCTATCCGGGCGGCCAGGGCAACACCATCCGCTGCGACAGCAACAGCAATCGCCAACAGGTCTGCAACACCGGCTGGCGCAGCGCGGTACTGGTCCGCCAGGTTTCCGATACGCGCTGCATCGAAGGTCGCAACTGGGGCAGCAACAACGGCAGCGTCTGGGTCAACGGCGGCTGCCGCGCCGAATTCGCCGAAGGCCGCGGCGGTGGCTGGGGCGGCGGCGCCGGCAACAACAACGGCCGCACCATCCGCTGCGACAGCAACAACAACCGCCAGCAGGTCTGCAACACCGGCTGGCGCAGCGCAGTGCTGGTCCGCCAGGTCTCCGACACCCGCTGCACCGAAGGCCGCAACTGGGGCAGCAACAACGGCAGTGTCTGGGTCAGCGGTGGTTGCCGCGCCGAATTTGCCGAAGGTCGCGGTGGCGGCTGGGGCGGCGGCCCGGGCCACGGAAACGGCAACCAGACCATCCGCTGCGACAGCAACAGCAACCGTCATGTGGTCTGCAATACCGGCTGGCGCAGCGCGGTGCTGGTCCGCCAGGTTTCCGATACGCGCTGCGTGGAAGGCCGCAACTGGGGTAGCAGCAATGGCACGATCTGGGTCAATGGTGGCTGCCGTGGTGAATTCGCCGAAGGCCGTGGTGGCGGCTGGGGCAATGGCGGCGGCTGGGGTGGCAACAACTACTTCGTGGATTGCCACAGCAACAGCAACCGCCTGAACACCTGCGCCTGGGATCGCCGCCAGGGGCGCCCGGTCATCGTCCAGCAGGCCTCGGATACGCGCTGCGTGGAAGGCCGCAACTGGGGCTTCAACGGCAACAGCATCTGGGTCAACGGCGGTTGTCGCGCCCGCTTCGGCGCCCGCTGAGTTTCCCGCCCGAAGGATCAGAGGGCGCCGGCAACGGCGCCCTCCTTATGTCAGGCCTCGCTGCCCCAAGGCGCCGGCGGCAGTTCCACCGGCGTGCCAAGGTCAAACTCGACCTGGAACAAACGCCCATCCGGGCGCGCCAGCTCGTAGACGAAGCGCTTGCCCGGCTCCAGCTCCATCGCCCAGGTGTTGCGCAGCGAGGCGGTCATGCCATTTGCGGTGAACATCGCCACCGATTGGGCATCGACCGGAAACTCCTGCCGCCCCGCGCTGCCGGCCTGGACGGTATCACCGCCGTACATGGTCACCGCATCCGCGCTGCCATCGGCATGACGGTGGTCGTGCTTCAAGCGCAGGCCGCTATCGGTACGGCTGATCACCCAGGTGCGTGAATGGTCATCACCCACATGGAACGGCACCCGCAGTTCCTGCCGTGGGCTGTCGCAGCCACGCACATGCATCACCAGGGACTTGCCATCGAATGGGTCCGGCGCGCTGGACTGCGGCTGGTTGGCGATGATGCGGCCAGCAAAGGCCTGACCGCAGTAGCGCGCCAGATCGGCGAGGAACTGGTCGGCCGGCGCAACCGCTGCCGTTGCCTTTGGGGAGGTGCTGGCAGCGATTGCCGGAACAGGAAGAACGGCAGTGCCGGCCAGGGCCAGAACGCAGATCAGATTCGAGAAGGAGAAGGTTTTCATGCCCCGATCCTCGCCTACGCGCTCGTTCAAGGCAACGCGCCACCGCCTTGTACATGATCTCGCGCCGCCTGCAGGGCACCGCGCCACTGCAAGGTCACCGCCGATGTCTTGCCGTACAAGGGCTCGGCGGCGGCGACGGCGGCCTGCCAATACTGCACGGCTTCGCTGCGATTGCCGCGCTGCTCAGCCAGACGCGCACGCAATACCTGTTGGCGCACCGCCGCATAAGGACTATCGAGCAGCATCGGCTGCACGGTTTCCATGGTCTGCGCAGCCTCATCCAGTCGGTGCTTGGCGATCAGCCATTCGGCCCAGCCCTGCTGCAGGCGAATACCGTTGGCGCTGCCGGCTGGAATACGCGGCAGCCACAGATCATGCGCCCGCTGCACCATTGCATCGCCGTCAGCGTTGCCTTGGGCTGCCAACAGCAGCCCAAGCTGCAGTTCCAGATCCAGGCTGTCCGGATGATCGCCACCAATCGCCGCCGTGCGTACCGCCAACGCCTCGCGGTAACTGGTTTCGGCGGCGGCGCTCTCGCCCTGCGCCTGGGCAAGCTGTGCGGCGGTTTCGGTGACGACCGAATAGTTGTAACTGTCCTTGCCCAGCACCTGGGCCGACAGCCGCAGGGCGGTTTCGACATAGGGCCGTGCACGCGCATAGTCACCTTTGCGTACCAGTGCCTGCGCCAGGCGGTTGTTCTCGCTGATCACATAGACGCTGCGCTGTCCGAATATCGTTGGTGCGCGCGCCAGATTGGCCTCGAACGCGGCGATGGCCACATCCAGCTCACCGCGATCCATCACCATCAAGTTACGTTCGGTATTGCTGGCCCAGTAGTCATACGACATCTCCCCCAGGCTGCGCAGGAACATCGGCGTTGACTGGTCGAACGCCGCGGCCGAGGCGACCAGATCGCCCTTGCGCCGGTACATCATGCCCAGGTTGTCCAATGTCACGCCGATGTACTGCTCGCGTTTGCCGGCCTGGTGACGCTGCAGTGCCTGCTTGAAAGCAGCCTCGGCATCGTCATAGCGCTGCTCGGACAACAACGACAGTCCCAACGAGTTGTAGGACTGGGCAACACGGAAGCTGTCTGCTGGCTGCCTGCCCAGCAGCGCCAGCGCCCGCCGCGCCATGGCGGCACCTTCCACGCCCTTGCGGTTGTTGGCATAGGTTCCCGCCAGCAGGTTGAACAGGCGCGCGGCTTCGTCCAGGTTCTTGTCGCCACCAGCGGCGGCCAACGCTTCGGCGGCCTGCAGCATCATCGGGTCGGCACGACGCAGATCACCCGCATTGCGGTAGGCCAGGCCGATCACGCCCTTCAAGCGTGCCTGTACTTCCGGCGATGCATCCAGCTCCTCGTCGATGCGCGATGCTGCCCGATCCAGCACTTCGCGGGCACTGATGTCCTCACCGCCGCGCACGCCTTTCTCGCGTGGATCGGCCGCCTGGAACATTTCCACGAGGAACCCGCTGACCTGCTCGGCGATCGTTGCCTCGCGCTCGGCGGCGGCGCGTTCGGCGGCCAGGCGCCACACAAACCAGGCTGCAAGCAGCAGCACCAGCAACAGCAAGGCAGCCCCCTTCCAGTTGCGTCGCAGCCAACGCCCACCGCGATAGAACCGGCCACCATTGCGTGCCTGCACCGGCCGATGTTGCAGATAGCGCTGCACGTCCGCGGCCATCGCCTCCACCGACGGATAGCGCTGCCCGGGCGCCAAGGCCCCCGCCCGCACCACGATGGCGTCCAGATCACCGCGCAAGGATCGCGCCCAGCGACAATCGCTTCCTGCCAACCCGCTGGGCGCCGCCACCGCGGCAGCGCTGTCACCTGCGCCGCGCCTGCCGCGCTTGGCTGCCAACAGCTCGCTCAATACCGCAGCCAGGCTGAAGACATCACTGCTGACACCCACCAGGCTTCCTGACTGCAGCTCTGGCGCCGCGTAAGCAGGCGTAAAGAATTGCGCAGCCGGGTCGTTGGCCTCGTCGCCCAGCACGCGCGACACACCGAAGTCCAACAACACCGGTTCGCCATCCTCACGCACCAGGATATTGGACGGCTTCAGGTCGCAATGCAGTACCAGCCGCGCGTGTGCGGCCTGCACCGCGCTGCACACTTTCAGGAACAGCTGCAGGCGCTGGCGCAGGTCAAGCTGGTGGCGCGCGCAGTAAACATCCAGCGGCTCACCACGCACATATTCCATCACCAGATAGGGATGCCCGCCCGGGGTAGTACCACCGTCGTACAGGCGGGCGATGTTGGGATGCTGCAGGCTGGCCAGAATGCGCCGCTCGGCGGCCAGGCGCTCAGCGACACGTGCACCGGGCTTGCCCTGCAGCACTTTGATCGCCACCTCCTGCGCATACAGGCCATCAGCACGCTCGGCACGGAACACCATCCCCATGCCGCCGCTGGCCAGCCGTTCGTACAGGCGCCAAGGCCCGATGACATCGCCTTCACTCAATTCGGAAGGAATCGCCGCGACCATCAACTGCTGCATCGGCTCGAGCGCACGGCCGAGCTCGCTGGTCTGCGCTTCGAGCAGCTCCAGTGTTTCGGCTACGACGGCGGGATCAGCGCTCAGCCGCGCGAGTTCGCTCCGCCATTGCGACGGATGCAGTTCACACACTGCGTCGAACAGCTCGCGCACCTGTTGCCAACTATCCCGATCCACCTGCACCCCCTGTGCCAGCCGCCCGCTGCATTGCGAAGCCGACGTTGCCCTGGGAATGATAAGCGGCGCTCAACGCTCCGGTACGTAAGAGTTGGGGGCTGAAGACGAGTCCGAATCGAGCACGGCCTCTCTTACGATCTCTGCATCCGCAGTTTCGGCAGCTTCATTGCTGAGCGGATCCACGTCCATCGGCCGCCGGAACACCAGCGATGGCAACAGTGTGGTCAGCGCGGCATACAACAGCAGCGCACCAAACAACACCGGCGAGATCGCAAAGCGCTCGCGCATGATCGCCGCCAGCACCAGGGTGAAGATCAGTGTCGGCGACAGCGCCAGCGCCACCCGCAGGCTGGTGCGGAAACTCTCACCGAACAGCACCCGCCGCTGCAGCCAGATCACCGCGATACGCAGCGGCAGCACCACCAGGGTGATGAGCAGGCCAAGACCCAACGCTTCGAAGCTCAGCGCCTCGGCTGGCACCTTGGTACCTGAGTTGAAGAAGTAGAACGGCACGAAGAACGATGCGAACAGACGCAGCGCATGCAGGTTTTCATGCGAGGCCAGCGACGGCATGCGCTGCTGCAGCAGGCGCGCGACCAGGCCGGCGATGAACGCACCCACCAGGTAGTACACGCCCAATGCATAGGTGATGTAGGCGGCCAGCATGCCGACCATCACCAGCAGCGAGAACTCCGAGCCTGGCGCGTGCGGCGCCACCCAGCGGCCGAGCCCGATGAACAGCAACGGCAGGCCGACCATCATCGCCAGCAAGGCCATGCTCGACAGTGCCATATGCACCGGATCGCCGGCCTGCAACACCACGAACAACGCAGCCAGCGCCAACAACTCGCCGGCAATGGCCTTGCTGCTGACCCAGAACCGCTCGGCATCATCCAGGCCGAGCTGGGACAGCGAATCCATGATGAAGCCGGTGGAGGGCGTGAGCAGCGCCAGCGCCAGCAAGGCCGCCGCCTGCCAGGGCAAGCCGGCGTAATGCCATGCCAACCAGGCGACGCCGGTGAGCGTGGCGCTGCGGATCACCAGATGAGTCAGCAGCGGCCACATGCCCTTGCGCAGGTCGGCCAGATCCACTTCCAGGCCGGCAAACAGGAACAACGAGGAAATACCCAGGGTGGCCAGCAGGTTGACCACCGGATCGTGCGATCCGTCACCCAGCCACAGCATCGCGCTGATGCCGAACACCAGGCAGGTCAATGGCGCGGGAATATTGAAACGCTGCAACGCGCGCGGGATGACCAGCAACGCGAAAATCAACAACAGATAGATTACTTCCTTGCTCATGACGCCTGTTTCCTGTGACCGGTTACGCGGGGTCACGCCCACCGGTCACCACCGCGCCAACGGTGGAGCCGTCAGCGCAGGCGGGCGCCAGCCAGCTCCCCTACTTGGCGCAGGATGCCATTCCTGCCGTCATCATCCAGTGCAGAACCCTGCAGGTAGCTGCTCAGCAGCCATGGCGTGCCACCGGCCAACGGCCACAGCACGGCAATGTCGTTACTGGTGTCGCTGCCGTTGCTGCCGGTCTTGTCGCCTACCCGCCAGTCCTGTGGCAGGCCAGCACGCAGCCGCGCATCGCCGGTCTGGTTGTCGATCAGCCAATCGGCCAGCTGCTGGCGCGAGGCCTCGCCGAGCACGTCGCCAAGCAGGAAGCGCTGCAGGTTGCCAGCCATCGCCGCCGGGCTGGTGGTATCGCGCGGGTCACCGGCGGCAAACCGGTTGAGCTCCGGCTCATTGCGCGCACTCACGGTGACGCGGTCACCGTGCTCGCGCAGGAAGGCGGTAAGCCCGGCCGGGCCGCCAACCAGCGGCAGCAACAGGTTCGCCGCCGCGTTGTCACTGACGATCATCGTCGCCCGGCACAGATCGCGCACGGTCATAGTCTTGCCGACGTGGCGCTCGGTGAACGGCGAATGGTCGAGGATGTCGCTCGCCCGCACCGGCACGCGCTGGTCCAGCGACAACTGGCCGGCATCCGCACGGCGCAGGACCGCTGCAGCCAAGGGATACTTGACCGTGCTGCACATCGGGAAGCGTTCGTCGATGCGGTGTCCGTAGCGGGCGCCACTGGCCGGGTTCCAGAGGCAGACCCCCAGCCGGCCGCCACTGGCTTTCTCAAGTGCGGCGAAGTCAGCGTCACTGACTGCCACCGGCACCGGGATTGCAGCGCCACCAGCACGCGCAAACGCGGCCGGTATCAAGGCGCTGGCCAAGGCGGCACCGCCAAGCGTGAGGAACTGACGACGAGCAAGCATTGGGGGCTCTCCTTGGGCGTGATCGGCTGATCTTGCCCGCCGCTGCGGCCTGCGACCATCGCGAATAATCATCGCCAGCCATTAGTTAAATTTGCAGCTAAGGCGAAAATTCGATCACCGGACGCGGAATAATGCGGCCGACCATCAAGTTTCGTCATGACTACGCCATGATCCGCCCCCAGTTGCCACTCAACGCCCTGCGCGCCTTCGAAGCCGCCGCGCGCCATCTGAACTTCACCCGCGCCGCGCTGGAGCTGTGCGTCAGCCAGGCCGCCTTGAGTCACCAGATCCGTGGATTGGAGGACCGCCTGCAGGTCAGCCTGTTCCATCGGCTGCCACGCGGCGTGGCCCTCACCGACGAGGGTGCGGCGTTGTATCCGGTGCTCACCGAGAGCTTCGACCGCATGGCGATCGCGCTGGACCGTTTCACCGGCGGCCGTTTCCGCGAGGTGCTGACCGTGGGGGTGGTCGGCACCTTCGCGACCGGCTGGCTGCTGCCGCGGCTGCCCGACTTCGAGGCTGCGCATCCGGATATCGAGCTGCGGGTGCAGACCCACAACAACCGCATCGATCTGGCCGGCGAAGGATTGGATCTGGCGATCCGCTTCGGCGATGGCGACTGGCAGGGGCAGGATTGCACGCCGATCGTCGACACCTTGTTCGCGCCGCTGTGCGCGCCGGCTGTGGCGCGGAAACTGCGGAAACCGCGTGATCTTGGCAACGTGGCGCTGCTGCGTTCGTATCGCAACGACGAATGGCCGCGCTGGTTGCAGCAAGCGGGTGTCAGCGGCGTGGAAGCGCGTGGTGCGGTGTTCGATTCATCCTTGACCCTGGCCAGTGCCGCGGCCGCGGGTGCCGGCGTGGCGCTGCTGCCGCTGCGCATGTTCGAGCAGGACCTGGCCGAGGGCCGGCTGCTGCAGCCCTTCGCACAGACCTTGTCATTGGGCAGGTATTGGCTGACGCGATTGCGCTCGCGACAGGAGCGCGAGCCGCTGCGACGCTTCCGGCTGTGGCTGCAGGCGCAGGGACAATTGGACCTGTAGTGCCGAGCCATGCTCGGCAGAGGCGTCACCTGTAGTGCCGAGCCATGCTCGGCAGGAGCTTTACCAGCAAAAAGCTACCCTCACCCCAACCCCTCTCCCGCAAGCGGGAGAGGTCAAGGCGGTAGTGCCGAGCCATGCTCGGCAGGAGCGTCACCGATAAAGCCTCAGCCGAGCATGGCTCGGCTCTACAGTGGCATTTCAGGCATTGCCAGCTTCGCGGCTGACGCCGCTCCCACAAGCAAGACTGAGCCCGGGCTCAGTCTTCCAACATCTCCATAGCTGCTGTGCCAGCACTTCGCGCTCGCCGCCCAGCTTGGCCATCTTCGCCGCGTCGGCGTAGTTGCCGGAATCGGCCAGCTGCGCATCCACCTCAGCCAGCGCTGCACCCAACTGCTCGACCTTCTTCTCGGCTGCTTCCAGCTTGTGCGGGTTGACCGGCTTCTTGTTGGAAGCCGGCTTGGCCGGGGCAACCTGCGCAACCGGTGCAGCTGCAGGCTTTTCCTGGCGATCACTCTTGTTGCGTGAACCCTGCGCGCTGGCGCGGGTACGCAGCCACTGCGCGTACTCGTCCAGGTCACCGGCAAACGGCTCGACCACACCGTCGGCGACACGCCAGAACGTATCGCAGACCAGTCCGATCAGATGGCGGTCATGCGACACCATCACGATCGCACCTTCGAACAGCGCCAGCGCCTCGGCCAATGCTTCGCGCATTTCCAGGTCAAGGTGGTTGGTCGGTTCGTCGAGCAGCAGCACGTTCGGCTGTTGCCAGGCGATCAGGGCCAGCGCCAGACGCGCACGCTCGCCACCGGAGAAACCATCCACGGTCTCGAACGCGCGGTCACCCGGGAAGTTCCACTTGCCGAGGAAATCGCGGAACGACTGGTTGACGCCATCCGGCGAGATTTCGCGGAAGTGATCCATCGGCGTCATGCCGGCGTGCAGCGATTCCACCGTGTGCTGGGCGAAGTAACCGATCTGCAGGTCTGGATGGGCCATGCGGTCACCGCCAAGCAACGGCAGGTCGCCGACGAGTGATTTCACCAGCGTGGTTTTACCCGCACCGTTCGGCCCGAGCAGACCGACGCGCTGGCCGGCTTCCAGGCCGAAGCCGACGTTGTCCAGGATCACCGCGTCCGGGCCGTAACCGGCGGTAACGTCGTTGAGGCGGATCAGCGAGAACGGCAGCTTGGCCGGCGGCGAGAACTCGATGCGGAACTCGCGCTCGGCGCGCACCGCCTCGGTACCGGCCATCTTGGCCAGGCGCTTCATCCGGCTCTGCGCCTGGGTGGCCTTGCTGGCCTGCGCCTTGAAGCGGTCGATGAAGCTCTGCAGATGCGCGCGCTCGGCCTGTTCCTTCTCGTGCGCGATCTGCTGCTGGCGCAGGTGCTCGGCACGTTGGCGCTCGAAATCGGTATAGCCGCCCGGATACAGCTTGGCACCGCCGCCGTGCAGATGCAGGGTGTGGGTAGCCACGTTGTCCAGGAACTCGCGGTCATGCGAGATCAGCAGCAAGGTGCCCGGATACTTCAGCAGCCATTGCTCCAGCCAGTACACCGCGTCCAGATCCAGGTGGTTGGTCGGTTCGTCGAGCAGCAGCAGGTCGCTGGGCATCATCAGTGCGCGGGCAAGGTTCAAGCGTGCGCGCCAGCCACCGGAGAACGCCGACACCGGACGATCATGCGTCTCAGCCGGGAAGCCCAGGCCATGCAGCAGCTTGCCAGCGCGCGCCTCGGCGTCATAGGCGCCCAGTTCGGCCATCTTCTGGTGCGCGTTGGCAACCGCTTCCCAATCCTCGCGCTCAGCCGCTGCGGCTTCTTCCTGCAGCACCGCGGCGACCACGTCATCACCACCAAGCACGAAGTCGATGGCGCGGTCGGGCAGCGCCGGGGTTTCCTGGGCCACGTCGGCGATACGGATCTTGCCGGGCAGCGACACGTCGCCCTTGTCGGCTTCCAGCTCACCGCGCACGGCCGCAAACAGGCTGGATTTACCTGCGCCATTACGGCCCACCACGCCTACGCGATAGCCGGCATGCAGGGTGAGGTCTACGTTGGACAACAGCAGGCGCTCGCCCCGGCGAAGGGCGAAATTACGAAGGGAAATCATGAATGGGTCCGTTATAACGAAAAGGAATGAGCATGTGAGCAGCATTCCTGCGACGTAATTCTAACGTTAACCAATACTTGACTCACGTCCTGATATCGCACGCGCCTGAACGGCGTTGCCTGACAAGGACCAAGTACTCGCATAGCCAAATCGCCCTTGCTGAACTGAAAAAGCTTTCAAAAGCAACAATTTAGCTGAACCGTCCGGTTTGACACGAGGTAAAAATTCCATTAATTCGTTGATGGCGCACCGCAACAGCTGCGAACCCCACGCGCCGCCGATGCCGCCACTCAATACCGGAGCTGCAACCTGATGAACCGCAAGTCCAGCACCCTCGCCGTCGCCATTGCCATCGCCCTTGGCGCACCGGCCCTCCCCGCCCTGGCCCAGTCCAGCGCCAATACCCTGGATACCGTGATCGTTACCGGTACCCGTGTGGCCGACCGCACTGTGGCCGAGTCGCAGTCACCGATCGACATCATCACCCCGGAAGCCCTGCAGTCCACCGGCACCGGCGAGTTGGCCACCGCGCTGTCGCGCGCCCTGCCCTCACTGAACTTCCCGCGCCCAGCCCTGACCGACGGCACCAGCGGCATCCGCCCGGCGCAGCTGCGCGGGCTGTCGCCTGACCAGGTGCTGGTGCTGGTCAACGGCAAGCGCCGCCACACCTCGGCGATGATCAACGTCAACGGCAGCATCGGCCGTGGCTCCTCCGCGGTGGACATCAACGCGATTCCGATCGCCGCCATCGAACGCGTCGAAGTACTGCGCGACGGCGCCTCGGCCCAGTACGGCTCCGATGCCATCGCCGGCGTGGTCAACATCGTGCTCAAGGGCAGCGGCAAGGGCGGCAGCCTGGCCGTGGATTACGGCCAGTACTCGGCCGGTGACGGCAACAAGTACCAGCTCTCCGGCGACACCGGCGTCAGCTTCGCCGATGGTCGTGGCAGCGTGCATTTCGCCGGCCAGGTCAGCCAGCAGGACGAAAGCAACCGCGCAGGCCCTTATCAGGGCACCACCCCGAATACCGGCAACTTCCCGTCCATCGGTGAGAAGACCTTCGTGGTCGGCGACCCGCGCGTGGATGCCACCGCTGCCTCGGCCAACGCCAGCTTCAACTTCAGCGACAACGTCAGCGCCTACGCCAGCGCCCTGCTGAGCAACCGCGACATCACTTCGTTCGCGTTCTACCGCTCGCCCAACCACAGCGGCCAGACCGCGCTGCTGGCGCAGGTCTACCCTGACGGCTTCGTGCCGCAGATCAACCAGTACTCCAAGGACCGCTCGCTGGTAGCCGGCGTCAAGGGCAATACCGAGAGCGGCTGGACCTGGGACGTCAGCGTCAACCACGGTGAAAACACCCTGGATTTCCACACCCGCAACAGCATCAACTACAGCCTGGGCGTCAACAGCCCGACCTCGTTCTACGACGGCACGCTGAAGTACCAGCAGGACATCTTCAACGCCGACATCACCAAGTCGCTGGATTGGGGCCTGGCCTACCCGGTCACGCTGTCCTTCGGTGGTGAGTACCGCCGTGAGAAGTGGGAGCAGAACGCCGGTGAGCTGAACTCCTATACCGGTAGCGGCGCGCAGGGCTTCGGTGGTTTCACCCCGACCAACGAAGTGCACAACGATCGCCACAACTACGCTGTCTATGCCGGGCTCGAAGCCGACCTGACCGAGAAGTTCTCCGCCGGCCTGACCGGTCGCTACGAGGACTATTCGGACTTCGGCGACAAGTTCTCCGGCAAGCTGTCGGCGCGCTACGCCTTCACCGACAAGGTTGCGCTGCGCGCCACCGCGTCCAGTGGCTTCCGCGCACCTTCGCTGGCACAGCAGAGCTACCAGGCGGTCACCAGCACCATCATCAATGGCAGCTTCGTCGACCGCGGCACCTTCCCGACCACCAGCGCTGCCGCACAGGCGCTGGGTGCCAGCCCGCTCAAGGCCGAAAGCTCCACGTCCTATAGCCTTGGCCTGGTGCTGCAGCCGGTTGACCGCCTGTACCTGACCGTCGATGCCTACCAGATCGATATCGACGACCGCATCGTGCTGTCCACCAACATCACCACCAATGCCGCCGCCAACGCGCTGTTGGCCGGGCTGGGGCTGCCGCAGGTCACCGCGTTCTCCTACTTCACCAATGGCGTGGACACCCGCACCCGCGGTGTCGATGCGGTGTCCAGCTACACCATCCCGTTTGCTGCCAGCAGCCTGGAACTGACCGCTGCCTACAGCTACAACGAGACCGAAGTGAAGAAGTTCATCGCCTCGCCGGCGGTGTTCGGCAGCCTGGGCATCACCCAGTCGCTGATCGGCCGCGACGAGATCGGCCGCATCGAGGACAGCTTCCCGCGTGACAAGGCCATCGTCAGCGGCACCTGGCGCTCGGACCGCTGGGAGCTGGGTCTGTCGGCGACCCGCTATGGCAGCTTCACCGTGCGCAACTCGGCCACTGCTGCCCGCGACCAGACCTATGACGCCAGCTGGGTAGTGGATGCCTCGGCCAGCTTCAAGCCCAGCGAAAACTGGAAGCTGACCCTGGGTGCGGACAACCTGCTGGACCAGTATCCGGACCGCACCGCCGACCTGCAGAACTCGACCTGGGGCATGCTGCCGTACAGCAACTACTCCCCGTATGGTTTCAACGGCGCCTACGTCTACGGCCGTATCAGCTACACCTGGTAATACCGGTTTGATGTTGTGCCTGGTTTGATGTCGTGAAAGGAAGATGCCCTGGGAAACCGGGGCATTTTTCTTTGTGCCGTCGGGACGTTGCCAGACGCCAACTCCATGCACGGGGACGACGGCCTCAAGCAGCTTGCGGAAACACCTTCGCGCAGAGGAAATCCACCAATGCCCGTACCTTCGGCGAGGGGTACTTGCTGGCCGGCCACAACACATTGAAAACACCGGCTCCGCTTACCTGGTCGACCAGGATGGACTGCAGCAAGCCGGCAGCCAGCGGCTCGCGGATCGCGAAATCCGGCAGGTAGGCAATCCCCAGCCCACGCAATGCGAAGCACACGCGCGTCTCGATGTTGTTGCAGATCATCGAGGTCGGCAGTTGCAGCTCGGCCTCGCCCGCTGCGCGTCGCAGCGCCCAGGCCTCCAGCTTGCCGCTGTTGGGGAAGCGATAGTGCAGGCAACTGTGCTGCTCAAGGTCGGCCGGGGTCTGCGGCATGCCGCAGCGCGCCAGATACTCCGGCGAAGCAACCAGCCGCATATGGAAGCTGCCCAGGCGACGCGCCGACAGACGTGAGTCGGCTGGTTCGCCGGTACGCACCACCGCATCGAAGCCTTCCTCGATGACATCGACCATGCGGTCGGTGAAGTCCAGGTCGAGCTCGATCTGTGGATAGGCGCGCATGAATTCGCCCAGCACCGGCAGCATCAGCGAGCTCACCAACGGCAGGCTCACCCGCAGGCGTCCGCGTGGCGCCGCGCTGGCCTGCGAGAGCTCCAGCTCGGCGGCATCAATCTCGGCCAGGATGCGGCGGCTGCGTTCCAGGAACAGCGTGCCTTCGGCGGTGAGGGTCACGCTGCGGGTGCTGCGATGGAACAGGCGCACACCCAGCTTCTCTTCCAGCCGCGCCACGCTCTTGCCGATCGCCGAGGCCGACACCCCGAGCTCACGCCCGGCCGCGACGAAGCTGCGCGTCTCGGCCACCTGCACAAACACCACGAAGCCATTGAGGCTGTCCATGATCCGCCGCCCGTTTGATTGCGGACAGTTTATTCCGCGCATCACGGAACTGCAGCCTGCTTTTTCTTCAATCGGGGGATTCCTATCGTCACCGCCTGCCCTTTTCTTCGAGCCAGCCGCAATGACGATCCCCGCGTTCCCCCTACCTTCAAGTGCCGTGCCTGACCCGGTTTTGGCTCCCATCCAGACCGTCGTGCAGCAGGCACTGGACGAACAACGCCTGGCCGGCGCAGTCGTCATGGTCGCCCGTGAGGGCAAGTTGGTCCACCGCCAGGCCAGCGGCCTCGCCGACCGCGCCAGCGCGCGTCCGATGCGCGTGGACACCGTGTTCCGGCTGGCTTCGGTCAGCAAGCCCATCGTTTCCGCTGCAGCCATGGTGCTGGTGGCACAGGGCAAACTTGACCTGGATGCCGGCATCGAACGCTGGCTGCCGGAATTCCGACCACGATTGGCCGACGGCCGTCCCGCACGGATAAGCGCGCGGCAGCTGCTGAGCCATACCGCCGGTCTGGGTTACCGCTTCTTCGAACCAGATGCGGACGGTCCGTATGCACGGGCCGGCGTCTCCGATGGCATGGATGCCTCCGCCATCAGCCTGCAGGACAACCTGCGTCGCATCGCCGAAGTACCGCTGTCATACGAGCCCGGCAGCGCCTGGGGCTACTCGCTGGCAACCGATGTGCTGGGTGCCTTGATCGAACGCATCCATGGCACACCGCTGCAGCAGGCCGTGCAGCAGTTGCTGACCGGTCCGCTGGGCATGGGCGATACCGGCTTCGTCGCCGCCGACCCGCAACGCGTGGCAACGGCCTATGTAAGCGACGCCCCGCAGCCACACCTGCTGGCCGAAGGTGAGATTGTTTCGCCCTTCGATGGCGCCATCGGCATCACCTACAGCCCGGCACGTATCTTCGACGCGCAGGCCTTCCCTTCGGCTGGCGCTGGTATGGCCGGCACTGCAGGCGATCTGCTGCTTCTACTGGAAACACTGCGAGCAAGCGGCAATCGCCTGCTGCCCGCCGAACTGATCGCTGAAATGGGCCGCGACCAGACCAACGGCCTGGAACTGCCCAGCGCACCGGGCTTCGGCTTCGGCCTCGGCTTCTCGGTGCTGCGCGACCCGGCGCTGGCTGCCACACCGGAGTCGCCGGGCACCTGGCGCTGGGGAGGTGCCTACGGCCATTCCTGGTTCGTGGACCGGGCACAGGGGCTGAGCGTGGTGGCCTTCACCAATACGCTGTACGAAGGCATGTCCGGTCGCTTCGTCACTGATCTGCGCGATGCGGTCTACGCCGCAATGGAGGCGCGCTGATGACGACCTCCACTGCACGCATGCGCGCCATCGCCTTCCATCGTGGCTCCAGCCTGGCCGATCCACAGTGTCTGCTCGACGTCGATGTCGACTGCCCGCAACCCGGACCGCACGATCTGCGTGTGGCAGTGCGCGCGGTCTCGGTCAATCCCCTGGATGTGAAAGTCCGCGCTGGCCTGGTCGCTGTGCCTGATGCCGTCCGTTCGCTGGGCTGGGATGCCGCCGGAGTCATCGACGCCGTTGGCGAGGCGGTCACCCTGTTCAAGCCCGGACAAGCGGTTTACTACGCGGGCAGCTTCGATCGCAGCGGCAGCAATGCCGAATACCAACTGGTCGACGAGCGCATCGTCGGTCATATGCCCGGCACGCTCGGCTTCACTGACGCTGCTGCATTGCCATTGGCGACGCTGACCGCATGGCAGTTGCTGTTTGAGCGTCTGGGTGTCGTCCGCGGCAAGTCGGCTGCCAGCGGCAGCCTGTTGGTGATCGGCGGCGCAGGCGGTGTCGGCTCGATGTTGATCCAACTCGCGCGGCGACTGACCAACCTGACCGTGATCGCCACCGCCTCACGCGCGCAGAGCCGCGATTGGTGCCTGGCCATGGGCGCCCACCATGTCATCGACCACCGGCAGCCGCTGCCGGCACAGATCGCTGCCCTGCCGGTGCCACCGGTCAACCACATCGCAGCGCTGTCGAACACTGCCGAACACCTGCATGAGTTAGCCGAGTTGATCGCGCCGCACGGTCGGCTGGCCATCATCGATGACCACGACACACTCGATGCCGCGCCGTTCAAAGCCAAGAGCGTGTCTTTGCATTGGGAAATGGTGTTCACCCGCCCGCTGTACGCCACCCCGGACCAGATCGCCCAGCACCGGATTCTCAATGAAGTCGCTGCGCTGGTGGACTGCGGCGTGCTGCGCTCCACCGTCACACAGGTA
>QFOV01000213.1 GCA_003248565.1 Stenotrophomonas sp.
GGTGCGCTGGAACAGCGCCAAGCGCGCACTGGAAGCGCGTCGTGAAAGCAGCTTCGAGCGCATCGTGCTGGACAGCCGCCCGGCAGGACAGGTGGACCCGGCACGCGCTGCACGCGCACTGACAGATGCGGTACGCGAACTGGGCCTGGAGGCATTGCCGTGGACCGAGAACCTGCAGCAGCTGCGCTGGCGGGTGCTGGGCCTGCGACGCTGGATGCCGGAGCTCGAACTGCCCGACTTATCCGATGCGGCGCTGTTGGAGACGTTGGACGATTGGCTGTTGCCAGCCTTCAACGGCAAGACGCGCCTGGAAGCCCTTTCCGAGGAAGAGCTCGGCGAAGCCCTGAAGTCCGGCATCGACTGGAGCAAGCGGCAACTGGTGGATCGTCATGCGCCGACGCGTATCAGCGTCCCTTCGGGGATGGAGCGACGCATCGAGTACGCGCTGGATGATGACGGCGTCAGTCCGCGCCCACCGGTACTGGCGGTGAAGCTGCAGGAGCTGTTTGGCCTGGCCGATACGCCGCGTATTGCCGATGGGCGCGTGCCCTTGCTGTTGCACCTGCTGTCGCCGGGTGGAAAGCCATTGCAGGTGACTGGTGACCTGCGCAATTTCTGGCAGAACACTTATGCCGAAGTTAAGAAAGAAATGAAGGGGCGTTATCCACGGCATCCGTGGCCAGATGATCCCTGGAGTGCTACGGCGACGCATAGGGCGAAGCCTCGGGGGACTTGATTGGGGTTGCTTGGGTTTTGGGGCAAAGGCGGAAGCGAGAGCAAAAGCAACAGCAACAGCAACAGCACCCCTCCCCAACCCTCCCCTTGCCTGCGGCAAAGGGAGGGGGCGGTTCTTGGCAATCTGTCAGAGCAGCGCAGCCGCTCTGCCCCCTCCCTTGTGCGAAGCACAGGGGAGGGTTGGGGAGGGGTAGCCTTTGACCTTCGCAGTGCTCGTTACTCCCGCTTCAGCCGTCCACAACAACGCACAACCCTTCCCGGCTAACATCCCGTACACGGCCCTCTGGTAAGAATGAGGGTCTGGCCCTCATCTACATGGAGTCCCCACATGAGCAAGTTCAGCGATATCACCGGCCCGGCACTGGAACGTGCACTGGAACTGGTCAACAGCGCCGGTGGCAACATCAAGCACGGTGGTTCCAGCGCAGCCGAATGGCTCAAGACCGGTGCCGCCATTGGTGCGATGAAGACCGGCGGCCGTGCCGTCACCCGCGTCGCCAAGCGCAACCCCACCGCTACCGTCGCCGTTGCGGCGGTTGGCCTGGGCCTGATCGGCTATGCGCTGTACCGCAAGAACAAGCGCGACAACGAGGCCATCGAGGCCAAGTCGCGGCAGATCGCGCAGCGCCGCCGTCATGCAGCCAGCGTGACCGATGAAACCAGCGATATTGGTAGCGATGCCTGAGTTTTTTGGGGTGGTGCTTGAGGCAAGAGCTACCCCTCCCCAACCCTCCCCTGCGCGCTGCGCAAGGGAGGGAGCAGGTCCTGCAGCTTGCTAGAAACCCAGCTCAGCCAATACGGCTGCGGTGGACTGACCCACGTCGTCCAGCTGCGGATTGATACGGCCCGGTTCGTTGGCGAACTTGATCGGTATGCCCAGGTGGGTTCCGCCCTGTGCATCGGTCCAGACCATTTCGCGCGCACGCGTGTGCGGATCATTGAAAGCTTCGGTCAGCGTCTTGACCGGTGCCCAGCACACGTCGATGTCGTGCAGGAACAGCGTCCACTCCACCAAGGTGCGGCGGGCAAAGGTTTCGGCCAGGAAAGCCTTGACCGGGTCCTGACCGCTGCCCGGTGGCAGATGGCAGAGATGGATCAGATCAGCGCGGCCTAGCGCGTTCAACAGGTTCTCGGCGAACTTGTGCTCGGCACCGCCGAGTGCGATCCAGCGGTCGTCGGCGCAGCGGTAGAGCTTGTACAGCGCATTGCCGCCCCAGCTGCGTTCTTCCTTGACCACCGGGTCGCGACCGAGTGCGAACGGCGGGCCCAGCACGTTCGGCAACCACGCCATCAAGGCGTCCTGCATCGACAGATCGATGTAGTCGCCCTCACCCGAGCGTTCGCGGCGGAACAAGGCCATCAGGATGCCGTTGAGCGCCATCAGTGAGCCGGCCATGTCGGCCACCGGCATATGCGGCATGGCCGGCGTGCCATCCGGTGCGCGATTCAGGCTGACCACGCCGGTATCGGACTGCATCGCCAGATCATGCGCGGGACGATTGACCTTGGGCCCGGTCTGGCCGAAGGCGCTGATCGAGCAGTACACCAGCTTCGGATTGATCGCCTTGCAGCTGGCGTAGTCGATGCCAAGCCGCTGGGCCACACCGGGCCGGAACGCTTCCACCACTACATCGGCCCACTCGACCAACCTGGCGAATGCGGCCTTGCCATCCGCGCTTTTCAGATCCAGCACGATGCAGCGCTTGCCGCGATGGGTATTGCGGAACCAGGTGGAAACACCGGCCTGCTTCAAGCCGACCTCGCGTACCGGCTCACCACTGGGTGGCTCGATCTTGATCACATCGGCACCGTGATCGGCCATCACCATGGTCAGGTGCGGCCCAGGCAGGAACAGCGACAGATCGAGTACGCGTACACCTTCGAGTTTCATTTTCGACTCCGTTGCCTCATGCCCCGAGCAGACGCGCGCGGTCTGCATCGTTGTAGCCCAGCTCGCGCAGCAATGCATCGGCATCGGCGTTGAGCGGCGGGCAGGCATTGCCACTCAGGCGCTGGCCATCGAGCTTGATCGGGTTGCGCAGCAGGCGCTGCGTCCCCTGTGCATGCTCGACGTTCTGCAACATATCAACATCGCGCACATAGGGATTGTCCAGCGCCTGGGCGATATCCAGCACCGGCGCGATTGGAATACGGCCGGCGAACTTCTGTGTCCAGTAAGCGGTGGTCTGGGTGCTGAGGATTGCGTCGACGAGCACGGTCAGCTCATCGCGCACCTGACGACGCTCGGCGAAAGTGGCGAAGCGCGCTTCTGCGGCCCAGGCGGGGCTGCCGATGCCTTCAACGAAGGTTTGCCAGAACTTCTCCAGCATGCACATCACCATCACCCAGCCGTCGGCGGTGCGATAGACCTGGCAGGGCACGGTGGACGGGTGCGCACTGCGCGACAGGCGCTCGGTGCGGTGGCCTTCGTTGAGGTACCAGGTGGCCGGATAGCTCAGCTGATGCAAAGCCACATCGAACAGGCTGACATCGACATCGCGACCAAGACCAGTGCGCATCGCGCCGATGATGGCGGCGAGCAGGCCCATCGACATCGTGGTGCCGGTCATGAAGTCGACCATCGACAGACCGAAGCGTGCCGGTGGCGCGTCCGGCTCGCCGGTCAAGGCCATGAAGCCGGCTTCGGCCTGCATCAGGTAGTCGTAGCCCGGCCATGCGGCGCGCTCATTGTCGCGCCCATAGGCGGACAGGTGGGCGCAGACGATCTTCGGGTTGAGCTTGCTGAGCGTGGCGTAGTCCAGGCCGAGCTTGCCGGGTTGGTCGCCGCGCAGGTTGTTGAGCACGGCGTCTGCGCTGGCGACCAGCTTCTCGAATACCTCGCGGCCTTCGGCGGCTTTCAGATCCAGTCGCAACGAGCGCTTGTTGAGATTGAAGGTCTGGAAGAACAGGCTGTCGCCTTCGCCCAGAAAGTACGGGCCGGTGGCGCGCGACACGTCGCCGCCCGGCGGGGACTCGATCTTGATGACTTCCGCGCCGAGGTCGGCCAGATGCATCGAGCCATAGGGGCCAGCACCGTACTGTTCGACGGCAAGGATGCGCAGTCCCTGCAGGGGAAGGTCTTTCATGTGTGGCCTCTGGTTTGTAAAAAGCACCGCGGCGGTTGAGGACCGCGGTGAAGGGATGCTGCTGTTGCGTCTACTTGGCTGTTGCTTTGGTTTTGGCTATTGCTGTTGCTGTTGCTGTTGCTTTTGCTTTTGCTTTTGCATTGGCTTTTGCATTGGCTTTTGCTTTTGCTTTTGCTTTGGCTTTGGCTTTGGCTGTCGCCGTGGCTTCGGCTTTTGATCTATCCCTTCTCCCGCTTGCGGGAGAAGGTGCCCGGAGGGCGGATGAGGGGAGCTTTTGACTTCGCTCGTAGAGCTTCCCCTCACCCCAACCCCTCTCCCGCAGGCGGGAGAGGGGCTTTGCGTTTGATGCATTTGGGAGAGGGGCTTTGGTCTGCTTGGGCTGTTAGACCTTGTTTCTTGCCACCAGCTGCTTGGCGATGATGATGCGCTGCATTTCATTGGTGCCTTCACCGATGCACATCAGCATGGCGTCGCGGTGGAAGCGCTCGATGTCGTATTCCACTGAATAGCTATAGCCGCCAAAGATGCGCATGCCTTCCTGCGCGCAGTACGCACCCGTCTCTGTAGCGAAGTACTTGGCCATGCCCGCTTCCATGTCGCAGCGCTCGCCCTTGTCGTAGGCATTTGCCGCGCTCTCGATCAGCAGCTTCGACGCTTCAACCTTGGCGGCCATCTCGCCCAGCTTGAGCTGGATGGCCTGGTGCTCGGCGATCGGCTTGCCGAAGGTCATGCGCTCCTGCGCATAGCGCACCGACAGGCGCAGTGCGCCCTCGGCAATGCCGCAGCCGCGCGCCGCCACATTGATGCGACCCAACTCCAGGCCACCCACCGCATGCTGGAAGCCCTGGCCTTCAACGCCGCCGAGCATGCAGTCAGCCGACACCTTGTAGTCCTGGAACACCAGCTCGCAAGTGTCGATGGCGCGGTAACCGGACTTCTTCAGCTTCTTGGCGACGATGAAGCCCTCACCCTTCTCGGCAATGAACATGGTCATGCCCTTGTGGCGCGGCTGCGCCTCCGGGTCGGTCTTGACCAGCAGCAGCACCATGTCGCCGTACATGGAATTGGTGATCCAGGTCTTGGCACCGTTGATGACATAGTGATCGCCCTCGCGCTTGGCGACCGTGCGGATTGCCTGCAGATCGGTGCCGGCATTCGGCTCGGTCAAACCCAACGCGCCGCGCAGCTCGCCGGTGGCCATGCGCGGCAGGTACTTGCGCTTCTGCGCCTCGGTGCCGCAGCGCTCGATGGCTGCGGCCATGATCAGGTGCGAGTTGAAGATGCCGGTCGGCGCCATCCATACCGAGGACACCTTGATCACGATCTTGGCGTAGATGCGCGCCGGCAAACCCAGGCCGCCATATTCGGGCGAGATGGTGGCACCGAACAGGCCGATGTCTTTCATCTCCTCGACCAGGTGATGCGGGTACTTGTCCTCCTGATCGTATTCCTGCGCGATAGGCGCAACGGATTTCTCGACCCAGTGGTCGATCGAATCCAGCAACGCCTGTTCTTCCTCAGGGCCCCACAGCTGTTCCGGTTCGGTGCTCATCATTGCGCCTCAGTAGTTGACCTTGTCTTCCACCGAATGGCCGCGCTTTGCGATCAGCATGGTGCGGTTGAAGGTGCAGACCAGCTTGCCGTCCTGGTTGAAACCATCGGTACGGCAAGTGACGATGCCAGCGCCCGGACGCGACTTGGATTCGCGCTTTTCCAGCACTTCCGATTCGGCCACCAGGGTGTCACCGACGAACAGCGGGTGGGTCATCTTGATCTCGCTCCAGCCCAGGTTGGCCACGGCCTTCTGGCTGACGTCGGTAACGCTCATGCCGACCATCAGCGCCA
This sequence comes from Stenotrophomonas sp., assembly GCA_003248565.1. Taxonomy (GTDB): domain Bacteria; phylum Pseudomonadota; class Gammaproteobacteria; order Xanthomonadales; family Xanthomonadaceae; genus Stenotrophomonas. Next base: position 5,667 of record QFOV01000213.1, read on the forward strand.
CGGTGAATGGCGAGCAGACGATGACCTTGCCGAACTCCGATGCCTTGGCGTATTCCTTGTCGAAGTGCATCGGATGGGTGTTCATCGTCAGCAGGGTGAACCAGGTGTTGTCGGTCTCTGTGATGGAGCGACCCGGGCGGTGCTCGTAGATGTCGCCGACATTGAACTCTTCGTAGTAGCGGCCGAAGGTTTCGCGGAAGCGGTTTTCGGAGATCTGCTTGACGTTCTGA
>QFOV01000214.1 GCA_003248565.1 Stenotrophomonas sp.
GCACAAGACCGGTTTCTTCGCCGACCAGCGCGAGAACCGTGAGTGGCTGAGCCAGCAGGTCGAAGGCAAGACCGTGCTCGACCTGTGCTGCAACACCGGTGGCTTTGCGGTGTACGCCGCAGCGCGCGGTGCGGCCGAGGTACTGGGCGTGGACATCGACCAGGACGTGATCCATATCGCCAAGGGCAATGCGCGTTTGAACAACGCCAAGCCCAAGTTCGTGCAGGCCGACATCTTCCCGTGGCTGCGTGATGCGGCCAACCGTGGCGACCAGTACGACGTGGTGATCCTCGACCCGGCCAAGATGACCCGCGACCGCGACCAGGTCATTACCGCGTTGAAGAAGTACCTGGACATGAACAAGCTGGCCTTGGGCGTGGTCAAGCCCGGCGGTCTGTTTGCCACCTTCTCCTGCACCGGCCTGGTGGCCGAGGACCAGTTCCTCGACATGCTGCGCCGTGCCGCCTATTTCTCGGGCCGCACCATCCAGATCCTGAAGGTAGCCGGCGCTGGCCCGGACCACCCGTTCATGGCGCACGTGCAGGAATCGCGTTACCTCAAGGCGGTGTTCTGCCGCGTGCTGGACTGAGCAGGCAACGGCACCCCTCCCAACCCGTCCGGCCCGAAGGCACAGCCTTCGGTCGTTCATCAGGCCGCGCGCCAATGGCGCGCAAGCAGGCCTTCTTCACCCCCTTCGCTGCGCGAAAGGGAGGGCCCGGCACAGGTAGTGCCGAGCCATGCTCGGCAGGGGCGTTACAAGCGAAAGGCTGCCCTCACCCCAACCCCCGCTCCGCGCCCCGGCCCTTGCGCTGGCGCAAGGGCGTTCGATGGGCCGCGAACCAGTGGTTCGCAAGCTGCCCCCTCTCACCCCGCAAGCGGGAGAGGGGCCAAAGCGGTAGTGCCGAGCCATGCTCGGCAGGGGCTTTCCCGGTAAAGCTCCAGCCGAGCATGGCTCGGCGCTACAAAAAACTCCTCCATGCCGTCAGTCACTGGCCCGCAGCTCCGCTTGGGCGCTAAGGTCTGGCCTTTCCCTTCACGGTGAGGCCTCATGACGCTGCGTCCCCTGTCCCTGCTGGTATCCCTGTCGTTGTGCGTTCCACTGGCAGCTTCGGCGGTGGAATTCAGCCAGGCCGAGCTGAGCAAGGCCAGCGCCTTGCAGCACAAGCTGCTGACCCTGGATTCGCATCTGGATACGCCGGCCAACTTCGGCCGTGCCGACTTCAACATCATGCAGCGCCACGACCACAATGCGCTGTCGCAGGTGGACTACCCGCGCATGGTCGAGGGCGCGCTGGATGGCGGCTTCTTCGCCATCTATACCGACCAGGGCGATCGCAGCCCGGCCGCGCATATCGCCGAGCGCGACCACGGCCTGCAGCGCATGCAGGAAATCCACGAGATGCTGGCCGCCAACCCGGACAAGTTCCAGCTGGCACTGACGGCTGACGATGCTGCAAGGATCAAGGCGGCCGGCAAGCGTGTGGTCTACATCAGCATGGAGAACGGCAGCCCGCTGGTCGCCGACCCGACCTTGCTGAGCTACTACTACAAGGCTGGCCTGCGGCTGATGTCGACGGTGCACTTCGCCAACAACGAGTTCGCCGATTCGGCCACCGATCCCAAGGGCGCCGAATGGAATGGCCTGAGCCCGGCTGGCAAGGCGCTGGTCAACGAGGCGGTGAAGCTGGGCATCGTGATCGACCAGTCGCACGCTTCGGATGCGGTGTTCGACAACCTGATCGAGATGATGCCGGTGCCCTTCATCCTCTCGCACAGCTCGGCCAAGGCGGTGTTCAACCACCCGCGCAACCTGGACGACGCGCGCCTTCGCCAACTGGCGGCCAAGGGCGGCGTGATCCAGGCCAATGCCTACGGCGGCTATCTGGTCGATGAAACCAAGAGCGCCGAGCGCAAGCAGGCCGAGGAGGAACTGGAAAAGCGCCTCGGCGGCTGGGAGAACATGACCATGGCCAAGGGCGTGGAACTGCGCAAGGCAATGGCCGAGCTCGACCAGAAATACCCGCGGCGCAAGGCCACGCTGGATGATTTCTTCCAGCACTTCGGCCACATGCTCGACGTGGTCGGCCCGGATCACGTTGGCATCGGCATGGATTGGGACGGCGGCGGCGGCGTGACCGGCATGGAAGACGCGGCTGACCTGCCCAAGATCACCGCCTGGATGCAGCGCCGTGGTTTGACCGACGCGCAGATCGGCAACATCTGGAGCGGCAACGTGCTGCGGGTGATGCGCCAAACGCAGGACTACGCGGCGGCGCAGAAGAAGTCTTGATCGCGCGCTGTTGATGCGTGGAATGACGAAGCGGGCTCAGGCCCGCTTTGTTTTTATCCACATGTTGTTGGGGATAAGTGGGTTGTCCACAGGTGGAGTTGAGCCTTGAGGCTTTAGAGCTTTGAAGCAAAGGCACCCCTCCCCAACCCTCCCCTGCGCTACGCGCAAGGGAGGGGGCAGAGCGGCTCCCTCCCTTTGCCGCAGGCAAGGGGAGGGCTGGGGAGGGGTGCTCTTCGAGCAGAACCAACAAACCCCAAAAACAAAAAGCGGGCCGAAGCCCGCTTTTCGTCTTATCCACAACAACCTGTGGATTACTTGCTACGCCCCAGCACCGCATTGCGGCGGCTGTATACGGCATAGACCAGCAAGCCAAACACGTTCCACGCCAGGAACCACAACTGGGTACGCATCGGCAGGCTGATGAACAGGTAGATGCAGCCGCCGATCGCCAGCGGCCCCACCACCCACGCCAGCGGCGTGCGGAAGGTACGCGGACGGTTGGGCTCGCGCTTGCGCAGCACCAGCAGGCACAGGCCGACCGCGGTGAACGCCGCCAGGGTGCCGGCATTGGCCAGCGCGGCGATTTCATCCAGGCGCGCAACACCGGCCAGCGCAGCCACCAGTACCGCGGTGAACAGGGTGATGACCACCGGCGTACCGGTGCGCTGGTTGACCTTGGACAGGCCACGCGGCAGCAGGCCGTCACGCGACATCACGAAGAAGATGCGGCTCTGGCCGTAGAAGAACGCCAGCAGCACGGTCGGCAGCGCGATGATGGCGACGATGCCGATCACCAGTGCGGCGGTGCCATGGCCGAGTTCGCGCATGATCAGCGCCAGCGGCTCGGCGCTCTTGCCGAACACGGTGTAGCTCATCGCACCGACGGCGGCCAGCGCCACCAGCAGGTAGATGATGGTGCAGCCGACCATCGAACCGATGATGCCGATCGACAGGTCGCGCTTGGGGTTCTTGGTTTCCTCGGCCGCGGTGGAGATCGCATCGAAGCCGTAGAAGGCGAAGAAGATGATTGCTGCTGCCGCCATCACCCCGCGTTCGACGCCATCGGCGCTGATCGACTTGGGGAAGCCATACGGCATGAACGGCTGCAGGTTGGCGCTGTCGAAGGCCGGCAGCGCAACCGCGACGAACACCGCCAGCGCGATCAGCTTGAACACCACCAGCACGGCGTTGAGGGTGGCGCTCTCCTTGGTACCGACCATCAGCATGCCGGCGACCAGGAAGGTGATGACGATGGCCGGTACGTTGAGGAAGCCGCCTTCAACATGCGGACCGGCAGCAAGGGCCTGCGGCAAGGCCACGTTCCAGCCGAACGAGGTGTGCAGCCATTCCAGGAAGCCGACGAAGTAGCCGGACCAGCCGACCGCCACCGTGCTGACCACCAGCGAGTACTCCAGGATCAGGCTCCAGCCAACCACCCAGGCGATGGTCTCGCCCAGTGCGCTGTAGCTGTAGGTATAGGCGCTGCCTGCGGCCGGCATCATCGTCGACAGCTCGGCATAGGCCAGCGCCGCACAGGCGCAGATCGCGCCGGCGATGATGAAGGACAGCAGCACCGCAGGGCCTGCCTTGTCCGCACCCACGCCGATCAGCGTGTAGATGCCGGTGCCGACGATGGCGCCGATGCCAAGCGCGACCAGATGGGGCCAGCTCAGCGTTGGAACAAGCCGACGGCCTTCTTCGTGTTCAGTGAGTTGGTCGATGGGCTTGCGCCGGAGCCAGGATTGCATGCGGACCTCACGGTTCGTGGTGGTTCGGGGAAGCGGCCGAGTTTGGCGTAACGCAGTGCAGCAAAGCTAGGAAAACCCGTCATTTGGCGCGCTTTTACCGCGAATGGATGTCAATGTGCCGAATTCGGCATAAAAACCATCGCTCCAGGCCGGGCTGCGGCCCCGCCAAACGAGCTTACGCCGCTGTGGTGGCCTGCTGGCGGTCAGCCGCGGCCTTGCAGCAACATCACTCGGCTATGCCAAGACGCAGCCCGAACACCACCAGACAGACGCCAACCCCGCGCCGCAGCCATACGCCAACACGCGGATAGCCGGCCAGGCGACGGGCGATGAACTGGCCGCCGAAGATCAGCACCGAGCACCAGCCGATGCTGAGGAGGGCGATCAGCACCGCCATCGTCGCCAGGGTCAGCGCACCGCGCTGCCTTATCGGGTCGATGAACAGCGGGAAGAAGGCCATGTAGAACAGGATCGCCTTGGGATTGAGCACGCCGACCAGCAAAGCCTGGCGGAACCAGCGTCGCCCGTGCTGTACCGGCGCAGCCTCGCCTGCGGCTGCCGTCGGTTCACGCAGCAGGTTGATGCCGACCCAGATCAGGTAGGCCGCGCCGACGTAGCGCAGCGCGGCGAACAGCATCGGATGGGCCTGCAGCAGCGCCGCCACACCGGTGGCGGCGATGGCGATCAGGATCTGGTCGCCCAGCATCAGCCCGGCCAGGGTGGCGTAACCGGCACGCACGCCGCCGCGCGCGGTGGCGGTGAGCAGGGTGAAGGTGCCCGGGCCCGGCAACATCAGGAACAGGATCACGGCCACCACGAAGGTGCCCAGGTCGTTGATACCCATCCACGGCATGGTGGTTCTCCGTGGGGATCAGCGCGCGCGCTGCGTGGCGATGCGCTGCTTCACCGCGTCGATCAACGCTTGCAGGTCATCAAAACGCGGCACACCGTAGCGGTCACCGGTGATGTCCAGGTTGCCCTTGCGCCAATAACCCGCGGGTGCCGCCACCAGCAGCTTGCCCGAGCGCGCATACAGGCCGAATTCGAGCAGGGTGATCGGGCTCTGGGTGCCGGGGGCGAAGTACATCAGCACGATGTCGGCCTGTTCCAGTGCGGCCAGCTCCCACTCCACCTGGCGGCGGAACTCGGGTTCATCCGCCTCGGCACGCCAGGCCGGGTTCCAGTCGGCGCGGCGTGGATTGAGCATCAGTACGCCCTGGTCGGCCAGCGCGGCCTGCACCTGCTGCTGCCAATCGCCCGCCTTGCCCATCTCGATGCTGCCAGCCAGGAACACCTTGGGCCGCGCGTCATTGGCGGGCAGGGCGTGGGGCGAGGTGATGGTCTGCGAGTCGCTGGCCAGGGCGGCCATCGGCAGCAGGCACAGCAGGCTCGACAACAGCAGGGAGGGCAACTTCATGGTGGGGATACGGCGGGTGGGGTGCACATGATCGCAGATAGGCGCCGATGGCTGTTTTCGTCAGCGGTCGGCTGCTTGCAGGATCAGCTTCTGAGACAGGCAGGGCTACACTTCTCCCCATGCAAACCGAAACCCTGATCCTTGGCGGCCTGCTGGTCGTCGTCCTCGTGCTGCAGCTGCTGCTGTTGCTGCGCCGTAATGACAACACCGCGCTGGAAAGCACCTTGCGCGAAGAGCAGCGCAGCGGCCGCGGCGAACTGCGCGAACAGCTGGAAACCATGGCGCGGCAGCAGGACATCCGCATCGATGGCTTCGGCCGCAACCTCACCGACCTGTCCACCCGCACCGACCAGCGCCTGGACCTGCTGCG
>QFOV01000215.1 GCA_003248565.1 Stenotrophomonas sp.
GCATGCACTGCTTGTGACGATCGCGGTTGCGCCTGCGCCACTAGCGGAAGCGCCAAAGCCGGAAGAAGCATCAACAAGGCAGCCAGTCTCTTCATTTCGGTCGCGTCTCTTCAATCATTCAAGGCGGTGGCGGCACGGCACTGCGATCAATGCCCGCTGCGTGCCGGTGATGGTGAGGTGTTACCTGCGCTTCGCTGTGTACTGGCAGTAGTCCCACGGAGCCGGCAGTTCAACGCCTGCCTGCAATGTCCCTGATCGCGTCGGCAACCGCTGCCGGGTTCTCGCGGTGGATGTTGTGGCCGATGACGAAGTAGCGGTGGAAGCCACGGTCGAAGGCACTGAACAATGCGGCGTGCTGCGCCTTCCACAGCGCTTTGCCGGCAGCTGTTTCCTCGAAAACGAAGGGTTCGGCGGCGACCTGCGTGGCGGTGAGCAGCGCGACCGGAAGGTCCGGCATGACGTTCGGCGTCTGCGCGCCACGCGCATCCAGCTGGGTGATCAATGCCCGGTAGTCGGCGGCCATGGGCGGCGGGAGCATGCCCAGCAGGGCGGCATCATCGGCCAGTACGCGTGCTGCATCGGCCTGCTTGAACGCGTGTCGCTGGCCCAGCGTGGCCGGGTCTACGAGGACCAGCGCCTGCAGTTGGTGCGGATGGCGGCGTGCGAACTCGGTGGCCAGCAGTCCACCATACGAATGGCCGACCAGCACGACCTTCTGTCCATCGGCGAGGTCACTGATCACGGCACCGAGGTCAACGAGGTGGGCGTCGATGTCCTTGGGCTTGCCATCGCTGCCCGACTTGCCAAGCCCCGCGCGGGAATAGCTGATGCTACGGTAGTCGGAGCCAAGCGCAGCGATCACATCCTTCCAGGTGTCCTTGCCCTGGCCGAAGCCCGACTCGAAGACCACCGTGACCGACCCGGTTCCCGACCGCTCGGCGCTCAGCTTGTAGGCGCCGCGGTCCACCATCACTTCACTGGCCTCGGCCAAGCTGGCGGCGGCCAGCAACGTTGCCAGCAGCCATACCTTCATTTTTCCTGTGCTCATCGGTTCCCCTGGATGCTGATGTTGTTGGCCCCGCCGCGCTCATGCAGCAGGGGTGCGCGCCTGCACCGGTCCATGCCGTCTCTGGCGAGTGGTGTGTTGATACTATGGTTAGGTATAACACCTATCATCCCTGCCAGAAGTCATGCCGGTCCGCACAGGCAGGGGCGGCCTCGCTGGCGGGGTGTTGGGCGGCGCAGGAAGGGGCGTCCCGCGTGCTGGTTCACGTATCCGGATCCATCGGCAGCACATGGACGAAGCGCCCGGTTTTCACCGGGCGCTTCACCATGCAACTCAGGCGAGCAGCAGCGCGCTGCTCAGCTTGCCGGTGTCTTGCGCTTCCCGCTCCACGACTTGCTGACGATCATCCAGTTGCCGTCGATCTTCGCCAACGCCAGGTAGTCCGAGCCGTCCCATGTCGGATAGTCGAGGGTGAGCTTGACCACGGCCGCGCTGTCGGTCACATCCAGGATCCGGTATTGGCGATGACGTTGCGCCTCATCCGGCGCTGGCTTGCCGGTAAACCCTTTGGCCCATTCTTCCGTGGTCTCCATCACGACGGCGCCGCGATTGGACGAATAGCCGATAACCACGCCGTCCTTCCGCAGTACCCCGCTGAGCAGGTTGGCGTCGCCTGCTTCGAAGCCGCGCAGCAGGGTCTGCATGGCGCGATCAACTTCGGCATGTTCGTTGTTTTGTGCCATCAGCGAGGTGGGGAGCAGAAGCAGCGCTGCGGCGAGAACGGTGGATCGGATTGAAGTGTTCATGGGTTTCCTAGGGAGTGTGGATTGTTGATGTGCGTGGAGTTGGACGGGGTTCTGACCGCTCAGTCCCTCCTGGCCGGGCTGGTTTGCGGGTTGGGAAGCTTGCGCAGCGCATCGACCACGGCTGCAGCCAACGGCGCGGCGGAGGCATAGTTCTGGCCCGTCATCACGCGGCCGTCGACTTCGATGTAAGGCGCGTAGCCGTCCACCGCATGGAACAGGCCGCCACGGGCTTGCACGGTCTGCCGGATCAGGAAGGGGAATTCCTTGAAGTAGGCGGCGTCGCGATCCTCGTGTTCTTCCGGGTAGCCGGTGATGCGCTTGCCGGCGAGCAGGCTTTGGCCGCCGGCGAGTTTGAGGTTCACGATTCCGGCCGTGCCATGGCACACGGCCGAGACCACCCCGCCATTGCGTTCGTAGACATGCATGGCGATGTCCTGCAGGGCGCGGTTCTCCGCCACGCCGTACATGGCGTTGCTGCCGCCGACGTAATAGACGGCGCGGTACAGGCCAGGGTCGATCTGCGCCGGTGTGGCGGTGTTGCGCAGGCCGCGCATGACGCGCTCGTCCTGCAGGCGCGATTCCACTTCCTTGCCCACGTAGGGGTCGAGGATGGGCACGTCGCCGCCGTCGGGGGTGACGAAGTCCACTGCATAGCCGGCGGCCTGGAACGTATCCCAGGCATGGACCACCTCGCCGAAGCTGATGCTGGCCGGGATGCTGGAGCTGCCGTGCACCTTGCTGCTGGCAAGGATGAACAGGATGCGTTGTTGCCCGGCCCGGTTGGTGTCGCCGAGGCCGCTGCTGGCGACAAGGTGGTTGCTGCCGGCCTGTTGCGTCGACGGGTCAGTCGAGGACCGCCCCAGGGCGGACCCGGCGCTCGCGGCGGCGTCGGAAATGCCGCCCTGCCATGCGCACAGCAGCAGGATCAGCAGCGGTTTGAGGAGTCGATGTAAGGGCATGGCGCCGGCTCGTTGGGGTGAGCCTGCAGCCTATATCTCCCCTTTTAAATCAATGTCTTGCTATGCAATTCCGGAGTGCTGGAATCAATTTCAGGAGTTTCCGGCAGCGGTGCGGAACGCCCCCGGCGGCAGGCCCTCCAGCTTTTTGAAGGCGGCGTGGAAGGTGGACATCGATTGGAAGCCAGCTTCCTCGGCGACCCGCTCAAGCGGCTTTGGCGGCAGTCGCAGCAGCAGTGATTTCGCTTCGATGACACGCAGTTGTGCCAGGTATTGCTTGAAGGAAGTCTGCTTGTTGTCGTTCAACAGCTGCGACAACCGGGTCTGCGGAATGCCGAGCCGGCGAGCGAGGCGAGGCAGGGTCAGCCCCGGATCGAGGTAGAGGCACTCGCGGGCCATCAGGTCGGCCAGCGCCTGCAGCTGGGGGGCGGCTTCGTCGTCGGAAATCCGCCGGTCCTGATAGGGCTCGATCGGCGCCTGGCCGGAACGCAGGCGCAGGTAGACCAGCACGCTCGCGGCCAGGAGGAAGGTGAAGGACAGCGCGCCGACGATGTAAGAAGTGTAGCCCGCGGTGAAATAGGCGGCCCAGATCAGCCACACGCCGAGCAGCGCTCCCAGCAGCAACGTGCCGGAAGGTGTGCCCTTGAGCTGGGCGCGGTGCCGGTACAGCAGTCCACTGGCCAACAGCAGGTAGCCCAGCCAGACATATTGGATGGCCGGGGTGATGGTATGCAGCCACAGCTCGGGATGGCCGGTGTAGGGCAGGAAGACGTTTACCCCGATGGCAACGGCCAGCAATGCGGTGAGGTGCCAGCGGTCTGCCAGCCGTGGACCGGGAGCACCGGCCAGGCTCGAACGCAGTAGAAAGAACAGGCACGGCCCGATCATGAAGCAGGCGGTCAAACCCAGTTGCAGGAACACCCGGGGAATGTCCGGCCAGAAGTAATAGGCGACCGATTTACCGGTACGCATCCCTACGACCAGGATCAGCAGTGCCAGCCAGCGCTGGCTGGGCTCGCCCTTGGCCCGCCACCACAGGAACGATGCGAGGACGGTGCCAATGGAGGCGCCGAGCATCGCAAAGAAGAACAGGAAGTGTTGGCTCAGCATTGGCGAAATATTGAGAAAACCAATCCTTCGTCGAGTTGCGGAGGTCATGTGCGAGACCAGTTAACCCCAGCAGCAGTATGGGCCGGTCTTGCGTCGCAGGCCGCAAGCAGCCGCCTGCGCGGTTGCCCATTCAATCGCCGTCATCGGCTTCTGGATGTCCGCGGCGATCAAAGCTGATGGCGCACAGCAGCAGCGCAACGGCTGCGAGCAGCGAGGTCGCCCAGAGCGTTCCGCTGAGGCCAAGCTGGTCCAGCACTCGCCCGCCTCCCCAGGCGCCAAGTGCGATGCCGGTATTGAAGACCCCCACATACAGCGCGCTGTTTACCTCAACGGCGCGTGGCGCTGCCTGCATCATCCAGGTCATCAGCCCAACCGATACCCCGCCGTAGGCCAGGCCCCAGAGCAACAGCAGCGCACCTCCCATGATTGGGGTGTCGCCGATGCAGAGGAACAGGACAGCCGTGGCCAGCAGGCCTGCGGCAATGGCCACTACCGTGGCGGATACGTTGCGAGGAGCGAGGACGCCCACCAGGAAATTGCCGCCGATGCCGGCGATGCCATAGGCAAGCAGCAGCGCACCGATCCATGTGGCGCTCACGCCAGATACCAATTCAAGCAGTGGCCGGACAAAGGTAAAGGCCGCGAAGTGGCCGGCGACCAGCAACAGCGTCAGTACCAACCCACGCTGCACGCGTCGATTGCGCAGCTGCTGGGCGAAGTGGCGCAGCTGCACCGATGCCGAGACGGGTAGCGAGGGAATCACGGCAAGCTGAAGCAACAGCACCGCCGTGCTCAGCAGCGCCATAGCGACGAATGCCTTGCGCCAACCGAACATCTCCCCAACCCACGCGCTCAACGGAACCCCGAGCACGGAGGCGGCGGCGACGCCGCCGAAGATGATCGACGTGGCCAATCCAACACGTTGTGCGCAGACCAATCGCATCGCCAGGCCACCGGCGATTGCCCAGATCCCGCCCATGCACAGGCCTACCAGCAATCGCGCAGCCAGCATCCACTGCATGGTCGGCGCCCACGCAGACGCGGCATTGGCCGCCGCCAGCAGAGCCAGCAGCACGCACAGGATGTAGCGGCGGTTGATGCCGCCTGCGGCGATCACCACCAACGGCGCGAACAGTGCTGCCAGCAGGGCCGGCACCGAGATCAGCAATCCGGCATTGCCGGTGGACGTACCAAGGTCATGGGCGATGGGCGTAAGCAGGCCGACCGGCAGCATCTCGGAGGTCACTACCGAAAAGGTTGCCAGGGCGACGGCGACAACGGCCAACCATGGATGGGCCACGGCGGTTGCCGTGGAGGATTGGGTTTGCATGGTCTGTTCCAGCGGTTGGGTGTTGGTGGTATCAACAGGCGTCGGCGGTGTGCTGCATGCAAGGCCGTAGGCGTCGGCCAATCCATAGCGACAGCAGCAACACGGCAGCACCAGCACCTACGCTGATGGCGAAGCCTGCTTGGGCACCGGCCAGATCCACGAGTTGCCCGGTTGCTGCGGCGCCGAGCGCCACGCCGATATTCAATCCGGCCAACAACCAGGTCATGCCCTCGGTGAGTTGCTGGTCCGGCACGGCGCGCTCGACCAGCGACATCACCACGATCATCGTTGGCGCGAAAAACATGCCGGCCAGCAGCACGCTTGCCGCAAGCGCTGGCAGGCTGGCCACCAGCAGCAAGGGCAGGGTGGTCAGTGCCGTTGCCGCGCCACCCCGTAGCAGCAGGCGATGCAACGGTGCATCAAATTTCAGCGCACCAAAAGCCAATCCCGCCGCGCAGGAGCCCAATGCATAGGCCGACAGCACGATGCTGGCAGCCATGGGTTGGTCGAGCAGTTCGGCGAAGGCCACGCTGGTGATGTCGATGGTTCCAACGATCATGCCCATTGCGACCATCAGCAGCGCAAGTAACCGTACTTCCGCCAGCGATTGGGCTGGCCTGCGGCATGCGCGACCAGCTGCGGTTGCGTTGCCCGCTGCATTGCAAGTGCAGCGGTGCCCACGGCCAGCAGCAGCGCGGCCAGCAGCACGCCGGCCTGCGGGAACAGACCAACGCAAAGGCCAACCGACAGCGGTGGCCCGGCGATGAAACTCATTTCATCGAACACCGTTTCCAGCGAGTAGGCCGTCTGCAGGTGTGGCTGCCCACGGTAGAGAGCCGTCCAACGGGCCCGGACCATCGCTGACATGCTGGGCATGCACCCGGCCAGCGCGGCGCAGGGAAACAGCAGCCAATCCGGCGCCTGCCAGTAGCTGGCAAGGAGGAGCAGCAGCATGCCGACAACGCTGGCGGCCGACGCCAACGGCAAAACCGTTGCCTGGCCGTGGCGGTCCACCCAACGCGAGATCTGCGGTGAGGCCAGCGCATAGACCAGCACAAAGGTGGCCGATACCGCGCCGGCCAGTGCGTAACCGCCGCGCAGCTGCGCCAGCAAGGTGATGATGCCGATGCCGGTCATGGGCAGTGGCAGCCGGGCCAACAGGCCGGCCAGAGCGAAGCCGGAAGTACCGGGTGCAGCGAGGAGGGCGCGATAAGCGTTGGCCATTGGGGTCTCCGGAGCGCTGCGGCTTGCCAAGGCAATGGCTGGCCACAACAATACATACGGTGTGTATGTAAAAGGCTACATACATACGAAATGAATGTAAATAAACATACGATCCGTATGAAAGGAGATTGCCGTGGTCCGCCGCACACGCGTTGAAATGGAGGCAACCCGCGCCTTGCTATTGGCCACTGCCCGCCGCGTTTTCGCCGAAAGCGGCTATGCGGATGCATCGATGGATGAGCTGACCGCACAGGCTGGGCTCACCCGAGGCGCGCTGTATCACCACTTCGGGGACAAGAAGGGCCTGCTGGCCGCGGTGGTCGAGCAGATCGATGCAGAAACCGATGCGCGGCTGCAGGCCATCAGCACCGCCGCAAGCGATCCCTGGCTGGGCTTCCAGCAGCGCTGCCGGGCCTATCTGGACATGGCGCTTGAACCGGAGATCCAGCGCATCGTCCTGCGCGATGCGCGCGCTGTGCTTGGCGGGGCATCGCTGGATTCACAGCGGCACTGCGTGGACTCGATGCAGCGGCTGATCGAGGATCTGGTTCGCCAGGGCGTGATTGCCGAGGTGGATGCGCAGGCCTTGGCATCGCTGATCTACGGCAGCCTGGCCGAGGCTGCGTTCTGGATAGCGGAAGGGGCTGATGCCGATGTCCGCCTGCGCAAATGCGCGGCTGCACTGGAACTGATGCTGCGCGGATTGATGCAGCGCTAGCGGAATGCCGGCAGTGGCAACACGGGCCGGGCGGGGGGACCTGCACAGGCGTTGGCCCGCAATGCCGACGTGACGCTGGATGAAGCTGGTTCCTTGAGCCGGCCAATGTTCCCGGCTGATCCGGCCCGGTGATTTGCGCCGGCGAGGCTGCTTGACCATAATGCGAACTATTCTCATTTGTGGGGCGGCCTCGTCACAGAGGCGTTCCGTGTGCCGGGCAGGGGTCCGTGGCTGCAATCGAGTTCACCGCACATCGACAGATTGAAACCCTGTACGCCGATCACCATGGCTGGCTGAGCGGCTGGCTTCGGCGTCGGCTGGGCAACAGCGCCGATGCCGCCGATCTCGCGCAGGATGCTTTCGTGCGCCTGCTGTCGCGGCCGGTGCCGCTGGCCAGCGCGCCGCAGGCCCGCCAGTACCTGCGCACCATGGCCAACGGCATGTGCATCGACCTGTGGCGGCGACGCGAGGTCGAGCAGGCGTGGCTGGACGCGTTGGCGGCGAATCCCGAGGCAGTGGAACCATCCGCCGAGGAGCGCGCCATCGTCATTGAAACCCTGTGCAGGGTCAGCGCGATGCTGGAAAAGTTGCCGGAAAAGGTCGCTTCGGCCTTCCTGCTGTCGCAACTTCATGGCCTGCGTTACCGCGAGATAGCCGAACGCCTGCAGGTGTCCGAGCGCATGGTGAAGAAGTACATGGCGCGAGCGATGCTGCATTGCGTGCTGCTTGAAGCCGGCAACGGTTGCTGAGGCATGCCATCGCCTTCTGCTGCTGCCGATCATGCCGCGCTGGAACAGGCCGCCTTGTGGTACGCCACGCTGCTTGATGCCGAAGACGACGCCGACCAGCAGGCGCGGTGGCGGCAATGGTTGCAGGAACCCCGCCACGCCCGCGCCTGGGCGCAGGTGGAAGCCGTCAGCCGCCAGTTCGCGCCCCTGCGCGGCGAGCATCAGCGTGGGGCAGCCGATGCTGGTTTGAAGGCGGCGCGTCGGGTGAGCAGCAGCCGCCGTCGGGTGTTGTCTGGGCTGGCATCGCTGGCCACGCTTGGCGTTATCGGCTGGCAGTATCCGCGCATCCGCCACGAATGGTCGGCGCGTACCGCCGACTACCGTACCGCTACCGGGGAAATCCGTGACACCGGCCTGGCCGATGGCAGCCATGTCTGGCTTGCCCCCGGCAGTGCGCTGGACGTGGACTACAGCCCAGCGCTGCGTCGCTTGCGGCTGCACGAAGGCGAGATCCATGTGCAGACCGCTGCCGACACACGGCGTGGCTTCGTGGTCGAAACCGCTGCGGCCCGACTGCGTGCGTTGGGCACGCGCTTCAACGTGCGCTTGCAACAGCAGGCGCTGCAGTTGGCCGTGTTTGAAGGCGCGGTGGAAGTGAGGGCGGCGGGTCTGGTCAGCGTGGTCGA
>QFOV01000216.1 GCA_003248565.1 Stenotrophomonas sp.
GCTTCGATCGACATGTTGCACAGGGTCATGCGCTGTTCCATGTCCATCGCGCGGATCGCCGAGCCACGGAATTCCAGTACATGGCCGGTGCCACCGTTGACGCCGATCACACCGATGATGTGCAGCACCACGTCCTTGGCGCCCACGCCCGGCGCCAGTTCGCCATCAACGGTGATTGCCATGGTCCTGGCCTTGCGCTGCAGCAGGCACTGCGTGGCCAGCACGTGGCCGACTTCGCTGGTGCCGATGCCGAAGGCCAGCGAGCCGAATGCGCCATGCGTGGAGGTGTGGCTGTCACCGCAGACGATGGTCATGCCCGGCTGGGTGAAACCCTGCTCCGGGGCGATGACGTGGACGATGCCGCGGTTGGCCGAGGACAGATCGAACAGCTCGATGCCGTACTCGGCGCAATTCTTGGCCAGTGTTTCGACCTGCGCTTCGGAGGCCTTGCTTGCGTAGGGCAGCTTGCCGTCCGGGCCGGCCGGCAGGGTCGGCGTGGAGTGATCCATCGTCGCCTTGGTGCGATCGGTGCGGCGCGGCTTCAGGCCGCGCTCGCGTAGTTCGGTGAAGGCCTGCGGCGAGGTGACTTCATGGATCAGGTGCAGGTCGATGTACAGCACGGCCGGCGCGTTGTCGGATTCGGGGACGACAACGTGGGCGTCCCACAGTTTGTCGTACAGGGTTTTGGGTGCGGAGCTCATTGGTTCGTTCCGGTGCCTATGTTCTGCCGTCGCGCTCAGGCGCTGACGGCTTCCTCGGTGGTGCTGCTTTCACGCTGGCGCAGCAGGCGGTTGGTGACATCCAGCCAGGCAAGCGCGCTGGCTTCGATGATGTCACGGCTGGTGCCGGTGCCTTCGAGGATCTCGCCTTCGTGACGCACGCTCAGGTTGGCTTCGCCACGCGCATCGGCGCCGATGCCGACGCTGTGCACGTGGTAGCTGTCCAGGGTCAGCTGCACGCCGGTGGCAGCCGACAATGCCGAGAACAAGGCATCGACCGGGCCGTCGCCCTGCGCGGTTTCGGCAACCCGGTTGCCTTCCGGATCGGACAGTTCGACCAGCGCATTGGCACGGCTGCCGACATCGCTGATGGTCATCGAGGCCAGGCGGTAGCCGTCGCTGCTGGAGGTGCCCTGCATCAGGGTCTGCAGGTCGGCATCGGTGACCACGCGCTGCTGCTCGCACAGTGCCTTGAACTGCTCGAAGATCAGCTTCAGCTCTTCTTCTTCCAGCCAGTAGCCCAGCGCACGCAGGCGTGCCTCGACCGCGGCGCGGCCGCTGTGGCGGCCCAGCACCATCTGCGAGGATTCCCAGCCCACGTCTTCAGGACGCATGATTTCGTAGGTATTGCGATTGCGCAGCATGCCGTGCTGGTGGATGCCGGATTCGTGCGCGAAGGCATTGGCACCGACGATGGCCTTGTTGCGCTGCACCGGCATGCCGACCAGACGCTGCAGCAGTTGCGAGGTGGGCACGATGCGGCGGGTGTCGAAGCCGGTGTCGAAGTTGTTGTAGAAGGCGTTGCGCACCTTCAGCACCATCGCGATTTCTTCCAGCGCGCAGTTGCCGGCGCGCTCGCCGATGCCGTTGATCGAACCTTCCACCTGGCGTGCACCGCCTTCGATGGCGGCCAGCGAGTTGGCCACGGCCAGGCCCAGGTCGTTGTGGCAATGGGTACTGAATACCACCTTGTCAGCGCCGGCCGCATTGGCGATCACATGCTGGAACATCGCGCGGATTTCCTCCGGCGTGGTGAAACCAACCGTGTCGGGCAGGTTGATGGTGCGCGCACCGGCGGCGATCGCGACCTGGGTGACTTCAGTCAGGAAGTCCAGTTCGGTGCGGGTGGCGTCCTCGGCAGAGAACTCGACGTCATCCAGGTAGCCGCGCGCCATGCTCACATGCTTGTGCACCGACTCCAGCACCTGTTCCTTGCTGATGCGCAGCTTGTGCTCGCGGTGCAGCGGACTGGTGGACAGGAACAGGTGCAGGCGCGGGCGCGCTGCGGCTTCCAGAGCCTTGATGGAGGTTTCGATATCGCCGGCCAGGCAGCGCGACAGCACTGCCAGGACCGGCTGTCGTACCTCGCGGCCGATCAGGGCCATGGCTTCGCGGTCGGACTGCGAACTTGCGGGGAAGCCGGTTTCGATCACGTCCACGCCCAGTTCCGCCAGCGCCCTTGCCATCACCAGCTTCTGCGGTGGCGTCATGCTGCAGCCGGGTGATTGCTCACCGTCGCGCAGGGTCGTGTCGAAGATGGTAATTCGCGGGGTATTGTTGGTTGGAGTATTCACCAGAGGGTCTCCTCGACTGCGGCGGTAACGGAAATTTGGGGGGATTCGGATCTGGAACTGCGCTGTGTCGATGCAACGACACGGCTTCTAAGTCGTTCGGCGTTACGCCGTCGAGGTTTGCGCGGTGGACTGGGGCGTACTTCAGACAACAAGGTCGACAATACCGTGGCGTCGATGTTGCCGCCGGATACCACTGCACACTTACGCTTGCCGGAGACGCGGCGGCCAGCGGCCAGCGCCAGCGCGCCAGCACCTTCGGCGATGACGTGTTCTTCCAGTGCCAGCCGCACCAGGGTTTCGCGCAGCTCGGCTTCGCGCACGATGACCACATCGTCGAGCAGGCTGGCGCACAGGCGGCGGGTGAGGAAGCCCGGGATCTTGACCTTGACGCCATCGGCCAGGGTCGGCACCGGATCAACTTCGCGTACATCGCCCTTGATCGCACGTGCCATCGAGTCCACGCCTTCGACCTGCGCACCGATGATGCGCACGCCCTGCGACTTCAATGCCAGCGCGACGCCCGAGGCCAGGCCGCCGCCGCCGATCGGTACGATCACCACGTCCGGTGCATGCGGCGCCAGCTCGATGCCCAGCGTGCCCTGGCCGGCGATCACGTCCGGGTCGTCGAAGGCGGACAGGAAGCGGTAGCCGTTCTGTTCGGCCAGCTCGCGGGCGAACGCGTAGGCATCGTCGTAGCTGTTGCCGTGCTGGCGTACGGTGGCGCCCCAATGCTGGACGCCGGCGATCTTGGTGGCCGGTGCGCCATGCGGCATCACCGTGATGGCCTGCACGCCCAGCCGGTGCGAGGCCCAGGCCACGCCTTGGGCGTGGTTGCCGGCCGAGGCGCAGATCACCGGGCGCTCGTCACCGCGTTCCAGCGCCGCCAGCATCGCGTTCAAGGCGCCACGCACCTTGTAGGACCCGGTGCGCTGCAGGTTCTCCAGCTTCAACCAGGTGCCGAAACGTTCCGCGTAATGCAGCGGGGTAGGCGGCAGGAAACGGCGCAGGCGTGCCTGCGCGGCCAAGACATCGGCAACGCTGACGTTCAATGCGTCAGCGGGTGTTGCAACTGCGTTGGCGCGGCCACGGTCAGGCATGTACGTGGCCGTCACCGGATACAAGCGAACCTGCTGTCGACTGTTCGCGTTGAAGAAGACGCCTCCGTTGCTTGTGGCGGCGTACTACCGGTACGCCACTTACGTCGCTGCTCATACGCTGGCACCTGCTACCGGTACCAGCCGCACGGATTCGCAGTCGTAGACCTTCTGCAGCTGGTGGCACAGGGTTTCCGGCGGGCGCGTGCCGTGGATGTCCATCTGCACGTGCCAGCGGCCGGCATCGTCGGCATTGCGGTTGCCGGCGATGTTGCTGGGGGCGAAGCCGCGCCGTTCGACCATGCCGATCACGCGCACCAGCGCGCCTTCGGCAGGCTTCAGCACCAGGTCAAGCCGGTATTGCATTGGAACTCTCCTGCGCTGCCTTGGCATGGGCTGGGTTGCTGTCCAGCATGGTGCTGTTGGCGTTGTTGGGTGGCACCAGCGGCCACACGTTGGCGCGTGCATCGATGGACACATGCAGCAGCGCCGGGCCGGGCGTATCCAGCATGGCGGCCAGCGCGTCCTCGACCTGCGCACGCTGGGTGATGCGGGTGGCGGGGATGCCGAACACCTGCACCAGCGCGGCGAAGTCCGGGTTGTCGGACAGGTCGATCTCGCTGTAACGCTCGGCGAAAAACAGCTCCTGCCACTGGCGGACCATGCCCAGCGACGAGTTGTCCAGCAGCACGATCTTCACCGGCAGGCGACAGCGGGCGATGGTGGCCAGCTCCTGCACGTTCATCATGAAGCTGCCATCGCCGGAGACCAGCACCACGGTGCGATCGGGGCAGGCGAACTGCGCGCCCATCGCCGCCGGCAGGCCGAAGCCCATCGTGCCCAGCGCGCCGGAAGTCAGGTGGTTGCGCGGGTGGTTGAAGCGGCAATGCTGCGCCACCCACATCTGGTGCTGGCCGACATCGCAGGCGATAACGGTATCCGGCGGTGCCACTTCGCTCAGTCGCTTCAACAACGCCGGTGCGTAGATGTCGTGGCCGGGCGCGTCATAGCGTGCGGCGAACTTTTCACGGTTGGCGGCACAACGTGCGCGCCAGCTGTTGCAGCTGCTGCGGATGCTGGTCAGCGCCTGCAGTCCGGTCTTGACGTTGCCGGGGATGGCAATGTCGACCGCGCGCAGCTTCGAGATCTCGTAGGCGTCGGCATCCAGATGGATGACGCGGGCGAACGGGGCGAACTCGGCCAGCTTGCCGGTGGCACGGTCATCGAAGCGGGCACCGACCACGATCAGCAGGTCCGACTCCTGCACCGCCATGTTGGCGGCGCGGGTGCCGTGCATGCCCAGCATGCCCAGGTACTGCGGGTGATTGGCCGGCAAGGCGCCCAGGCCGCGCAGGGTCAGCACGGTCGGGATGCCCGAGCTTTCGACGAAATGACGGAACTCGCCAACCGCATCGGCCAGGCCGATGCCGCCACCGCCGTAGATGACCGGCTTCTCTGCGGTGGCAATCATTTCCACCGCGGCAGCCAGACGCTCGGCCGACGGTGCCGGCACCGGGTCCACCGAGGCCGGCACGTGATCGGGCAGGTGCGAGGCATCGCCCAGCTGCACGTCCTTGGGCAGATCGATCAGCACCGGACCGGGCCGCCCTTCGCGGGCGACACGGAAGGCTTCGGCAACCACCTGCGGCAGCTCATCAACGCTGCGCACCAGCCAGCTGTGCTTGACGATCGGCATGGTCATGCCGAACACATCCAGTTCCTGGAACGCATCGGTACCCAGCAGCGGGGTAGCGACCTGGCCGGTCAGGCACACCATCGGTACCGAGTCGAGCATGGCATCGGCAATGCCGGTGACCAGGTTGGACGCGCCCGGGCCGGAGGTGGCCACGCATACGCCTACCTTGCCGCTTGCGCGGGCATAACCATTGGCGGCAAGCGCCGCGCCCTGCTCGTGTCGTACCAGGATGTGCTTGAGGCTGGAGTCCACCAATGCGTCGTAGAACGGCATGATGGTGCCGCCCGGGTAACCGAACAGCGTTTGCACGCCTTCGGCTTCCAGGGCCTGCGTCAGCCAGCGTGCGCCGTTACGGGGCGCACCGGGGGTGGAAGTGTTCATGCAGCGACCTTTGCCAGTTGCGGGTGGGGGACCGCGGATTACGCAGTCTGTGCTTGCAGCCAAACCATCTTGGCGCGGAGCTCTTTGCCCACCTTCTCGATCGGGTGTTCCATGTCTGCCTGCTGGAACTTCTTGTAGTTCGGCAGGCCTGCTTCGTACTCGGCTTCCCAGTTCCTGGTGAAGGTGCCGTTCTGGATGTCGGTCAGCACGTCCTTCATGCGGGCCTTCACCGAGGCATCGATAACGCGCGGGCCGCTGACGAAATCGCCGTACTGCGCGGTCTCGGAGATGAACTCCAGCATGCGGGTGATGCCGCCTTCGTAGAACAGGTCGACGATCAGC
>QFOV01000217.1 GCA_003248565.1 Stenotrophomonas sp.
GGGCATGACTTCAAGCCTTTGCAGTGGGGCGGGCTGGCCGCCTACCATCGGGGTTTGCCTTTGCCTGGGAGTTGCCCATGAAGCTTCGTCACGCCCTGTTGCCGCTGTGCCTGTTGGCCGCCTTGCCATCATTGGCCAGTGCGCGCGGTTTTGAAGTCCGCGACATGGTCAAGCTGGACCGCGCGTCCGCGCCGCTGCTCAGCGCCAATGGTGCGCAGGTGGTGTTCGCCAAGCGCATCGTCGATGCCGACCTCAAGGCCAGCAGCAGCCTGTGGATCCGTGACCTGCGTACCCGCGACATGGCACCGCCGAAGCAGCTGACCCCGGCTGGCTGGAACGTCAATTCGGCCTCCATCGAAGGCCAGGACGTCTACTTCCTCAGCGCCAAGAACGGCAGCCAGCAGCTGTACGTGATGCCGCTGGCTGGCGGCGAGCCGCGCCAGCTCACCGATTTCGCGCTGGACGTGGACAGCTACCGCATCTCGCCACAGGGCGACCGCGTGCTGTTCAGCAGCGGCGTGTTCCAGGACTGCGGCTCGGACCTGG
Source organism: Stenotrophomonas sp. (assembly GCA_003248565.1). GTDB lineage: Bacteria > Pseudomonadota > Gammaproteobacteria > Xanthomonadales > Xanthomonadaceae > Stenotrophomonas. The sequence goes on from QFOV01000217.1 coordinate 547, forward strand.
CCTGCACCAGCAAGCGTCTTGAGAAGGAAAAGGCCGACAAGAGCAGTGGCCAGGTCTACGACAGCATGTTCGTGCGCCATTGGGATACCTGGGCCGACGGCCGCCGCAACACCTTGTTCGTGGCTCCGCTGCCGGCAGCAGGCGCAGCGGCGGTGAAGGGCGCATCGGCGATCAGTGCGACGCTGGCCGGCGATGCACCGTCCAAGCCGTTCGGCGGCAATGAAGACTTCGTCTGGTCGCCGGATGGCAAGACCGTGGTGGCCAGCATCCGCGTGCAGGGCAGCAAGGAACCGTGGTCGACCAACTTCGATCTGTACAAGCTTGATGCTGCCGGCAAGCAGGCGCCGGTCAACCTGACCGCTGCCAACCCCGCGTGGGATGCCGGCCCGGTGTTCAGCGCCGACGGCAAGACCCTGTTCTATCGCGCGATGAAGCGCCCCGGCTTCGAGGCTGACCGCTTCGGCCTGATGGCGATGGACCTGGCCAGCGGCAAGGTCAATGAGATCGCCGCGCAGTGGGACCGTTCGGCCGATGGCATCACCTTGTCGGCCGACGGCCGGACCATCTACACCACTGCGCAGGACATGGGTGAGCACCCGCTGTTCGCAGTGAACATCGCCAGCGGCGAGCTGACCAAGCTGGTGGGCGAGGGCAGCATCTCGTCGTTCGACATCGCCGGTGATGCGCTGGCCTTCACCCGCAACTCGCTGAAGAGCGGCGACCAGGTGTTCACCAGCAGCACTGCTGCCGGCGCACCGCAGCGTGCCATCACCCAGAGCGCCGGCGAAATGCTGGACGGCGTGAACTTCGGTGACTTCGAGCAGTTCTCGTTCAAGGGCTGGAACGATGAGACCGTGCACGGTTACGTGGTCAAGCCGCACAACTACCAGGAAGGCAAGAAGTACCCGGTGGCCTTCCTGATCCACGGCGGCCCGCAGGGCAGCTTCGGCAATGGCTGGAGCTACCGCTGGAACCCGCAGACCTATGCCGGTCAGGGCTACGCGGTGGTGATGATCGATTTCCATGGCTCCACCGGTTACGGCCAGGCCTTCACCGATGCGATCAGCCAGCATTGGGGCGATCGTCCGCTGGAAGACCTGCAGAAGGGTTGGGCCGCGGCGCAGCAGAAGTACAGCTTCCTCAATGGCGACAAGGCCTGTGCGCTGGGCGCCAGCTACGGCGGCTTCATGGTCAACTGGATTGCCGGCAACTGGAACGAGCCGTGGAAGTGCCTGGTGAACCATGACGGTGTGTTCGACCAGCGCGCCATGGGTTATGCCACCGAAGAACTGTGGTTCACCGAGTGGGAGCAGGGCGGTACGCCGTACGACGTGCCGCAGAACTACGAGAAGTTCAACCCGGTCAACCACGTCGCCAACTGGAAGAAGCCGATGCTGGTGGTGCAGGGGCAGCTGGATTACCGCATCCCGGTGGAGCAGGGCCTGGCTACGTTCACCGCACTGCAGCGTCAGGGTATCGAGTCCAAGTTCCTGTACTTCCCGGACGAGAACCACTGGGTGCTGAAGCCGCACAACAGCGTGCAGTGGCATGACACGGTCAATGGCTGGTTGAAGCAGCACATCGGCGAATGATGTTGGGAGAAAGGCATGCGTTGGCATGCCTTTCTTTTTCCAGGGAAGCTGAAAGCTGCCCTCATCCGCCCGCTGGGCACCTTCTCCCACATGTGGGGGAAGGGAGCGGTCAGCGGACATTGTTGCAAGCTCATGGCCCCTCTCCCTCCGGGAGAGGGGTTGGGGTGAGGGCGATGGAGTCGCCGGATCCATACGTTCTGCACGAACCAAGCTTCCTTCATCAGGAAGTTGCGCAAGTGGCAGGTTCTTTCAGGTGGACAAGGGGGCTTGTCCGCAATCACTGCATGCAAGGGGATAGACGATGATGGCAGCCGCAACAGGCGCACTCATCAGCAATGACATCATCGTGTTCGGCCTGATTGCCGCCACCTTGGGCGTTATTTTCTGGACATCGGGCAACAGCAATCCGCTGCTGAAGAAGTTCTACAGCTTCGTGCCCGCGTTGCTGCTGTGCTACTTCATTCCCGGCGTGTACAACACCGTCGGCCTGATCGATGGCGAAACCACCAAGCTCTACAACCCGATCGCGCGCGATGTGTTCCTGCCCGCGGCGCTGGTGCTGTTGACGCTGTCCATCGACCTGAAAGGCATCCTTGGCCTTGGCTGGAAGATGCTGGCGATGTATGTGGCCGCAGTGCTGAGCATCATGCTTGGTGCGGTGGTCGCGTTCCAGATAATGGCCTGGCTGCATCCGGAAACGGTAGCTGGGGCAACCTGGGGTGGCATGGCAGCGTTGGCCGGCAGCTGGATCGGCGGCGGTGCCAACATGCTGGCGATGAAGGAAATCTTCGAGGTCGATGCCACCACCTTCGGCCAGTTCGCGGTGGTGGATGTGGGCGTCGGTTACGTGTGGATGGCGGTGCTGATCTTCTTCGCCTCACGTGCACCGGCCATGGACAAGCGCAGCGGGGCCGATACACGCGCGCTGGATGATCTGCGTGACCGCGTGGCCAGCTACCAGGCACAGCATGCGCGCATTCCTGCGCTGGGTGACCTGATGGTGATGGCCGGTGTGGCCTTCGGTGCGGTCGCACTGGCGCACGGCCTGGCCGCACCGCTGGCCGAGTGGTTTGCCGCAAACGTCAGCTGGTCCAGCTCGGTGAGCATGGACAAGCCGTTCGTGTGGGTGGTGATGCTGGCGACCTTCATCGGCCTGGGCCTGAGCTTCACCCGCGTGCGCGAGCTGGAAGGCGTGGGCGCGTCGAAGTGGGGCTCGATGTTCCTGTACTTCCTGATCGCCTGCATCGGCATGCAGATGGATCTGCTGGCGTTGCTGGAGAAGCCGTGGTTGTTCGCGCTGGGCGTGCTGTGGATCGGCGTGCACATCGTGCTGCTGTGGCTGGCCGGCAAACTGCTGAAGGTGCCGTTCTTCTATTTCGCCATTGCCTCGCAGAGCAATATCGGTGGCCCGGCCTCGGCGCCGGTGCTGGCGACTGCCTTCCATCCGGCCTTGGCCCCGGTGGGTGTGCTGTTGGGCACCTTGGGTTATGCCGTGGGTACCGGTGCGGCCTATGTGGTGGGGATTACCTTGCGGGCCATGGCTGGGGCTGGGTGAGAAGCGGCGCGCTTTGCGCGTCTTCCCCTCTCCCCAACCCCTCTCCCGGGGGGAGAGGGGCTTCACAGCTGCAGTTGTACATATTGCTGGCGCTCGGGGCGCACTGAGCTCCTCTCCCCTTGCGGGGTGAAAGGAGCAACACAGGTTCGCTGCTCCTTGAACGCCCTTGTGTGAGCGCAGGGGCCGGGGCGCGGAGCGGGGGTTGGGGTGAGGGGAGTGGCAAAGCGCCACTTTCCCCATTCAAACCCCGCACACAACACCACCATGCTAGGCTCCACCCTCCCACGCCACGTAACCAACGTGGCGTTTTTATTTCCCTTCGATCGACAGGAACAGGCCTTATGCCGACCGAACCCAATACTGCGCTCATCACCAATGACATCGTCGGCCTCGGCCTGATCGCTGCCACATTGGCCCTGATCTTCTGGCTGGCCAGCGGCCCAACCCCGTTCTGGAAGAAGGTCTTCGCCTGGGTGCCGGCACTGCTGCTGTGCTACTTCATACCCGCCATCTACAACACCACCGGCTTGATCGACGGGCACAGCACCAAGCTCTACAACCCTATCGCTCGTGACGTATTGCTGCCGGCGGCGCTGGTCCTGCTGACGCTCTCCATCGACCTGAAAGGCATTGCCAGGCTCGGCCCCAAGTTGCTGGTGATGTTCGTCACCGGCACGGTCGGCATCGTGCTGGGTGCGGCGGTGTCGTTCCAGGTGATGAAGTTCATCCATCCGGAAACCGTGGCCGGTGATACCTGGGCCGGCATGGCGGCGTTGGCCGGCAGCTGGATTGGTGGCGGCGCCAACATGGCGGCCATGCGCGAAACCTTCAACGTCGATGCGACCACCTTCGGTCAGATCGCGGTCGTCGATGTGGCCTGCGCCAGCCTGTGGATGGCGGTGTTGCTGTGGTTGGCTGGCCGCTCGCAGGCGATCGATGCCAAGAGCGGTGCCGATACCTCGGCCATCGATGACATGAAGCGTCGCATCGCCGAATACGAAGCCAAGAGTGCGCGCAATCCAAGCCTGACCGACCTGATGGTGATCGTCGGCGTCGGCCTGGGTGTTGTTGGTCTTGCGCATGCCCTGGCGACGCCGCTGGCTGCTTGGTTTGGTGCCAATGTCAGTTGGGCCAGCAAGGCCTCGCTGGATTCGTCATTTGTATGGGTGGTGATGCTTTCCACCGTCGCCGGCCTGCTGCTGAGCTTTACCCGTGCGCGCAACCTGGAAGCGGCGGGCGCATCGAAGATCGGCACCTTGTTCCTGTATTTCCTGATTGCCTGCATCGGCATGCAGATGGATCTGCTGTCGCTGGCCGATCGCCCCTGGTTGTTCCTGCTCGGTGTGATCTGGATGGGCGTACATATCGGCCTGCTGTACGTGGTTGGCCGGATGCTGCGCACGCCGCTGTTCTTCTTCGCCATTGGCTCGCAGGGCAATATCGGTGCGGCGGCATCGGCACCAGTGGTGGCAGCTGCATTTCATCCGACGCTGGCGCCGGTGGGCGTGCTGCTGGGCACGGTGGGCTATGCCACCGGCACGGTGATCGCCTACATGACTGGCCTGATGCTGAAGTGGATGGCTGGCGCCTGAGCCTTTGGCTGGTGTTGTGGGAGCGGCGTAAGCCGCGAAACCTACAAATCATGCGATTGCGATGATGGCGTGATCCGCAGCAACACCAGCTTCGCGGCTCATGCCGCTCCTACAAAGCGGATTATCGGTAACGCCTCTGCCGAGCATGGCTCGGCACTACAGGGCAGATAGCAAGAAGGCGGCGCCATTGGCGCCGCCTTCTTGCTGTTTGTCTCCGCAGCTTCAGCTGCGGCCGAGGCCGCGGTTGCGGGAGCGGCGTGAGCCGCGAAGCTATTGCAGCTACAGATGGCGCCGTTACTGCAATTGCATGTTCATCCGGCTTCGCGGCTTACGCCGCTCCTACAAAGCGGGTTATCGGTAAGGCCTCTGCCGAGCATGGCTCGGCACTACAGGGCAGATAGCAAAAAGGCGGCGCCACTGGCGCCGCCTTTCTTTGTTGCTTGTCTCCGCTGT
>QFOV01000218.1 GCA_003248565.1 Stenotrophomonas sp.
GCGTGCGCCGGCGTTCCTGCTGATCGGCGTGTGGGCAGCCCTGCAGGTCGTCTTTGCCTATATCGGTCCCAGCTTCGGCATGGTGGCCTGGTCGGCACACGTGGCCGGCTTTCTGTTTGGCGTGGCTTACGGGCTGTATGTGCGTGCGGCGATTGCCCGGCGGCTGCGCAAACGCAAGGGTTTCTAGTTTTCTTGTAGGAGCGGCGTCAGCCGCGAAGCCGGTGACCCATCAGATCACCGGCTTGTCTGCAATTTCATTGATGTCCGCTTCGCGGCTGACGCCGCTCCCACAAGGGCACCGATATGCCGCGGTGACGCCCCTGCCGAGCATGGCTCGGCACTACATCCCGGCTGGGGCCTTACCGGTAAAGCCCCTGCCGAGCATGGCTCGGCACTACAGGGGTTTTTCTTCGACTGCGGGTTTTTCTGTGGCTTCCGGCTTTGCAGCCTCAGCCGGTGCCGAGGGGCTGGCTTCAGCACTGGCGGGCTTCGGCTTGGCTTTGGCCGCTGCAGCCTGCGCCGCCGCTACCGAGCCGGGGTGCTTGAGCTCCTGCAGGGCGGACTGGATCGGGGCATCGCCCGGCAGCACCACGCCGGCCTTGCTGCCCACCGCTTCGTCATCACCACGTAGATGGCCGGGCAGCTTGGCCTCGCTGTAGTCGCTCAGGCTGGCCGGCAGGTCGTTGACCGCGTCGGCCGGATCCGGCGTCAGTTCCACGTCAGGCAGGATGCCGGTGGCCTGGATCGAGCGCCCGCTCGGGGTGTAGTAACGCGCGGTGGTCAGCTTGACCGAATCACCATTGTCCAGCGGCAGCACGGTCTGCACCGAGCCCTTGCCGAAGGTGCGGCTGCCGACCACGCGGGCACGACCGTTGTCACGCAGGGCGCCGGCCAACACTTCCGAAGCACTGGCCGAGCCAGCGTCAGCCAGCACCACCATCGGTGCGCCCTTGAGCAGGTCGCCCGGGGTGGCGTCGAACCTGGCATCACTGATCGAGATGCGGCCGCGGGTACTGACGATGCCGCCCCTCTCCAGCAGGTCATCCGCTACCTGCACGGCAGCAGTCAGCAGGCCACCCGGATTGCTGCGCAGGTCCAGCACCAGGCCCTTCAACTTGCCACCGGCCTGCGCCTGCAGCTGGTTCAACTGCTTCTGGAAATCGGCACCGGTATCGGCCTGGAAGGTGCTGATGCGGATATAGCCATAGCCCGGCTCCAGCATCTTGCTGCGCACGCTGGTGACGCGGATGGTCTCGCGCATCACGGTGACATCGAAGGGCTTCTGTTCGCCGCGGGCGATGGTCAGCACCACGCTGCTACCGGCCTTGCCGCGCAGCGGTTCGCTGGCATCGATGGCGTTGATCGGGGTGCCATCGATGGCCACGATCAGATCACCAGCCTTCAGACCGGCTCGCGCGGCCGGGGTGTCGTCGATCGGCGACACCACCTTCAAGGTGTTGTCCTGCTGCAGTACCTCCACGCCGATGCCTTCGTAGGCACCGTTGGTCTGCTCGTCGAAGGCCTCGGCATCTTCCTTGTCGAAGTAGGTACTGTGCGGATCCAGCTCCAGCAACAGGCCGCGCACGGCGGACTGCATGAGCTTCTTGTCATCAACCGGATCAACGTAGGCCGCACGCACGGCGTTGTAGACACCGACGAAGCGGCGGATCTCGTCCAGGGGTACGCGTGAGGTGACCGATTCCTTGGCATCGGGATCGTCCGCCTTGGACACCTTGTCCGGGGCGCTCTGGGCCAATGCAACAGCCGGTGACAGGGCCAACAGCAGGGCAGCAGCAAGACGGGCTACACGCATGAACCACTCCATGAGATTACGGATGCGCAATAACCGCGCTGGACCCGATTATGCGCGAAGCCCGGCTAAATTCTTGTTGAATCGACGCAGCCCGCTGCGCCAGCGCTCAGCGGGCGTTACTGCCGCTGCAGCCAGGTCGAGGGATCCACAGGCTGGCCGTTGCGGCGCAGTTCAAAATACAGCGCGGTCACACCCTGGCCACCGGAGTTGCCGACCTTCGCCACCGCATCGCCACGCTTGATGCTGGCGCCGGCATCCTTCAGCAGGGTGTCGTTATGCGCGTACAAGCTCATGTAACCGTTGCCGTGATCGACGATCAGGATCATGCCGTAGCCGGTCATCCAGTCGGAGAACACCACCGTGCCATCGGCCACGGCGGTTACCGTGCTGCCGGCCGGCGCGCCGATCAGCACGCCGGCGCTATTGCGGCCATCCGGCAGACGGCCGCCATAGCGTGCCAGCAGGTTGCCCGACAACGGCCAACCCAGGCCACCAACCCGCGGCGCCGGCGCGTTGGCGACCACCCGCGGTGGCACCTTGCCCGGCGTGGACCGGGCCGGGCTGCGGGTGGAGCCGTTGTTATTGGCAGCGGCTGCCTGCCGTGCCTGTTCGGCGGCGCGACGGGCGGCCGCGCGGCGCTCGGCTTCGGCGCGGGCAGCCGCGGCACGCAGGCTGGCCAGCACCTGCTCCAGCGCGCGCGCGTCCTTGCCCAAGGCCTTCTCGCGCTCGCTGCGATCCTGATAGCGGGTATCCAGTTCGCTCAGCACGCTGGCGCGCTGGCGGCGGTCCTGGGCCAGCGCCGCGGCCTGCTGGCGTTGCTGTTCGCGGGCCTGTTCCAGTTCCTTGCTGCGCGCGACGATCTGCTGCTCGGTGCTGGTCAGCGCCTGCAGGTCGGTGGTCAGGCCGGTGATTGCCCTGGCGCGCTCGCGCTGCAGGTAGCGGTGGTAGGCCAATTCGCGATTGGCATCGGCCACGCTGTCCTGCGACAGCAGCAGCTTCAATGGCGCGTGGTTGCCCAGCTGGTAGGCGCCTCGCAGCAGCGTTGCCAGTTGCTGGCGCTGCTGGGCCAGGCCGCTTTCCAGCGTGGTCCGGCGCTGCTGCAGGGCCACCAATGACTGTTGCTCGCGCTGCACCGCCGCCTCGGCCTCGGCCACCGCGCGGCCGCTGCGGGCGACCTTCTGGTCGGCCTCGCGCAGACGCTGGCGGGCTTCACCGCGCTGCCCTTCCAGCTGGCGTCGTTCCTGCGAAACACTCTTGATCTCACCACGCAGCTGCTGCAGCTTCTTCTCGGTATCGCGCGAGCTGTTCTGCGCCGATAATGGACCAGCCAACAGCGCGCCCAGCATCAACAGGCAAGCACCGCACCATGACGACAGGGCCGCAGGTCTTCGGGAACGGGGCTGGTGACTGGGCTGGCGCAAAGAGGTTCCAGTGACTTCAGGCAGATGCGGATTGTACCCAAGCGTGGTGCCATGCCGCCCAGTCCATCGGCATTTCCACAGTGGAGATCTCATGAAACGTCTATTTCTACTTCTGCTGCTGAGCGCGAATGCCCCGCTGGCGCTGGCCGCCGACGACATCAGCAAGGTCAATGGCAGCATCCAGACCCAGGCCGGCAACACCTATGGCGACCTGGAAACCGTCAATGGCAGCATCCAGCTGGCTTCCGGTGTGCAGGCCAACAGCGTCGAGACCGTCAATGGCAGCGTGCGCACCGAAGACAATGTGCAGGCGCACAGCATCGAAACCGTCAACGGCGGGATCCACGGCGGCCGCAACCTGGTGCTTACCCACGGCCTGGATACGGTGAACGGCGGCATCTATGTGGATCGCGGCAGCCGCATCGGCGGCAATATCGAAACCGTCAACGGCAGCATCGGCCTGGTCGCCGTGCAGCTCGGTGGCGACATCGAAACCGTCAACGGCGACATCACCGTTGGCATTGATTCAGTTGTCAAAGGCGGCATCAAGGTCAATCGCCCCTCGTTCGGCATCTCGCTGACCGCGCCGCGCAAGCCGCGGATCGTCATCGGCCCGAACGCGGTGGTCGAAGGCTCGCTGGTGTTCGAGCGTGAGGTCGTGCTGCTGGTGCACGACTCGGCGAAGATCGGTCCTGTGACCGGGGCCACGCCACAACGTTTCGATAGCGAAACCGCGCCACGCTGAACGCGCATTGCAGGCCAATCCTGCCTAGAATCCGGGTTCGATCTTGCAACCCGGAGTTCTCATGCATCGCAAACTGTTGTTGTGCCTGGCCGCGACCGCGGCCCTGGCCGCCTGCAAGCAGGAGGCCCCGGCACCGGCCTCTTCCGCGCCGGCCCCTGCACCGCCGCCGGCCCACACCTTTGCCGGTGGCATCAATGCCGCCGACTTCGGCGAGCTGGTGAAGACCCTGGCCTCGGATGAATTCGAAGGCCGCGCCCCGGGCAGCAACGGCGAAGAACTGACGGTCAACTACATCCGCGACCAGATGCAGCGCATCGGCCTGCAACCGGGCAACGGCGACAGCTGGTTCCAGGAAGTGCCGATGACCGAAACCACGGCAGATCCGGGCACCGTGCTGAAGATCCAGCAGGGCGGCGCCAACCGTGACCTGGTGTTCGGCACCGACATGGTGATCGGCACCCGCAGCGGCCAGCCGGAAATCAAGATCGACAACAGCGAACTGGTCTTCGTCGGCTACGGCGTCGACGCGCCCGAGCAGAACTGGAACGATTACACCGGCCAGGATTGGAAGGGCAAGACGGTAGTGATGTTCGTCAACGACCCGGGCTTCCACACCGACGACGCCAAGTTGTTCGATGGCAAGCGCATGACCTATTACGGGCGCTGGACCTACAAGTTCGAGGAAGCCGCACGCAAGGGCGCTGCCGCCGCGCTGATCGTGCACGACAGCGCCGGCGCTTCCTATGGCTGGGATGTGGTGAAGAACTCCTGGGGCGGTGCCCAGTACGACCTGCCCGCCGCCGAAGACAGCCAGCCGCGCCTGCAGGCACAGGGCTGGCTCAGCGCCGAAGCCGCGCGCAAGCTGTTCGCCGATGCCGGGCTGGACCTGGACAAGGCCTACAAGGACGCCAGCAAGCGCGGCTTCAAGCCGGCACCGCTGAATGCCAGCCTGTCGCTGGACCTGAAGAGCACCATCGCGCAGAAGAAGTCTCGCAACGTGGTCGGCGTACTGCCGGGCAGCAAGCGCGCAGACGAAGCCGTGCTGTACATGGCGCACTGGGATCACCTGGGCAAGCACGAAGGCGAGGAAGGCGACAACATCTACAACGGCGCGGTCGACAACGCGACCGGCGTGGCCGGCATTCTTGAAGTGGCCGATGCGATGGCGCACCAGCAGACCCCGCCGGAGCGCTCGGTGGTGTTCCTGGCGGTGACCCTGGAGGAATCCGGCCTGCTCGGTTCGCAGTACTACGTGAACCACCCGACCTTCCCACTGGACAAGATTGCCGGCGTGATCAACATCGATGCGATGTCGGTCAATGGCCGTGCGCGTGACCTCACCGTCATGGGCTTTGGCAGCTCCGAGCTGGAAGACCTGCTCAAGCCGCTGGCCGCCAAGCAGGGCCGTACCCTGCATGCGGAAAGCTCGGTGCAGAGCGGCTTCTACTTCCGCTCCGATCACTTCAACTTCGCCAAGGCCGGCGTGCCTGCGCTGTATGCCGATGGCGGCGAAGACCTGATCGACGGCGGCGTCGAGGCTGGCAAGCGTGCTGCCGAAGCCTATGGCAAGGACCGTTACCACGGCCCGAAGGACGAGTACGATCCGGCCACCTGGAAGCTCGACGGCATCGTCGAAGACCTGGAACTGCTGTACGGCGTTGGCCAGCAGCTGGCCGGCGGCGATGC
>QFOV01000219.1 GCA_003248565.1 Stenotrophomonas sp.
CCCGGCCGATATCGCCCTGCCCTGCGCCACCCAGAACGAGTTGGATGAAACCGACGCCCGCACCCTGGTCCACAACGGCGTGCTGTGCGTGGCAGAAGGAGCAAACATGCCGTCAACGCTGGAAGCAGTGGATGTATTCGTGCAGGCCGGCACGCTGTACGCGCCGGGCAAGGCCAGCAATGCCGGTGGCGTGGCCACTTCGGGTCTGGAAATGAGCCAGAACGCATTGCGCCTGTCGTGGCGCCATGCCGATGTCGACGAGCGCCTGCACGTGATCATGAAGGAGATCCACGCCAACTGCGTGCATCACGGCGTACGTGCCGATGGCAGCGTCAACTACGTGGACGGCGCCAACATCGCCGGCTTCGTCAAGGTCGCCGATGCCATGTTGGCGCAGGGCCTGTACTGAATCATCCAGCCCTCGCACGGCTGGAAACCGACGGCGCCCACGGGCGCCGTCGTCATGACAATACCCGGTTACGGCCTTCGCGCTTGGCGCGATAGAGGTGCCGGTCAGCGGCCGCCAACAGGGTCCGTCCGTCCGCCTGGCCTGGGCCGAATGCCGCAACACCGATACTGACGGTGACACTGACGTCGGCATCCACGTCCTCGAAGCGCAGTCGCGCCAGGCGGATCCGCAGCTCCTGCAATGCCGCCACCGCCTCCTGCAGTGATATGCCATGTATCACCACCAGGAACTCCTCACCGCCATGCCGGGCCACGAACTGCTCCTTGCCAAGCCGCAGCTGCAACAGACTGGCGATGTCACGCAGCACCTGATCACCGGCATCGTGGCCGTAGCGGTCGTTGATCTGCTTGAAGTGATCCACATCCACCAAAGCCACGTTCAAGGGCGTGCCCTCGGTGCTGGCGCGCTGCAACGCCTGCTGCAGGTAGGCGTCACCGGCACGTCGATTGGGCAGGCCGGTGAGCGGATCGTGCATCGCCTGGTGCTCCAGGCGTTGCAACAGGCTGACACGCTCCGAGTCGGCCTGCTCCAGCGCGCGGTTTTTCTCGCTCAATTCCTGGGTGCGTGCAGCGATCTCGTTGCTCAGGCGCTGTTGCCCGCGCCGGTAGCTGGCTGCACGCCAACCTGCCAGCAACAGGATCAGGCCCAGCACGGCCGCAGCGCTCAGCCAGCGTACCCAGGGCCGCTGCCATAGCGGTGCGGCGATATCCAGCTCCAGCACTGCTTCGCCGCCGCGATTGGTGTTTTCCCAATCCAACGGCAACGACATCGCCTGGATGCGCAGCCGATATTTCCCTGGTGGCAGATTGGTATAGATCGCTTCAACGCGACTGCCTGCATCCAGCCAATCACTGTCAAAGCCTTCCAGACGATAGCGGTAACGCATCTTGTCCGGCGCGCGGAAACCGAGCCCGGCGTAGGCCACGGCAATGCGATCCACGCCGGCTGGCAGGGAATAGGCGCTGCTCACCGGCTGCGGATCGCCATCGATGACCACGCTTTCAATGGCCACCGGAATCTTCCTGAAACGTGCATTGCCATCGACACGCTGCGGATCGATCACCGCCAGGCCACCGGCGGTGGGAAACAACAATTCACCGTCACGCGTGAACCAGCCTGCAGGGGATGAAGCGCCATTGCCCTGGCTGCTGGGCATGCCATCGGTATGGTCCAGCACCTGCACCGCCAGATGCGTACGCGCGCCGGCAGCCACGGCAATCAGGTCCGTGCGATCAAGCCGGAACACGCCCTGGTTGCTGGACAGCCACAGATGGCCGGCGCCATCGTCGATGACCCGGAAAACCTTGTCGCGCGGCAACCCGTTGCGATGATCGAACACGGCAATGTCCAAGCCGCGCTTGCGCAGCAGTCCGTGGTCACTGGCAATCCACAGGTCACCATTGTCGTCGCCAAGGAAGTCGAAGACATAGCGCGCCGGAAACCCCACATCAGGCAACCACGCCTGCAGCTTGCCGTCCTTGTCCAGGCTCGCCATGCCACCGTCCGTGCCTATCCACAGTACGCCGGCAGCGTCGCGGTACAGCGCATGCACCGCCAGTCCCGGCAGCCCCTCTTCCAGTCCGTAGTGATGCAGCTTGCCGCGCTTGTGGTGATACAGACCTTCCGAGCTGCCTATCCAGAGGCTGCCATCGGCTTCACTCACCAGACTGCGAATCAGCGGCTGTACGGTACCCGGCAAGCTGATCTGTTGCACGACCCGACCAGCCTCATCCACGCCAAGCACGCCCTTGTTGTAGGTGCCAGCCCACACGCCCTGGCCACGCGCAGCCAAGGCCAGCACCGACGCGTCACGGCCAGTGCCCGGCAACAGGCGCACCGTGCTGATCAGATCGCCGCGCATGCGGTTCAGGCCTTCGGAATGTCCGATCCAGACATCGCCGTTGTCGGACTGTATCAGCGCACGCAGATAGTCCGAGCCCAGTCCATCCTCCATGGTCAGTCCACGCGCCGCGCCTTCGTCGATGCGGAACAAGCCATCGGTGCTGCCCGCCCAGACCAGACCTTCCCGGTCGATCAACAAGGCGGGACTGACCTGTCCGGGAACCGCGATCCGCTCGGTCTTGCCTGATGCCAAGCGCACCAGTCGGCCCGCGGAAAGGCTCAGCCACAACGCATCACTGGCATCATGGCGCACCGCATCCACGCGCTCACCAGGCAACAGGTGCTGCCGTCGGCCATCAGCGTGCAGCCAATGGACACCGTCGTCGGCTGCAACCACCCAGCCGTTGTCGCCATCATCGACCAGATCACGCACCACCCAACCAGCCGTACCGTTCCACGGCGCCAGACGTCCCTGCTGCTGGTGGTAGACACCTTTTTCAGTGGCAACCAGCACCGTTCCGTCCGCCATCAGGCGCAGTGCGGTGATCGACACCTCGGGCAGGCCAAGCGTGGCACCGGCATCGAGCAGCTGCCCCGAGGGCAGCAAGCGCAGCAGCTTGTCCTTGGCGGCGATCCACAGGTCGCCGGATGGATCCCGCAGCAATGCGGTAACCGATAGATGCCGGGCATCGGCACCCCCCAATGCTTCCCAACGCCCGCGGTGGTAGCTGTAGACGCCATCGGAAATGGTCCCGAACAGCACGGCGCCGTCGGCCTCGGGCAGGATGCTCAGCACCCCGGAAAGCTCCACGCCCGGGGTGTTCTGCCGATCAAATACGGTGAAGCTGCGGCCGTTGAAGCGGACCACGCCTTCCCAGGTGCCCAGCCAGATGAAGCCGTCAGTGCCCTGTGCCACCGACTGCACCAGGTTATGCGGCAGCCCCTGCTCCATGCCCCACCCTGCCACGGTATGCCGCGCGGCCTGCGCCGGCGGCAAGATCAGGGCCCACAGCAGGGCTGTTACGAGCAGGGCGCACAGCCAAGCTGCCAGCCGGTCCCGGCCTGCAAGGCATGCAGCTGTGGCGTCGGCAATCCTCTGGCGTCTGTACAAACCCGCCTCCGCAGGTCACGCCGACTCCCCCGTCGGCGCGCCAATTTACCACCTCAACCGTGAAATCCGTCGCCGCTTCTTACGGCCGGCCCCGCGGCCAGCCTTGGCGGCGACGGCTCACAGCGCGCCGCTCAGTGACTGGCCTCGTCCGGGCGCACCCGGAACCAGGCCGCATACAGCGCAGGCAGGAACACCAGGGTCAGCACCGTGCCGACGATCAACCCGCCCATGATCGAGATCGCCATCGAGCCGTAGAAGGCACTGCGCGACAGCGGGATCATCGCCAGCACCGCCGCCAGCGCGGTCAGCACGATAGGCCGGAAGCGGCGCACGGTGGCATCGATGATGGCGTGCTAGCGGTCATGGCCGGCATCGATGTCCTGCTGGATCTGGTCGATCAGGATCACCGAGTTGCGCATGATCATGCCGGCCAGTGCAATCGTGCCCAGCATCGCCACGAAGCCGAACGGCGCCTGGAACAGCAGCAGGAACCAGGTCGCGCCGATGATGCCCAGCGGTGCGGTGATGAACACCATCGCCGCCCGCGAGAAGCTGCGCAGCTGCACCATCAGCAAGGTCGCCACCACCACCAGGAACAGCGGCATGCCAGCCTTGATCGAGTTCTGCCCGCGCGCGGAGTCCTCGACGGTGCCGCCGGTTTCCAGCAGATAGCCACTGGGCAGGGCGTCGCGGATGTCACTCAAGGTCGGCACGATCTGCTCGACCACGCCGACCGGCAGCATGCTGTCGCCGATGTCGGCACGCACGGTGACGGTTGGCAGGCGGTCGCGGTGCCAGATGATGCCGTCTTCGAAGGCATATTCCAGCTTGGCCACCTGCGACAACGACACCGACTTGCCGCTGGCGGTCGGGATGGCCAGGCTGCCCAGCATGTCCAGACGCGCACGCTCATCATCCGGGCCACGCAGCAACATGCCGATCTGGCGATTGCCTTCGCGGTAGGTGCTCACGCTCATGCCCGACAGCGAGCTGGTCAGGAACTGCGCGATCTGCGCACTGCTCACACCCAGTACGCGGGCACGGTCCTGGTCCACCACCAGGCGCACCACCTTGCTCGGCTCGCTCCAGTTGAGGTTGACGTTGGTGGTATGCGGGTTCTGCCGCACCTTTTCCGCCACCTGCGCGGCAATCGCCTGCACGCGCTCGATATGCTCGCCGGAAATACGGAACTGCACCGGGTAGCCAACCGGCGGGCCGTTCTCCAGCCGGGTCACACGCAGCTGCACATCACCGAACTTGGGCACGACTTCCGTCAACAACCAATCACGCAGCTCCTCGCGTGCCTTGGTGTCCTCGGCCAGCACCACGTACTGGGCGAAGTTGGTGGCCGGCAACTGCTGGTCCAACGGCAGGTAGAAGCGCGGCGAGCCGTTGCCGACATAGCCGACGAAGTTGGCCACGCCCTTGTGCCCCTTGATGAGCGCTTCGAACTTCTGCGCCTGTGCCTGGGTGGCAGTCAGCGACGCGCCTTCGGCCAGTTCGATATCCACCATCAGCTCGGGCCGGGTTGAATCCGGGAAGAACTGCTGCGGCACGAAGCGGAAGATCACCAGCGAGAACACGAACAGGCCCGCCGTGGCCAGGATCACCAGCCAGCGACGACGCAGGCAGGCATCCAGGAACACCCGGAAGCGCTGGTAGAACGCGCTCTTGTACGGGTCATGGTCGTGCGCCAGCTCCTTCGGCTTGATCAGGTTGGCCACGGCCGGATTGCGGTCGGCCCAGCGCAGCCGCAGCGCATGCCAGCGCCCGGCAATACTGCCCGGCTTGGGCGGCTGCGGGTTGTGCAGGTCCGGCAGCATCTTGTCGCCAAGATAGGGAATGAACAGCACCGCGGCGATCCACGACACTACCAGCGCGATCGTCACCACCTGGAACAGGGAACGCGTGTATTCACCGGTGCTCGAAGCCGCGGTGGCAATCGGCAGGAAGCCGGCCGCGGTGATCAAGGTGCCGGTCAACATCGGGAAAGCGGTGGATGTCCAGGCAAAGCTTGCCGCACGCAGGCGGTCGTAGCCCTGCTCCATCTTGGTGGCCATCATTTCCACCGCGATGATCGCGTCGTCCACCAGCAGACCCAGCGCAAGCACCAGCGCTCCCAGCGAAATCTTGTGCAGGCCAATGTCGAACTGATGCATGACGAAGAACGTCATCGCCAACACCAGCGGGATCGATACCGCCACCACCAGACCGGTGCGCCAGCCCAGCGAGAAGAAGCTC
>QFOV01000220.1 GCA_003248565.1 Stenotrophomonas sp.
AGCCGTCTTCGTCAAGCTACCGGTCGTCGTTATGATGAAGCCATTGCCAGCGTAAACATCATCCACTGGCGCAAGCTGCAACGCGTCACTCAGTAGAGCTCGCGTATATGTTCCAACTACGCTGTACGGTGCCGACGGCGCGCCGAGGGCACCGTCCCGACTGATGATCCGCGCGGTTATCTCGAAATCGTAGTTGTAGCTCGCCGTTGAGTACGTAACTGCCGCAGGAATATTCAGGATGACGTAGCCATTGCTGATGTTCAACGGTGTCAGCACCTGATCGTACGTACTGGTTCCCCACTGGATGTGCACGTTATCGCCCGCTTTGGCACTGGTGGCGGTCAGCGACACAGTCATCTCCGAGCCATCCTTCGCCGAAACCGAGGTATAAATGTTCTCTGCTTCGGGAATACGGACGATGACTGGTGCTGCAGGAGCTTCGATCAATGTCACATCCTGTGCCAGCACCAGGGTACCATGGGTCACGCCATCACTTACGCGCACCTGAATCTTCCAGCTACTGGAATGGCGGGACATGTCAAGGAAGGTCCAGTTTTTGCCATGCGTCACTGCGTCCAACCAGGTCTTTCCGTCATCCACTGAGACCTGCACCTTGAGGCCACTCGCCAGGTGCTGGGAGAGAGTTCCCGATACCTCCCGCCCTGCAGTTCCATCGGCGGTCAGGAAATCTCCCTGCAGTCCAGTGTCCTTGCCAAACGTGTCTATGTTCAGCAGATTGCGAGCATCTGACGGCTCCAGAACGATGTGCAGGTTGGCCGATTGCGAGGCACCCGTGGTGTCCAGCGCCATGTAGCCAAAGGTCTCGTTCTTTGGGCTTTCGCCATGGTAGAGCTGAACGAACCTGGATCTGTACGTGTAGTCGCCTGCATGGTGGACGCTGGTCGCATACATATGGACCTGCAGAGTTCCGCTCTCGGTGGTGATACTGAGCAGGCCGGTCTCCGGCTCATAGACACCTTTCACTTCTGCACGGACGTTCGTCATCACCAGAGAGTTGTTCGGTGCAATGTGGAACAGCCCTCCGTCGAGGGTGATCTGGGTCAAGTACTCATTGCCATCCCGCGTCAGCTTGACATCGTTATCGAGTAGATTTCCGGAGATGCTGTCGCCGATCAACGAACCAAGCAACATATCCGGCACCATTTCCGGCGAGGGCACATCTATGGCTTTCCCTCCTGTAGCCAACCAATGGAATGAGTACTCATACCCCGGATAGAACGGTGTCACGCAGATCGGACTGGATATGATGGGCGTGCCCAAGACCGCACCTCCCGTCGGATTCAACAGCATGGCCTGCCAGCTCTCCGCGACCACCTGCGACAGGCTGTTTCCGGTATCACCGAGGATGAACACCTGGCTCGGTCCGTCGCCGGCTAAATGCTGCGCTTTGATGCTGTTCGCTGCGGCTTGAATTGTTTTGTCGTAGCTCGGACCACCATTGGCATACAACGAGCTCACCGCCGCGATGTACCTCACGTAGTCAGCATCCTCTTCGCTACTGAAGGTGTACGTAACCGGGGTGTTGTTGTTCATACTCAACAACGTCAGCGTAACTGTCTGCCCTCCGTCTGAATCAAGGCACTCTGCAGCCAGCCGTCTCAAAGCTGCCTGCACGGACCGTATTGGCGCCCCTGCCATACTTGAAGAATCGTCGACCACCACGATCATGTTGAAGTTCGTCTCCGCAGGGACCAGTACGCGCGGATTGTCATCGCCATTCTGTGCGACTACGAAGTCGAATCGATCTGAAGGCACGCTGAGGTTGCCCGCAGCGTCCATCGACTCCGCAGTAAGCCCGTGTGCGCCCTCTTCGAGGTTCAATTGCGGTGTGAACATCCAAACGCCATCTGCACCCGCCAGAACGCGGCCAATCTCGTTTCCGTAATCCCTGATGATGACAGTGCTGCCGGCTTCCGCCATGCCGCTGATATCTGGGCGGGAATCATCGGTTACCTCCCCCATCGCTAGGCTTCCGGTCTTGCTACCTGCATCATCGTAGACACGATCAATGGTCGGCGTCGCGCCGGGTACGGTTCCGACAACGATCTCGAAGACCTCCGAAAATTCGCTCAGATTGCCTGCCGCGTCTTCGGCAGCAACGCTGAGTACATGCCTGCCATCGACAAGCGCTGCATCCGGCGTGTACATCCAACTTCCACTGGCGTCGACAACCACGCTGCCCAGCCGCACGCCATTGCTATGGATATGCACCGTGCTGCTGGCTTCAGCCTTGCCGAGCAAGGTCGGCATGTTGTCATCGGTGATTGCGCCACTTTCCAACCTGCCCTGCAGCATGCCAACGTCGTCCATCACCTGTTCGATGCTCGGCCTTTCGGGTGCAGTCACATCCACTGTCAAGTTGAATAGTCTGCTGCGCTCGCTTTCCCCTTTGGCAACCAGGGTGACGGTTGCATGGAAGCTGTGCAGGCCTTCATTCAATGGATCATCCGGAGTGAACTGCCATGTTCCATCGACATCGGAGGCGGCCTGCCCCAGCAGTACACTGCCTTCGTAAATGTTGACGATCCCCCCTGCCGTGGCCGTGCCGAACAGAGTCGGCCGACTGTCGTCGGTTGTGCCACCACTGAATACCTCGTCAATCACACCACCTACGTCATCTTCTGCATAGTAGATGTTGACTTTTTCAGGGCGGGTATCCACGAAGAACTCAGACAAGCCCGTGCGCTCGCTCGCATTTCCCGCGCGATCAACCGCGGCATAGCTCAGAATATGCAGGCCATCGGCCAATCCGGAATCTGGCGTAAAACTCCACTTTCCGTCGGCATCAACCACCGTGCGACCGATCTCCCGGCCTTTGTCATAGACGATCACCGTGACATGGGCTTCAGCACTTCCGACGATGGTTGGACGATCATCGTCAGTGATCATGCCGTCGCTGATGCTGCCGGTGATGCGGCCCTGGTCATCGTGCATGGCAACAACAAGCGGCGCTTCGGGAGCTGTCCGATCCACGAATATCACATATGGATCCGAGAAATCACTGACGTCACCATCCGGGTATTCGTGAATGATGCTGAGCACATGGCGACCATCGAAAAAAGGCAGATTTGGCCTGAACGCCCATTCACCACTTGCATTCGAGACCGCCTCACCAATCAGCTCCACACCTCGGTAGATGTATACCACCACGCCCGGATCAGCCTTGCCCACGATTGTTGGCCTGCCGTCATCGGTGTAACCACCCTTCTCAACCATTCCCTGAATCGCACCCTCACCATCCAGAATGGCGTCGATGACCGGGGTATCGTCGGCAGAGAAACCTGCAGCGGAACCACTGGTCTGTGCATTGAACTCGGCCCGGATCCATCGCTTTGAAGCCAGCTCAGCGCTTGTAGCTGGATTTGCAACCGGACCAGCAGCCGCGGCGTCAGGATTGTCGAGAGCAATCACATCGTCCGATGCCATCGATCCGCCAACGGCGGGCTCTTGGCGGCAACCATATGAAGCAGCGGAAACTTCTTCCACTGCTCGATTGTTCGCACCCGACGAAGTCTCGAGCTGGTCGTCAGCAGCAACACCCTCAGCTGTTCCACGTGAAAGGCCCGCGACGATTGCAGGCACAGCCAGCATCGCACTGCCAATCACCGCGTCGCTACCGTCTGTGTTATCAAAGGTGGTCAAGGTGACTTCGGAGCTCGCGACGCGGAGAGAAATGATTGAGGTGGCACCATCGTCCATATCCGCGACAGTGACGTGACCAGTCGCGGTGATGGCTTGATAGTCCGCATACCTGCCATCGACACCAAGACCCTGCAGTTGCCCCCGATAAGCATAGAAGTCTTCGATTACCAAGGACGCAGGTGCAGAACCATCCGCTTTGTGCTGCAGGGCCAGGCTATCGCCGAACCGAGTGACCTTGATCTCCGCCGCGCTTGGCCAGGTCTGGCTCTCCAGTACATAGCGGGCACCTTCGACTGCTTTGATACGCGCAGCATTTCCGATCGCACCAGTTACGAACCGCTGCGCGCTGATCACAGACCCACAACCAATCACCGATATCATCGCCGTCATGTTCGCTCACCCATTATTGTTGACCACGAAAAGTTTCACTAATGGCCCCTGGATACTGGAGACCGACCGAGAGATCCGCGGTTTTCTCGCCGAACTGATAGATCATCAGTTTCGGTCGCGGAACTAGAACACTGATGCTCCGATCAAACGTAGCCATCACTTCGAACGCTCACTGATGAAGCAGCCTCGGAACAGCTGCCGATTGCTTCATCGGCAATTCGCACAGTTCGCCACGACAATAGGCTTCAAGACCAAGCCCCCATATAGGGATAGTCCTGAAGATCGAATCAAGAACAGCTGCGCGCACTACATCAACCGTTGTGACGATAGACATCAACATGCGCTGACCGACGTCCATCATTGGCTTCCGCGCGAAAGTCCCTCACGCCAGCTGCTGAAGTCCAGGTCGCGGGAGAACCTCACGCGAGTTCGACTTCCAGCGCTGAGCTGAAATCCAACGCAACAGCACGGGGTTTTCTGCGCTTTGCAAGAACTGGAAATCGGACCTGCACCTGGCGCCAAACTGGCAGCGTGCATTTGGGACCGTTCCTATTCGCCAACAACCTGATCAACCCCAGACTTCCGCTCCTCGTCGAGCGCAGGATTTGATCGCACTCGTGGATAGCAAGCATCTGCCATCGCATATGCCACTACTCTGGATCTGTCATGACCAATACAAACGCAGCGGCTGACAAAGCAGCAGCGGCGACACAAGACCAGACAAGCACCGAAGACACCCTGCTGCAGAGTGTTTCCTGGATGTGTCATCACTACGGCGTGAGCCGCAGCCCTGCTGCATTGGTCGTCGGCTTGCCGTGGAACGGCACACTGTCGTCCTCGCTGGCATTGCAGGCATTGAGCAACGCCGGGTTGGCCGGTGGTGTGGTGAAGCGTGCTCTGGCACAGCTGCCTTCACAGGTGATGCCGATCATCCTTCTGCGCAAGCAGCAAGGCGGCTGTGTTTTGCTGGAACGCAGGGAAGTAAACGACGAGGAGAACAAGCGCCAGCTGCACTACACGATCATTCTTCCAGAAGTCTCCGCGGAGCCCATTGATCTGCCGCATGACGACCTGCACGCGATCTACGCCGGCCACGCCATCTTGGTAAAGCCCCGCGCCCATGTGGACAATCGTGCCGGCGACGCGCTGCCGGCGACCAAGGGACACTGGCTGTTCAGCACCTTGTCGCGCTACCGTCGCTATTACCGTAGCGCTGCCATCGCCGCGGTACTTGCGAACGTGCTGGCATTGGCCAGCATCTTCTTCACCATGAACGTCTATGACCGTGTGGTGCCAAACCAGGCTTTCGTCACGCTGTGGTCACTGGGCATCGGCGTGATCATCGCCATGGTATTCGAGGCCGTCATCCGCTTTGTACGTGCGCACCTCTTGGATGTGGCCGCGAAGAAGGCAGATCTGGTACTTGGCGCCATGCTGTTCCGTCAGGCATTGTCAGTGAAGATGGAGCATAAGCCAGCTTCGTCCGGCGCCTTCGCCAACCAATTGCGCGAATTCGAATCAGTACGCGACTTTGCCACCTCG
>QFOV01000221.1 GCA_003248565.1 Stenotrophomonas sp.
ACGGACCTGCGCGGGCTTTGCTTTTGTAGTACCCCTTACTTCATTGGATGAGAAATGGCTGCAAACGTAAAACTTGATGCTTTGAGCGAAATCGCGGGCTTCATCGGCGCCGCATTGGTGGACAGCGACAGCGGCATGACGCTGGGTACGCTGGGTGGCGGCGCCATCAACATGGAAGTTGCCGCCGCCGGCAATGCCGACGTCGTGCGCGCCAAGCGCCGCGTGGCCAATTCGCTGGGCCTGAACGAGGTGGTGGAAGACATCCTGCTCACCTTGTCCAAGCAGTACCACCTGATCCGCCCACTGGACGGCAACAAGGACCTGTTCCTGTATGTCGTGCTCGACCGCGGCCATGCCAACCTGGCGATGGCGCGGCATGAGCTGAAGTCCTTCGAGAAGACCCTGGATTTCAAGTAAGCCGGGGCTGTTCTTCTCTACAAGCAAAAGCCCGGCCTGATGCCGGGCTTTTGCTTCGGTAACGCTACCGCGCGAGGCCTGGCTTTTTGTGGGAGCGGCGTAAGCCGCGAAGCAGGCAGTTCATCAGCTGGCACATGCATCTGCACATGCAGCGATGCCTGCTTCGCGGCTTACGCCGCTCCCACAAACAGATCCAGCCGCCGCCACCTGCCCTAGCGCGATGGCACACGCAGATAGCGTTCGCCATCAAACTCAAAACCCAGCAGTTCACCTTGTGCACCGCGCTGGAACTGCAGCGGCTCCAGCACATCCAAGGGCCCATCCTGGGCAGCGAACAGATCCGTCGCAGCAGGCATCAACCTGCGGTTGAGCGCACCAATCCGAAGCTGCAGCCCCTCGTCGCCGTCCGTCACCTGCGCGGTAACCGGTAACGCTTCTCCGCGGAACGCACCTGCATAGCCGGCGTTCGACTCCGGCTTCCATTGCCATCCCTGCCACTGTGGATCGTCATGCTGCTTCGCCTGCCGCGCACGCATCCCCGCCAACTGTTCGGTCACGCGCTGCGGATAGGCATTACGTCGGATCTGCGCCCATGACGCGGCTTCGGGATGGTCCACCAGATACTGGAAGAACTGCACCACGGTGCGCGACGTCAGCCAGCCGGTGGCGTTGTCCGAGTTGGAGAACACGCCGATGCCAACGCCCAGATCCGGCGAGAACGCCATCATGCTGCGTGCGCCGGTATAGCTGCCGCCGTGGATATACAGCGTGTGGCCCTCGAAATCACACACGTTCCAACCAAACGCATAGCCATTGCAGGGCAGCTCATAAGCATTGCGGGCCTTGGGATCGACCTGCGCACCGACGCGGTGGGCGGCATCCAGCAAGCGTGCATCGAATTGGGGAGCCAAGATTGCACCCAGCTGCAAGCGCAACCAACGGCCCATGTCGCGCGGTGACGTCATCATGCCGCCAGCCGAATGCATCAAGGCATCAGGTTTGGGTGGCACCAACCGCCAGCCCTGTTCGGTACCCAGCCACTGGTGGTTGAAGGCCAGCAGCGCCGGATCGAAGCTGGAGGTAGTCGTTGCGGTTTCGTGCAGCTGCAACGGCGTGAACAGGGTTTGCTGCAACCAGTCCTGCCACGAGCGGCCTGTGTGTTGCTGCAGGATCGCTGCGTAGATGTTGTAGCCGAGATTGTCGTAGTCGAAACCATCGGCGCGTTTGCTGGCGAACTGCTGCAGCAGCTGCGGATACAGGGCCGGATCGGGACTGCCGATGTACGCCTCCAGCGTGGTGATCGCATCCGCGCTCAAAGGCACACGGTGATTGAGCAGGTCCGCCAAGGTCCATGCGGCAGGATCGACGCCGTCAGGCAGGCGCAGCTGCGGCCAGTGATCGGCCAGGCTACTGTCCAGGCGCAGCACGCCCCGCTGATCCAGCACCTGCGCCAGCAATCCCATGTAGGACTTGGTCTGCGACGCGATGTACATCGGCGTGCGCATGGTCAGCGGCGCCTGGCTGCTGGCGTTGCGCAGGCCGCGGGTATAGCCCAGCAATTGCTGGTCACGGTCGACGATAACCACCGCATAGCCCGGCCCCAGCTCCGGAATGCCATCCAGGAATGCCGCCAGCTCCCGCGCCGCCTGTTGCGGCGACGCCGCCGCAGCCGTTGTCACGCCCCCCAGCCAGGCGGGCAGCAGCAATAACAAGGGCAGGATGTTGCGCAGATACATGGTGCGGCTCCGTGGCTGACAAGCGCCACGATGCGCCAGGGCATTGCCCAGGGTCTTGAACGGATTGAACCTGCTCACGTCTGCAGCAGCGCGCGCAGGCGCGCCGGGGTCAGCCCGCTGTGCGTGCGGGCAATCCGGCTGAAATGGGATTGGTCGGCAAAACCGGCCTGCTGCGCCACATCAACCAGGGCCTGCCCGTTGGCCAACAGCGGCAGAGCGCGCTGCAACTGCGCGCGGGCGCGGAACACCGACGGCGCACAGCCCATCCAACGCGCGAAGGCACGGGCGACGTACACCGGATGCACGCCAAGCTCACCAGCCAGGTCGGCCAACTGCACGTTTTCATCCTGCAGACGCTGGCAGTACAACGCCAACCAACGTGGCGGCGTGCCGCTGGGGCGCTCGTCCGGGGCGACCATGCCAGCCAGCAATTCCCAGAGCCGGGCATCAACATCGGCAGCGACCAGCTCGCCTGCAAACAAGGCCGACAACAGTCCCCGTCCCTGCAGCAGCAACGGCTGCAGCGCATGCCCGCGCCATTGCCAGGCACGGCCGATACCGAGCTTGTCCTGCAGGTCGAACGATGCCGGCAGGTCGATACCCAGCATCAGCGCACCGCTCGGCCCGTAATCATTGGCATGGGCGACGCCCGCCTGCTTCACGCCCAATGCTGGCACGGCCAGCCGCTCCTCGCCCTGCCCGGTCTGTTCCATCAAGGTGCCGAGCAGCAACAGCGAGAGCTGGTGACAATCGTGCGCGTGTCGGTGCATGCGCTCACCCGGTGCATACCAAGTGACCCGTGCAGCCAGGCACTCGCCACTGAACACCCGGCGTCGGGTTGGGCCCTGCGCGGCATCGATCCGATGCGTGGTTGGCGGCGAAGACATGGCGTGGCGCGGGCAGCAGGGAGTGAACGCAGTCTAGCCAAGCCGCAGGTCGGCACACCTGCCGTTGGTCGTGGTACCGCAGGCCTGGGCCGGCCGCTGTGCGTGCCGGGCCCGACCCTGGGGATTGGACGACTCAGCCCTTTGGCGCGGCCAGCAGGTACTTCAAGCCATGCATGAAGCCACGCGGCGCAACACTGAGATGGTCCTCGTCATTGAGCACGTCCAGCTTCAGCTCCAGTGACTGGCCACCACGCGTGCCCAGCAGACCGATCATCCGCTGCGCATCCACCACCATGTCGGCGTCGCCGCCATGCTGCACCGACTCATACTCGCCGACATACATATAGGCCCGCACGGGGAGCTCGGCGGGCTTGCCAGCCGCGGCCAGTCGACGCTCCATCTCGTGCTTGTCGAACCAGTACGACGGGCTGCCAAGGATGTAACCGCTGAACAATTGCGGGCGTTCCAGCAGCACCTGCGTCCCCAGCAAGGCACCGTAGGAATGGCCGAGGAACATGCGCCGGCTTTCGTCACTGCGGAAGCGCTTGGCCACGAATGGCAGCGCCTGCGTTTCCAGGTAGGTGATGTAGTCGCTGGCGCCACCGTGCACGGCATCCGGCGGCGAACCGCTGGGACCATTGGTTGTGGGCGTGTAATCGCGGCGGCGGCTCTGCATGCCGCCCTCGCCCTTGGCATAGGACAGGCCGACCAGGATGAAGTCCTCGATCTTGCGGCCTTCGACATTCAATCGCCGCGCCATCTGCCAGACCAACGGGAAGGCATAGTCGGCGTCGGTGACGTACAAGACCGGGTAGCGCTTGTCCGGGTTCTCCGCGTAGCCGGCTGGCAGCGCGACGAACACCTGGTAGTTGCGGCCGCTGACCGGATCCGGCACGTCCCAGACTTCACTGCCCAGCACTTCATAAGGCTTGCCTTCACCGCGCTGCGCGGTTGCTGCTGCAGGCTTCGCAGCAGCCGCTTCTGGTGCGGCGTTGGGTGCAGCCTGGTGAGCACCACTACAGGCGCTCAGCGCCACCATTGCCATTACCGACATCATCCATTTGCTCAAGCAGACACTCCAGTCATCGTGATCAATGCCCGATGATGGCATGGCACAGCCCCGATCCGAAGACTGTCTCTCCCGCTTGCATGCGCATTGCGGAGCAGCTCAGCCGCCACCTTTGAAACGCACAAGTCGTTGATTCCTTTGGGACGACACACTGCTGTCGACTTACTGTCGTGTTGTCGAACGCAGTTGCCCGGCAGTCTCGCAGCTCGGCTAACATCGGCAGGAGTGCAGCATGGAAGATCAAACAGTGAAGATCGACGGAAGGCGGATCAGGCAACTGCGCGAAGCCCGCGGCTGGTCGCAGGAACACCTGGCCAGTATCTGCGGTTTGAGCCCGCGCACGGTGCAACGGCTGGAAACCGAAGGCAACGCCTCGCTTGAGTCGCGGATGGCGGTTGCAGCGGCGCTGGAGGTTGCGGCGGGGGATCTGGCTCTTACCCAGGCAGCCAACACCCTGCACGCCAGCAATGCCGCGCCAAGGTCTGCGGGCGTCCGTACCGAGAACCTTGTGTTTGGCCTGGCCTTGCTGGTGCTGGCACTGCTATACGGCGGCTACAATATCGGCAAGGACCTGGCCGTGCGTGACAACGCACGCTGTGACGCCAACCCGGTGCAATGCCACCGCTGAAGCAGCGGAGCTGATAGTTGTAGGAGCGGCGTAAGCCGCGAAGCCGGGACATCATCGGATGCCAGCGGTGCTTGCGACTTCAGCATTGCCAGCTTCGCGGCTTACGCCGCTCCTACAAGCAAACAAAAAGACCGATGCCCGCATGTTGGCATCGGTCTTTGAGTGATTCACCGCTGGAGCAGGCAACAGCGGTGCTGCTTCCAGCGTATCGCTTACTTTGCCTTACCCTGGTTGGCCACGGCCTCGGCGGCCTTCTTGGCGGCTTCCGGGTCGCCCAGGTAACGGAACGACTTGACGGTGAGGTCGTCGTTCAATTCGAACAGCAACGGGATGCCGGTCGGGATGTTGAGCTCAAGGATGGCTTCCTTGCTCACGTTGTTGAGGTACTTGTACAGCGCGCGCAACGAGTTGCCGTGGGCGGTGACCAGCACGGTCTTGCCTTCCTTCAGCTGCGGGGCGATGGCGTCGTGCCAGTACGGCAGCACGCGTTCCAGCGTAGTCGCCAGCGACTCGGTGGCCGGCAGCGCATTGCGGTCCAGGCCGGCGTAGCGACGGTCGTGGATCGGGTGGCCCGGATCGGCCAGCTCCATCGGCGGCGGCGGGATGTCGTAGGAACGACGCCACACCTTGACCTGCTCCTCACCGTGCTTGGCGGCGGTTTCGGCCTTGTCCAGGCCCTGCAGGCCACCGTAATGACGCTCGTTCAAACGCCAGGACTTGTTGACCGGCAGCCAATCCTGACCCAGTTCGGCCAATGCACCCTGCAAGGTGTGGATGGCACGCTTCAGCACCGAGGTGTGGGCTACGTCGAACTGCAGGCCTTCTTCCTTCATCAGCCGGCCGGCGTTGGCGGC
>QFOV01000222.1 GCA_003248565.1 Stenotrophomonas sp.
CGCTGGCGGTCTGATCGCGGGCGTTCTTCGTTTACTTACCGCGTACCGCTGATGACTTTTATCGTATCGCTGATCCTGCCGTTGCTCGCCATTCTGTTCTGGTGGCCGGTCCATCCCTTGTCCAAACAACAACGCCGTTGGCGGACCGGCATCAGTGTGCTGCTTGCCCTGATCGGCCTGGGCTTCGCCACCTTGTGGCGGCTGGACATCTTCAGTTACACGGTCGAAGCCTGGATCCAGCTGGTGTTCGGTTGGGTGCTGGTGATGTTCATGCTGGTGCTGGTGTTCGTGCTGCTGCGTGAAGCCAGCTGGCTGCTGTCACGCCTGCTGCCGCGCAGCTCACGCATCGCGATGCTGTGGCATGGCGTCGGTTTCAATCAGGGTGCGGCGCTGCTGATCGTGTTGCTGGCCACGCTTGCCATCTACAACGGCCTCAAGCCACCGCAGGTACACGAGCGCGATCTGGTCGTGCCGAACCTGCCCAAGGAAATGGATGGCTTGCGCATGGCGGTTCTGGCGGACCTGCATATCAGCCCGGTCAAGCGCACCTGGCGCACCCAGCGCATTGTCGATGTGACCTTGGCGGCGAAGCCTGATCTGATCGTTCTGCCCGGTGACATGGCCGACGGTGGTCTGGAAGACAGTGGCCGGTTCGCCGAGCCCTTGGCCCAATTGAAGGCGCCTTACGGGGTTTGGCTGGCCCCGGGCAACCATGAGTATTACTACGACTACGCTGCCTGGATGGCGCACTTCCGGCAGATGGGGTTGGGCGTGCTGGAGAACCAGACCGCGACCCTGTCGATCAATGGACGTACGTTGGCGATGTCGGGTATTGGCGATCTGGCTGCCTTGAAACAGACGCCTTACATGCACGGCGGCTTGCCGCCGGACATGCCCGCGGTAGTGAACGGAGGCAAGGGCAGCGATGTACACATCCTGCTCGCGCACCAGCCGAAGCAGGCGCGGGCGGCTGCCGCGACTGGCGCGATTGACCTGCAGATCTCCGGCCATACCCACGGCGGCCACATGCTGGGCTTCGATCGCTGGGTGGTAGCTCCGTTCAACCACGGCTACGTGCGTGGCGAGTACCGGCTGCGAGAGATGACCTTGTTCGTCAGCAGCGGTGTGGGCCAATGGGACGGCTTCACTGCGCGTCTTGGCGTGCCCTCCAGCATCGATGTGCTGGTGTTGCGTAGCCCAGCCAGGTAACCACCGGATCTGTGGGAGCGGCGTAAGCCGCGAAGCTGGTTTTGCTCAGTCTATTGGCAGCTTTGCGATCTGGTGATTCGCTTGCTTCGCGGCTTACACCGCTCCCACAAAAAAAGCTGGGTTCGATGCCAGTTTGGTCAGGTATCGAGGTCTGCTTCACTGCCATCGACGTTCTTCCGTTTATCCGGCATCAGCTTCGGTAGCGTGCTCACTACCGCCAAGGCGGCAATCGTGGTGATGAAGGCCACCATCTCCATGCCCATGCCGGCTGCCATGCCGATCGCCGCCGTCATCCAGATACCCGCGGCGGTAGTCAGGCCCTGGATGCGCTCTTCGTTGTCGAGTTTGAGGATGGCGCCAGCGCCGAGGAAGCCGATGCCGGAGACGATGCCCTGCATCACGCGGGTCACATCGGCGCCCGAAATGCCCATCTGCAACGGCGCCAACACGAACAGCGCCGAACCCACCGAGACCAGGATGTGCGTCTTCAAGCCGGCGGCGCGTCCTTTGCGTTCGCGTTCCAGGCCAAGCAGTCCGCCGAGCACGATGGCGGTGGCCAGCCGCGAGACGATCACGGTCAATGTGCCGACATCGGGAATGGCGAACTCGGCGGCCAGCGCCTGACCGATTTCTTCGGTGATGCTCATGCGGGGGCGTCCTTGGTGTGATGGCAGGGCTGGCGATGGAGTACTGATCCTGCGCAGGGTTTGCTTTACCGGTGGTGATGCTGATGTGCTGCTGGTGTGAAAAGCGGCGCTACACATTCAGGCATGTGCGATGGGTCCTGCAAAAAAAAAACGGCCCCGTGAGGGGCCGTTTTTCTGTCTGTGCGTCGACCAGAAGATCAAAGCGCTATCTGGTCGAAGCGCTCGACCCGGGTGTGGCCATGGGTGGCCTCACCGCTGCGCGGCTGCGGGTAATCGCTGATGCGGTCGACCAGCACCGTCTGCAGGCCGGCCTCGCGTGCGGCGTCCAATTCCTCGACCACGTCGGAGAGGAACAGGATCTCGGCCGGGGCGATGTTGATGGCCTTGGCGATATGCGCATAGCTGGGCGCCTCGCGCTTGCCGCCAACCTCGGTGTCGAAGTTGCCGGAAAACAGGCTGTTCAAGTCACCGGCATCGCTGAAGCCGAAGAACAGCTTCTGCGCCGGCACCGAGCCGGAGGAGTAGACGTAGAGCGGCAGGCCGCTGGCGTGCCAGCCGCGCAGCACGTCGGCCACTTCGGGGTACAGGTGGGCGGTGTAGTCTCCGTTGCGGTAACCCACATCCCAGAGCATGCCCTGCAGCGCCTTCAGCGCGGTGTGCTTGCGGTCCTGGTCGATCCAGCCCTGCAGGGTTTCGACGATGACCTCGTCCTGGCAGGCGCTGGCGGAAATCTCGGTGGCCACCGCATCCAGCCACTGGCGGACCTGCGGTTCGTTGCCGTGCGCCTGCACGAAGCCGGGCAGGGCATTGCGTGCATACGGGAACAGCACTTCCTTGACGAAGGAGATGCTGGAGGTGGTGCCCTCGATGTCGGTGAGGATGGCTTTGATGGTCATGCTTTGGGTCCTGCGCGGTGCTTCAGGGCTCGCGCGTTGTGCGGGTGGGTTGGGGCTTGAACAGCGTAGAGCTGCCCTCACCCCAACCCCTCTCCCGCTGGCGGGAGAGGGGCTCAAGCAGAGCGGGGCTCACGGCAAAGCAGCGGCTTATGCCGCGCTGGGCTCGTAGCGCGGGAAGCGCTGGGCGATGTCGGTGCCGGTGAAGTGGCCGACCCAGCCGTCCGGTTCGGTGAAGAAGCGGATCGCGGCGAAGCTGGGTTCCTCGCCCATGTCGAACCAATGGTTGACGCTGTCGGGCACGGCGATCAGGTCGTCCTTCACGCACTCCACTTCATAGACCTTGTCGCCCACGTGCAGGGTGAACAGGCCGGAGCCGGCGACGAAGAAGCGGACTTCGTCTTCCTTGTGGTAATGCTCGTCGAGGAACTTCTTGCGGATCTCGGCGCGCGCCGGGTTGTCCGGGGCGATCGAGGCCACGTCCACGCTCTTGAAGCCATGCTCTGCGACCAGGCGATCAATGTCCTCGCGGTAGGCGGCGAACACTTCTTCCTGGCTGGCGCCCGGCGTGACCGGGTGCTTGGCCTGCCAGCGTTCGAAGGTGACGCCGATCTTGTTCAGTTCGGCAGCGATGACCTCGCCGTCGCGGCTGTCGAACAGCGGTGCGTCCGGGGCGGTGTCGTTGAAAATGCGTAGTCGGCTCATGGGGGACTCGACGTAGTAGAAGGAAGGATCAGGCGTGGCCGCGCAGGCGGCGCAGTTCCAGCTCGCAATGCAGCAGGAACTCGAAGGCCTCCAGATGGCGACGGGCTTCGGCCATGTCGCCGCCCCAGGCATACAGGCCGTGGCCGTCGATCAGATAGCCCCACATCGGCCCCTTGTCGAGTTCGGCCTCGACCTGGGCGGCCAGCACATCCATGTCCTGGGTGTTGGGGAACACCTTCAGATCGACGGCGGTCTCGTGGGTGGAATTGCCGTGCAGGGCCTTGAGCAGCTCATAGCCCTCCAGGCGGATATGACCGTCGCTGCCATACAGGCGCGAGGCGATGGTCTGCACCGGTGAATGGGTGTGCAGCACGCAGCCGACTTCCGGGAAGCGAGCGTAGAGCTGGGTATGCAGCAGGGTCTCGGCGGATGGACGCAGCGGTCGGCCCACGGCCTTGCCGTCGAAATCCACCACCATGATGTCGCTTTCGATCAGCCGGCCCTTGTCCTTGCCGGACACGGTGATGGCCGCATGCTGGTCATCCAGCCGGTGCGAGAAGTTGCTGCTGGTGGCAGGTGTCCAGCCGGCGTGGGCCAGCTCGCGGATGTTGTCGATCAGCAGCTGGGCCAGTTCGCTCAGTCGCTGGGCGTCGTAGGGGACGGTAGGCGCGTTCATGGGGTCCATTCTACTAAGAACGTCAGCAGGTTCATGCATGCATCCGGATGGAACTGATGCCGCCATCGAATATGGGAGGAACCGAGGAGCTCCGTCCCCGTAGCCCGGGTAAGCGAAAGCGCACCCGGGGCCGTTCTCGGAGACCTGTCTTCCAAGCTCCCGGGTGCGCTTTCGCTTACCCGGGCTACGGGCGGTGCGGGCTTACCCGGCAACGAAAAAGCCCGGGGTCGCTCCCGGGCTTCAGTTTCGTTCACCGCTGGCAACTCAGCCGTTCCTGGCCTTGTTGGCCGCGTTGAGCTTGCTGTGACGCACGCCGTACAGGAAGTAGATGATGAAGCCGGTTGCGGTCCATACGCCCATCAGCATCCAGTTATGCAGCGTCATCGCGGTCAGCAGGGCGATGCAGCTGAGCACGCCCAGGCTGCAGACCAGCCAGGCCATCGGGATGCGGAACGGGCGCGGCAGGTCCGGCTGGGTGCGGCGCAGGACCAGCACGCCGGCGCAGACCGCGGCGAAGGCGATAAGCGTGCCCATCGAGGTCAGTTCACCGAGGATGTCCAACGGGAACAGTGCCGCCAGCAGGGCAATGCCGATGCCGGTGATCACGGTGTTGATGTGCGGGGTGCGGTATTTGGGATGGATCTTGGTGAACACCGGTGGCAGCAGGCCATCGCGGCCCATGATCATGAAGATGCGCGGCTGGCCGATCACCATCACCAGCACGACCGAGGCCAGGCCGATCAGCGCGCCGACTTCGACGATGATGCGCAACCAATCCAGCTGAGGATGCGCGGCGACGGCGGTGACCACCGGCTCGGCGGTGCCCAGCAACTGGTAAGGCACCAGGCCAGTCATGACCGCGGCCATGGCGATGTACAGCACGGTGCAGATCACCAGCGACAACAGCATGCCGATTGGCAGGTCGCGCTGCGGGCGGTGCGATTCCTGCGCGGCCACCGACACCGCTTCAAAGCCGATATAGGCGAAAAACACCATCGCCGCGCCGCGCAGAACGCCTTCAAAGCCGTACTTGCCCGGGCCTTCGTTGGCGGGGATGAACGGGGTCCAGTTGCTGGTATCCACGTACTTCCAGCCAGCGATGATCACCAGCAGGATCAGGCCGGTCTTGAGTACCACCATGGCCATGTTCATCGCCGAGGACTTGCTGATGCCGACGTAGCACAGCCAGGTCAGCAGCAGCACAAGGATCGCCGCCGGTATGTTGGCAATGGCACCGGTGGGCTTGAGCTGGGCGTCCAGCGGGGCGCTGACCAGCGCTGCTGGCAGGTGAATGTCGAAATGGGCGAGGAAGCTGAGGAAATAGCCCGTCCAGCTGACAGCCACTGCCGAAGCCGAAACGCCGTACTCCAGCACCAGCATCCAGCCGATGAACCAGGCCGACAGCTCGCCGAAGGTGGCGTAGGTATAGGTGTAGGCGCTGCCGGAGACCGGCACC
>QFOV01000223.1 GCA_003248565.1 Stenotrophomonas sp.
GCAAGAAAGCCTGATCACCTACCCAGGAGCCACCATGCCACGCTGGAAACCTCGACTCGCCCTGCTCTGCCTGTTCGCGTGCTCCAGCCTGGCCGCTGCTACCCCCTTGGCCCCGCCTGATCCGGGCATCGACGGCTTGATGCAGCGCTACGACGGCCAGGTGCCCGGCGCTTCGGTGCTGGTTTTGAAAGATGGCCAGCCCGCGTTCCGCCGCAGCTACGGACTGGCCGTGGTCGAAGACGGCACTGCGGTTACTCCAGCCAGCAATTTCCGCCTGGCCTCGGTCAGCAAGCAGTTCACCGCCGCGGCAATCCTGCTGTTGGCCGAAGACGGCAAGCTGGGCATCGACGATCCGCTGAAGAAGTGGCTGCCCAGCCTGCCCGCCGTCGCCGACACAATGACCTTACGGCAGCTGCTCAGCCATACCAGCGGCCTGCTCGACTACGAAGAGCTGATGGACCCGGCTGATACCCGCCAGGTCCATGATGCCGACGTGCTGCAGCTGCTGCAGAAAGAGAACCGGGCGTACTTCACGCCCGGCAGTGACTACCGCTACAGCAACAGCGGCTATGCCTTGCTGGCGCTGGTGGTGGGCAAGGCATCCGGCAGCGACTTCGCCAGCTTCCTGCGCCAGCGCATCTTCCTGCCGCTGGGCATGAGCAACACCTACGCGCATCAGGACGGCGTCGATGAGGTGCCCAATCGCGCCTATGGCTACAGCCAGATCGATGGCCGCTGGCAGCGTACCGACCAGAGCAGCACCAGCGCCGTGCTCGGCGATGGCGGCATCTATTCCTCGATCGACGACCTGGCCAAGTGGGATGCGGCGTTGTACGACGAGCGCTTATTGAAGGCCAGTTCACTGCAACTTGCCTTCAGCCCGGCGACAAAGACCAGCGAACCCGACGTCCCGTTCTATGGCTTCGGCTGGCGCATCAATGGCGATGCGCTGTGGCATAGCGGCGAAAGCATCGGCTTCCGCAATGTGATCGTGCGCTACCCAAAGCAGAAGCTGACGGTCATCGTGTTGAGCAACCGCAATGAACCCGAACCCTACGCACTGGCCATCGACATCGCCCGGCGCTGGCTGGATGCTGCGCGATGAGTCTGCTTGGCATCCATCACGTTGCGGTGATTGCCGCCGACTATGCGCGTTCGCGTGACTTCTACGTGCGCATTCTCGGCTTGGAAGTGATCGCCGAGAACTACCGCAGCGAGCGTGACTCCTGGAAGCTGGACCTGCGCCTGCCCGATGG
Source organism: Stenotrophomonas sp. (assembly GCA_003248565.1). Classification (GTDB taxonomy): domain Bacteria; phylum Pseudomonadota; class Gammaproteobacteria; order Xanthomonadales; family Xanthomonadaceae; genus Stenotrophomonas. The sequence continues at coordinate 1,257 of QFOV01000223.1, forward strand.
CAGCCAGCTGGAATTGTTCTCCTTCCCGAATCCTCCCGCACGCCCCAGTCGGCCTGAAGCCCGCGGACTGCGCCATCTCGCCTTCCGGGTTGCAGCGCTGGACGAAGTAGTAGCCCACCTGCAACGCGAAGGCGTGGCCTGCGAGCCGATACGCGTGGACGAATTCACCGGCAGCCGCTTCACCTTCTTCGCCGACCCCGACGACCTGCCGCTGGAACTCTACGAGACGCCAGCCAAGTAGTGCCGAGCCATGCTCGGCAGAGGCTTTCCCGACAACACATCCGCGCAACGGATTGCAGGAACGGCGTAAGCCACGAAGCCAAAGCAAGATCAACGGCGATGGAGCTACCCCTCCCCAACCCTCCCCTACGCCTACGGCGCAAGGGAGGGAGCGTAGAACCATGCTCGGCAGGGGCTTTCCCAGCAACACATCAGCGCCTCAGATTGTGGGAGCGGCGTAAGCCGCGAAGCCAAAGCAAGATCAATTGCAGGAACGGCGTAAGCCACGAAACCAAAGCAAGATCAACGGCGATGGAGCTACCCCTCCCCAACCCTCCCCTACGCCTACGCCGCAAGGGAGGGAGCGTAGAACCACGCTCGGCAGAGGCTTTCCCAGCAACACATCAGCGCCTCAGATTGTGGGAGCGGCGTAAGCCGCGAAGCCAAAGCAAGATCAGAAGCAACAAAGCCAACCCCTCCCCAACCCTCCCCTTGGCCTTCGGCCAAAGGGAGGGCGCAACAACAGGTCACATTCCGACCGTAACCACGTCCCTGGTCCTAATGACTTCCGGCGCATTGCCCAGAGCCCGGCTGTAGCTGAATGTGACAGCCATCATCCAAGGAGAGGTTCGATCCCCATGCTGCAGATCCGTGGTTTGTCGAAAACCTACGCCAATGGCGTGCACGCACTGAAAAACGTCGATCTCGACATTCCCCGCGGCATGTTCGGCCTGCTCGGCCCCAATGGCGCCGGCAAATCCTCGCTGATGCGCACCCTGGCCACGCTGCAGGAAGCCGACACCGGCAGCGCCACCTTGAACACCGCCGATGGCGCCAGCATCGACATCCTGCGCGACAAGGATGCGCTGCGCCGCAAGCTGGGCTACCTGCCACAGGATTTCGGCGTCTATCCGAAGGTCAGCGCGCTGGACCTGCTCGACCATTTCGCCGTGCTCAAGGGCCTGACCGCACGCAAGCAGCGCAAGGAAGTGGTCGACGCACTGCTGCAGCAGGTCAACCTGTGGGATGCACGCAAGCGCAAGCTGGGTACCTATTCCGGCGGCATGCGCCAGCGTTTCGGCATCGCCCAGGCGCTGCTGGGCAATCCGCAGCTGGTGATCGTCGATGAGCCCACCGCCGGCCTCGACCCGGAGGAACGCAACCGCTTCCTCAACCTGCTCGCCGAAATCGGCGAGAACGTGGCGGTGATCCTGTCCACGCACATCGTCGAGGACGTCACCGACCTGTGCCCGACCATGGCCATCATGAACAAGGGGCAGGTGCTGCTGACCGGGCGCCCGGCCGATGCCATCAATGCCCTGCAGGCGCAGGTCTGGCGCAAGCAGGTGGCCAAGACCGCGCTGCCTGACTACGAAAGCCGTTTCACCGTGCTGTCGACGCGACTGGTTGGCGGCCACCCGGTGATCCACGTATTCGCCGACAACTGCCCTGAAGCAGGCTTCGAACCGGTTGCGCCCGGCCTCGAGGACGTCTACTTCCAGCGGCTGCGCCTGCAGGCGCAGGCCGCCTGACGGAGACGACCATGACCCTCGCCTTCCTGCGCTTCGAGCTGCGCGAGCAGCTGCGTTCTCCCTTGTTGTGGCTGCTTGCGGTACTGTTCGCCCTGATCGCCTTCGGTGCTGCCTCCAGCGACGCCGTCCAGATCGGTGGCGGCATCGGCAACGTGCACCGCAATGCACCCTCGGTGATCGCCAGCTTCATGACCTCCTTCACCCTGCTCGGGTTGCTGGTGGTTACCTTGTTCGTCAGCAACGCATTGCTGCGCGACTTCGAACTGGGCACGTCCGAGCTGGTGTTCTCCAGCCCGATCAAGCGCCGCGACTACCTGCTGGGGCGGCTTGGCGCGGCCCTGCTGGCCAGCCTGCTGATGTACGTGATCATCGGCATCGGGTTGTTCATCGCCCAGTTCATGCCGTGGATCGATGCCGCGCGGCTGGGACCAGTATCACTGCGGCCCTATCTTTGGTCGTTCACCTTCATGGTGCTGCCGAACGTGCTGTTCACCACCGCCCTGCTGTCCGTGCTGGCGGTTACCACCCGCAACATCCTGTGGGTCTATATCGGCGTCATCGTGTTCTTCGTGCTGTACGGCGTCAGCCGCGCCCTGCTGGCCGACATCGACAACATGCGCATCGCCTCGCTGCTCGATCCACTGGGCATGCGTGCGATGAGCCATGCAACGCGCTACTGGTCGGCCGAAGAGCGCAACACCGGCCTGCCCGCATTCACCGGCTACCTGCTGGAGAACCGCGTGCTGTGGCTGGCGGTGACCGGCGCCCTGTTCGCCGCGACATTCGCCCTGTTCCGCACCGAGCGCAGCGGTACCGGCCGCAAGCGCGGCAAGAAGGTGGCCAGTGTTGCTACCACCGACAGCAAGCGTAGCAATGTGGTCGCCCCCAAAGTCACCCCGAACTTCAACGCGGCAACCGGTTGGCGGCAGCTGCTGCGACAGGTCGGGTTTGATGCCTTTGGTGTTTTCCGCAGTGCGCCGTTCCTGGTGCTGCTGGTACTGGGCATGGCCAACTTCATTCCCACCGCCCTGCACCGCCGCACCATGTACGGCACGCCAAGCTGGCCGGTGACCTCGCAGATGCTGGAAGCACTGCAGGGCAGCTTCAGCTTCCTGCTGATCATCATCGTGCTGTTCTACGCCGGCGAACTGGTGTGGCGTGAACGCAGCGCGCGCATCGCAGGCATCAGCGACGCCATGCCGGTGCCGAACTGGGTGCCGCTGTTGGGCAAGTTCCTCACCTTGATCGCAGTGGTATTGGCGTTCCAGGCCGTCGGCGGGCTCACCGCCATCGCCATCCAGCTGAGCAAGGGTTACACCCAGATCGAGCCGTTGCTGTACTTCAAGACGCTGGCGCTGGACTCGGTGGTCTACATCCTGATGGGCGGCATGGCCTTGGTGCTGCAGGTGCTCAGCAACAACAAGTTCATGGGCTATGCGCTGCTGATCCTGTTGCTGATCGGGCAGTCGGTGCTGGGCATGCTCGACTACACACAGAACCTGTACAACTTCGGCAGCTGGCCGATCGCCCCGTATTCGGACATGAACGGCTACGGCCATTTCCTGACCGGGCAGCTGGCCTTCCAGGGCTATTGGATGCTGTTCCTGCTGGTGTTGCTGTTGCTGTGCGCGGCCTTGTGGGTGCGCGGCGTGGACTCCGGCTGGCGGCAGCGCCTGCGATTGGCAAAACAGCGCCTGCGCGGCCCACTGGGTGCAGGTCTGGCAGCTGCCTCGCTGGCCTTCATCGCCTGCGGCGGTTGGCTGTACTGGAGCACCAACATCCGCAATGAATTTGTCTCGCCGGACCAGCAGCTCGACCTCCAGGCCCGCTACGAGCGCGACTATCGCAAGTACAAGGACCTGCCGCAGCCGCGCATCATCGCCATCGACAACAACGTCGACCTGCACCCGGAAACCCAGTCCGTGCGCATCGACGGCGTCTACCGCGTGCGCAATACCCATGCGACCGCCATCCCCGACATCCACGTCGCGATGGGCGATGACAAGACCCTGGCCAGCATCGAAATGGGCGGCGCCAAGCTGACCACCCACGATGACGAACTGGGCTACCGCATCTATCACCTGGATGCACCGATGGCACCAGGCGAGGAACGCGATATCCGCTTCACTGTCGACATCCATCCCAACGGCATCACTTCCGACCAGGCACAGACCCAGATCGTCGACAACGGCAGCTTCTTCAACAGCCGTGTACTGCCGGCCTTTGGTTATGACAGCGGCGCGGAGATCAGCGACCGCAACGAACGCCGCAAGCGTGACCTCGGTGAACCAACGCGCATGCCCAAGCTGGAAGATAAGGCCGCGCGTGCCAATACCTACATCTCCAACGACTCGGATTGGTTGGATTTCCGCAGCACCGTCTGCACCGCACCGGACCATATCGCGCTGGCACCGGGTTACCTGCAGAAGGAATTCGAACGCCATGGCCGTCGCTGCTTCAGCTACGCCATGGACCGGCCGATGCTGAACTTCTACGCCTATCTGTCGGCACGCTGGCAGGTGAAGAAGGCCACGTACAAGAACAT
>QFOV01000224.1 GCA_003248565.1 Stenotrophomonas sp.
GCGTGCAGCCGGCCTCGATGCCGATGAGAAGGCGCTGATCCGTGACATGTTCCTGATCACGCTGAAGCCGCTGATGTACATCGCCAACGTTGCCGAAGATGGCTTCGAGAACAATCCGCTGCTGGACGTCGTGCGCGCCCGTGCCGCGGCCGAAGGTGCCGAAGTGGTGCCGGTGTGCGCGGCCATCGAGGAAGAATTGGCGCAGCTGGATGACGCCGACCGCGATGAGTTCCTCAAGGACCTTGGTCTGGAAGAGCCGGGCCTGAACCGCGTGATCCGTGCCGGCTACAAGCTGCTTGGCCTGCAGACCTACTTCACCGCAGGTGTGAAGGAAGTCCGCGCATGGCAGCTGCGTGCCGGTTCGACCGCACCGCAGGCAGCGGGCGTGATCCATACCGACTTCGAGCGTGGCTTCATCCGTGCCGAAACCATCAGCTACGAGGACTTCATCAACCTCAAGGGTGAGCAGGGCGCCAAGGAAGCCGGTCGCCTGCGCCTGGAAGGCAAGGATTACATCGTCAAGGAAGGCGACGTGCTGCATTTCCGCTTCAACGTCTGATTCCTTGGATGTTGCCGTACCAACAAGGCCCCGCAACGCGGGGCCTTGTTGTATGTGTGGTTTGTTGTGTGATTAAAATTTGATCACCATTTTGAAAGCCTTGCAGCGCAAGGCCTGCGCGCAGTTGTCCACAGTCTTCTCCATCCATTGCACACAGCGGCTGTGGAGAAATCCCTGGGCAGACGGATGCTTGTGGGAGCGGCGTGAGCCGCGAAGCTGACATTCTTGAAGCCCTCGTGTCTGTGCAAGCTGAAGGGGCACGAGCTTCGCGGCTGACGCCGCTCCCACAAGATAGGTTGGCCTGAATTTGTAGGAGCGGCGTAAGCCGCGAAGCTGGCATTCCTGCAACGCCGGGAGACTGCGCCACCTGGTGATGTGCGTGCTTCGCGGCTTACGCCGCTCCTACAAAAAAGGCCGCATGTCTTCGTTGTAGTGCATTGGTGAAAAAATCACCGTCGTTTTGAAAGCCTTGCAGCGCAAGGCCTGCACGCGGTTGTCCACAACCTTCTCCAGCCATTGCGCACAGCGCTTGTGGAGAACCCGATAAGCCGGATGGCTGCTTGTAGGAGCGGCGTCAGCCGCGAAGCTGGCATTCGTGCAGTCCCGGGAGACTGCGCCACCTGATGATGTACGTGCTTCGCGGCTGACGCCGCTCCTACAAAAAAGGCCGCATGCCTTCGTTGTAGTGCATTGGCGAAAATTTCACCGCCATTTTGAAAGCCTTGCAGCGCAAGGCCTGCAGGCGCTTGTCCACAACCTTCTCCAGCCATTGCACACAGCGGCTGTGGAGAATAATTGCAGTCCCGCTTCCCCGGGTTGCGGTCGCTCCAGAGTCCGCTGGTGGCATGCACGATCCGCACAAACAGCAAGGCCCGCCATTGGCGGGCCTTGCTGGCGTTGCATGTAGGTTGGCCTTACAGCGCCTTGCCGCCCAGCTTCCAGGTGATCTGCACGAAATAACTGCGGCCAATGGCATCAAACCAGGACGTGTTGTAGTACGGATAGGCGGCCCAGGTTGCGTCCTTCGGCGGCATCTTGTCGAACAGGTTGTTGACCGACAACGACACCCGCAGATGGTCGGTGATGTCGTAGCGTGCGCCGGCATTGAAGCGCCAGGTTGCCTCGGTCCAGGCGTCGTTATCGTAGTTGGCGACACGGCCCAGGTAGGTGCCGAACAGGCTGGCTCCCCATGCGCCCTTGTCCCAGCTCACGCCAAGGTTGGACTTCACGCGCGGCAACGTGGTGTCGCTGAAGCTGACGTCCAGCATGTCCTCGGTGGGATCGCCCGGGTACAGTTGGCGGGTATGCCGATGCGCCCAGGTGTAGGTGCCGGTGAAGGCGAAGTTGCCGGCAGCGGCGGTTTCCAGCCGATAGTTGCCGGTGACGTCGATGCCCGAGGTTTCCTCGCGCGCGATGTTGATCGGCGCGAAGTGCACGCTGGTGATGGTGCCATCGGCATCGCGGATGACACGGGCCAGTGCGTCAACGCAGGTCGGCGAGTTCACGTCCACCGCCTGGCCGGTATCAGTGATGCCGAGCCGGCAGTTGGCCTCGGTGATGCGCAGCAGTTCGCGGTCCTGTGACTGCACCTGGTTCATGACCTTGATCTTGTAGTAGTCCACGGCCAGGTCGAGGCCGGTCACCGGCGACCACACGAAGCCTGCCGTGAACGATTTGCTGGTCTCCACGTCCAGCTGCTTGTTGCCGGCGTAGATGTCCAGGGTGTTGGTGTCCCAGCCGCCGTCATCCCAGCACTCGCCGTTGCTGAAACCCGGCTCGTCCTGGCGGCACTGGTAGTAGTCGGTGGACACCTTGCGGTAGTAGTCGTCACCGGCAAACAGGTAGTGCATGTCGGGTGCACGGAAGCCGGTGCCGTAGGAGCCGCGTACCAGCAGGCTGTCAAGCGGACGCCATTCCAGGCCGGCGCTGTAGGTGAACTTGCCCGGATGGCGGTTGCCGAAGCTGTAGCGGTCGTAGCGGCCGGCCAGGCTGGCCTGCAGGTTGCTGGCCAACGGCAGGCGCAGCTCACCTGCCGCACTCCAGCGGTTACGGCTGCCGCTGCCGTCGCCGTACTGTGGGCCGTAGTAGGCATCGGCGGTGGTGGCCAGCGGATCCGGGTTGATGTCGTAGGACTGGCGGCCGAATTCAAGCACGCCGGCAAAGCCGGCATCGCCAGCCGGCATCGAGAACAGTGCCGGGGTGTCGGCGGTGAAGCTGACGTTGTCGTTCTTGGCTTCCGGATGGAAGGTGGACATGGTCAGCAGCGATGCTGTTTCGGCGGGTGTCAGCTTCGAGAACAGGCGGGTCGGATCGGCGTCGTAGATGGCATAGCCGTCATCGTCGTAGCCCAGTCGTTCGCCCAGGAAGAAGCGGTTGGCCGCAGCTGCATTGACGCGGGGCATGGCCACGTCGGCCTTGTATTGGGAGTGGTTGTAAGCGGCTTCCCAGTTCCAGTTTTCGCCGAAGGCGCCCTTGAAGCCGGTGGTCAAGGCCAGCGTCTTCTGGGTGGTGGTGTTCATGCGGTTCCGCAGGCCGCCAACTTCCTCGGGGCTGAACTGACGCTGCCATATTTCATAGCGCCCGCTGGCTTGGTTATAGAAAATCTTGTCGACGTTGTCGGTCGATGCCGGGTCGTGGAACTCCCAGCCCATGTTGTCACTGGGGAAGGCGTTGCCTCCGTTGCCGGTCATCAGCTTGACCTTCTGATGACCGAACTGCGCATCGGCAAACCAGGACAGGTTGTCGTTGACGCGGTACTCGAAGGAGCCGTAGGCGGTGGCGCCCTTGCGCTCGTTCTGGATGGTGCGGTAGGCGGGGATGCGGTCGCTGCCGCAGTAGGGCTCACCATAGCGGTCTTCGGCAAGCACCGTGGTGCCATCGTTGAGACCGGCCAGGCCTGCGCAATCGCCCACCGGCGATACCGCGACATCTTCATCCCAGTCATACAGGCGCGCCACCAGATACGGTAGGCGGCTGCGCGAAGTAGGACCATCCAGGGAGGAATCCTGCACTTTTCGGCGGGTGCCCCACAGCGGCCGCTGATTCTGCAGTTCCACGCCGACAATGCCGCTGAAGGCGCCCTGCTCGAAGCCGGTGGTCAACGTCAGGTCATGCGATTCGCCACCGCCGCGGCTAGTGTCGCCATAGCGGTAGTCGATGGTGGTGCCATCAGTGGATTTTTTCAGGATGAAGTTGATCACGCCGGCCATGGCGTCGGAGCCATACACCGCCGATGCACTACCGGTGAGCACTTCGATGCGGTCGATCATGCCCAGCGGTATGTTGCCGACGTCGGTGAAGTTGCTCTTGCCGTTGAGCGGCAGCGGGAAGTCGGCGGTGCGGCGGCCGTTGATCAGCACCAACGTATGGTTCGGGCCAAGGCCGCGCAGGTCGACGGCCTGTGCGCCCGGCGTGGACTGCGCGCCAGTGGTGTTCTGCTGGCCCTGGGTATAGCCATTGTTCTGGCTCAGGCCGCGCAGTACGTCCGGCACGCTGGTGAAGCCTGCGGACTTGATATCCTCGGCCGTCACCACGGTGACCGGCGCCGGGCCTTCCACCTGGGCGCGCGGTATGCGCGAGCCGGTGACCTGCACCGTGTCGAGTTGTTGCGGTTGACCCTGGGTGGCGGTCTGCGCCAGGGCGGGGGCGGCCATCGACAGCAGGGCCAGTTGGATTGAACACACCATTGCGTGCTTACGCATGAATCAGCTCTCTGATGAAAAGTGTCCGGATTTGTCCTGTCGGCATGTAGGGGAATGCCGGCCAACCCTGTCTGTAATGTGAATGGGGTCACTGCATCTAACACCTTTTTTACACGCTTGACCACTGCCAGAAAGTCTGGCATTACAGCTGTAAGCGATTACATGGATCGGGTAGAGGGCGCTATGAAACGTAAGAGTTCCTGGCTGGGGCGAGTGGTCCTGGCTATCGCGGCTATTGCTGCGGGGGGCGTGGTCCACGCCGAGGATTCGCGTGGCATCAGTGCTGCCGGCTATCGCTACTACGAAGTAGGTGATCTGGATGCGCCGCGCCCGGGCAAGACCGAGGCGGCCATGATGTTGATGGGCGGCGGCGACTGGGTGCCGGAAGCCTTCCACTGGTGGGTTGAACGGGCGGGGCACGGCCGCGTGGTGATCCTGCGCGCCTCCGGCGACGACAACATGCAGAAGGAGCTGTACTACGACATCGGCGGCGTCACCGCGGTGCAGACGCTGGTGTTCGACAGCCGCAAGGCGGCCGACGATCCGGCCGTCCTGCGCGTGGTGCGTGGTGCCGATGCGATTTTCATCGCTGGCGGTGACCAGTCGCGCTACATCCGTTTCTGGAAGGGCACCGAGCTCAATACCCTGCTCAATGAGCATGTCCGCGCGGGCAAGCCGATCGGTGGCACCAGTGCGGGCTTGGCCATCCTTGGTGGCTATTCCTATGGCGCGCTGGATGGCGGCAGTGTCAATTCGCCGACTGCGTTGAGCGACCCGATGGGCAGCGAGGTCACCATGGACCGGGATTTCCTGACCATGCCCTACCTGTCGAACGTGGTGACCGATACGCACTTTGCCAAGCGTGACCGTTTGGGACGGCTGATTGTCTTCGTCGCCCGCGCTGCCCAGGACAAGGGCCAGGACGACATCGTCGGTATCGGCGTGGATGAGGACACCGCGCTGTGCGTGGAGGCCGATGGGCGTGGCCGGGTGTACTCGCTGGTCGATGGCTATGCATGGTTGGTGATGCCGCGCCGCACGGCTGATCGCCTGAGCAATGGTGAGCCGTTGGAATTCAGTTCGATTCCGGTCACGGGCGTGGGCTCGGGTAGTCGCCTGCATCTGGATGGCTTCAAGGTCGACAATGCCGCCTTCACCGCGATGGCCAGTGTCGTCGACGGCGAGTTGGAGCTGCATCCCAACTGAGTGCGTGCGATCAACAGAAAAAAGGGGGCTTGGGCTTTGGCCCCTTTTTTGTGGTTCCTTGGCGCGCGGCGCGGCTATTGGGGCGGAGACGGCCGCGTGGGTGTGGCTGGCGATGGAAAGGCGGTGCCTGCGACCGTGGTGACTGTTCAGAGTGGCAGGCACCTGCCTAGAATCGGGCTTCCATTCGGGAGTGAAGAAACATGAAGCTGACTTCTGCAGTACTGCTGGGCCTGGCG
>QFOV01000225.1 GCA_003248565.1 Stenotrophomonas sp.
CACCTACCCGTACGTCACCAGCTCCAACACCACCGTCGGTGGTGCACTGGCCGGTGCCGGCGTTGGCGCCGATGCCATCGACTACGTGCTGGGCATCGCAAAGGCCTACGCAACCCGCGTTGGCGGTGGCCCGTTCCCGACCGAGCTGGACGATGAAATCGGCCAGGGCATCCGTGACCGTGGCGCCGAATACGGCGCCTCGACCGGCCGCCCGCGTCGCTGCGGCTGGATGGACATCGTCGCGCTGAAGCGCGCCGTGGCCATCAACGGTATCTCCGGCCTGTGCATCACCAAGCTCGACGTGCTCGATGGCATGGAGAAGCTGAAGGTCTGCATCGCCTATGAATACCGTGGCAAGCGTTCGGAGTACGCCCCGCTGGACGCCCAGGGCTGGGAAGAATGCACCCCCGTGTACCTGGAGTTCCCGGGCTGGAGCGAAAACACCCACGGCATCACCGAGTGGGACAAGCTGCCGCCGGCCGCGCGCGCCTACCTGCGTTCGCTGGAAGAACTGGCCGGCTGCCCGGTGTCGATCGTCTCGACCGGCCCGGACCGCGACCACACCATGATCCTGCAGGATCCGTGGGGCTGATAGCCGCGCCGTGATGCAACAGCCAACGCCCCGCCAAAGCGGGGCGTTGTCGTTATGGGATCAGGAGGCTGTTGCCAGCAAGGCTTCCGCCGAGCATGGCCTTGCACTACCAGACCAGCCTCCGGCGCATTTGAACCCGTAGTGCCGACCCATGGTCGGCAGAGGCTTTGCCAGAGATCACAACCTGTAGTGCCGACCTATGGTCGGCAGGGGCTTTGCCTATAGGGTGTCCGACGAGCATGGCTGAGTACTACGGCTGATCCAACGGGGTACCGTTGAGCTGCCGCTCGACGATCTCCAGAATGGTCGCTACGCTGACACCAAACGAACCGGCATTTCCTGCATCAAACGCTTCGCGCCATTGGCCATAGCCCTGCAGGTACGCCGGATCTGCTGCCTGCTGGCCAAGCAGGCGAAGCTGGCTGCGCTGCAGGGTCTGATCGGTGACCGGGGCGTGGGCAAGCTGGGTCATGACGCCCTCGGGCACGCGGGGATTGCGGATCTTCAATCCATCCAGGGTCACGTGGTAAATGTTGCCGCCAGCGAGCGGATGCTGGTCAATACGGTTGATCAGCAAGGTGGGCTGCTCACCGTCCTGGCGGCCCTGGCAGGCCCACAATTGGCCCACTGCATACTGATTGGAAGGAGTGACTTGGCTCATCGGGGCAGGATCCTGGTACGTATAGCCCGATCATGCAGGCAATGCCGATCCGGGACTTTTCTTCATCTGGCGGTAGCAGCTGCAGACAGGTACTTATGGCCAGCGCGGCAGGGGGGCGGGGCTGGCTAGAATGGCTGGGCACGCCCCCCGCTGCCAGCCTGACTGCCCCGATGCGTATTGACCCTGCCGAAATCGAAGCCCTGTTCGACGCCATTCCCAGCGTGCTGTTTTTCGCCAAGGACATCGATGGGCGTTACACCCACGTCAACATGACGATGATGCAGCGTTTGGGCATGAAGTCGCGCAGTGATGCGATCGGCAAGCGTGCCGACGAGTTGTATCCGGTCGGGATGAGCGAGGCCTACACCGAACAGGACGCGCGGGTGCTGGCCGGCGAAGTGATCGAGAACGTGATGGAGCTGCAGTTGTTCCCCAACCAGCAGCCGGGGTGGTGCCTGACCTGCAAGCGGCCCATCGTCGAGAACGGCAAGGTTGTCGGCCTGATCGGCATCTCCCGCGATCTGGGCCAGCGCGGCGGCCTGGAGTCACAATACGAGCCGCTGCGGCTGGCGTTGGACTACCTCAATACGCATTACGCCGAAAATGTGCGCATGCAGACCTTGTTGGATATCACCGGCTTCTCGCTGTCCAAGCTGGAGCGCTCGTTCCGCAAAGTGTTCCAGATGACGCCGCAACAAGTGTTGACGCGGCTGCGCATCCAGATCGCACTGCACCTGCTGCATGGCGAGGACAGTGTGGCCAGCATTGGCCAAGCGTGTGGCTTCAGCGACCAGAGTGCGTTTACCCGCAAGTTCAAGGCGGAAGTCGGCATGGCACCGCGGCAGTATCGGGCAATGATCGCCGAGCGCGCGCAACAGGAAGCCGTACGCGCGGAGCTATGACTTCCGGCGGTGTTGGGCGGCGATAGAGGGGCAGATGATGCGGAGCTGATGGGCGTCTCGCCCACGACCTTCCGTAAGGAGCTTTGATGCGCCGTTCCCTTGTTGTTGCCATTGGTATCGCCCTTTCCTGCATTGCCACACCGGCTGTATTTGCTGCCGAACCTGTAGCAGCCGGCGTGAGCAAGAACGAAACCACCACCCAGCTGCCGCGTACCGCGCGTCCGGATCATTACCGGGTGGAGATCACGCCGCACCCCGCGCAGATGGGTTTCGACGGCAAAGTCAGCATCGATCTGGAAGTGCTGCAGCCCACCAGCAGCATCGTGCTGCAGGCAGCGGGCATGCGCTTCGGCAGGAGCCAGCTGCAGGCGGCCGGTGGCAGCAAGCCAATGCCGACCACGGTTACTGTGGACGAGGCCAACCAGACCGCAAGCTTCGTCGTGGCCACGCCGCTGGCACCTGGGCGCTACACGCTGAACATTGATTACAGCGGCACCATCAATACACAGGCCAATGGCTTGTTCGCGCTGGATTATCCGGTGGCTGATGGCAGCAAGAAGCGCGCGCTGTTCACCCAGTTCGAGAACTCCGATGCACGCCGCTTCATTCCGTCCTGGGATGAGCCGGGCTTCAAGGCCACCTTCGACCTGAGCGTGACCGTACCGGAAGCGGAGATGGCGGTCAGCAACATGCCGGTGGCCAGTAGCACGTCGCTGGGCAAGGGCCTGAAGCAGGTGGTGTTCCAGACCACGCCGAAGATGTCGACCTACCTGCTGTTCTTCTCCAGCGGCGAGTTTGATCGCGCCACCGTCAAGGAAGGCGGCACCGAGATCGGTGTGATCGCGCAGACCGGCAAGGTCGAGCAGGCGCAGTTCGCGCTGGAAGGCAGCGCGGAAGTGTTGCGTGAATACAACGACTACTTTGGCGTGAAGTATCCGCTGCCCAAGCTCGACAACGTCGCCGCACCTGGCGGCAGCCAGTTCTTCAGTGCAATGGAGAACTGGGGGGCGATCTTCACCTTCGAATACGCCTTGCTGCTGGACCCGGCCGTGTCCAGCGTTTCCGACAAGAAGGCGGTGTTCTCGATTGCCGCACACGAAATCGCGCACCAATGGTTCGGCAACCTGGTGACGATGGCGTGGTGGGATGACCTCTGGCTCAACGAAGGTTTTGCGTCGTGGATGGAGGCGCGCACCACCCGCAAGCTGCACCCGGAGTGGGACATCAACAACGTCGATGCCGCGCATACCAGCCGCGGCGCGATGGGCCGCGATGCCTACGTCACCACCCATCCGATCGTGCAGCACGTGGCGACGGTGGAGCAGGCCAGCCAGGCCTTCGACGGCATCACCTACGGCAAGGGCTCGGCGGTGATCTCGATGTTCGAGGATTACGTCGGCGCCGATGCATGGCGTGATGGCGTGCGCCGTTACATCGCTGCCCATGCTTACGGCAATGCAGTCACCGATGACCTTTGGGCCGAGATCGACAAGGCCGCTCCGGGCAAACGCTTCATGGAAGTGGCGCATGATTTCACCCTGCAACCGGGCGTGCCCTTGATCCGCGCCAGCAGCAGCTGCGTCGGTGGCAACACCCAGGTGAAGCTGAGCCAGGGCGAGTACACGATTGATCGCAAGGACAAACAGCCGCTGCATTGGCGCGTGCCGGTGAGTCTGCGCGTGGGCAATGGTGAGGTCGTGCACACGCTGGTCGATGGCGATACCAATGTGCAGCTGCCGGGTTGCACTGGTCCGTTGCTGGTCAATGCCGGGCAGAAGGGCTATTACCGCACCCTGTATGCGCCGGCACAGTTCAAGGCGCTTAGCGCAGGCTTCGACAAGTTGCCGGTGGTCGACCAGTTGGGTGTGATGATGGACACCAGCGCACTGGCCGCAGCCGGCCTGCAGCCCGATGCGGATCTGCTGGATCTGACGGCGAAGATCGGTGCCGATGCGCCGACCGATCTATGGGACATGGCTGCCGGCACATTGAGCGGAATCGATGGCATGTTCGACGGCGATACCGCGCGGCAGGCCGCTTTCCGCAGTTACGCGCGTTCGCGTTTGTCGCCAGTGCTGCAGTCGCTGGGTTGGGACGGCAAGGACACCGACTCGGCGCAGACCAAGGAATTGCGCAGTGGATTGATCGGCACTTTGGCAGCATTGGACGATGCGCAGGTGATTGCCGAAGCGCAGCGTCGCTTTGATACCTTCCTGGCCAAGCCGGATTCGCTGTCTCCGGACCTGCGCAGCAGCGTGCTCGGTGTGGTGGCACGCAATGCCGACGCGGCAACCTGGGACAAGCTGCACGCGTTGGCCAAGCAGGAAACCTCGGCGATGGTGCGCGATCAGTACTACGGGCTGCTTGCCTTGTCCAAGGACAAGGCATTGGCACAGCGTGCATTGGACATAGCGCTGACCGATGAGCCGGGTGCGACCAACAGCGCGGGGATGATTGGTGGCGTATCGCACGAGCACGCGGACCTGGCCTTCGACTTCGCTGTTGCCCATCGCGAAAAGGTGGACACCCTGGTCGACAGCACCTCGCGTGCGCGTTACTACCCGGGCCTGGGTCGCAGTGCTGACAACCTGCAGATGGTGGACAAGATCAAGGCATTTGCCGATGCACATATCGCACCGACCTCGCGACGTGATGCGGAGACGGTGATTGCCGGGATCCAGACCAAGCTGCGGCTGCGCGCAGAGCGCAAGCCGCAGGTGGATGCCTGGTTGAAGCAGAAGGGGTATTGAGGAGCTGCAGCGGAGGTGCAAGTGCAGCTTTGAAGCCCCTCTCCCGCCTGCGGGAGAGGGGTTGGGGTGAGGGGAAGCTTCCAGCTGAGCAAAGTCAAAAGCCCCCCTCATCCGCCCGTTGGGCACCTTCTCCCGTAAACGGGAGAAGGGAAGGCCAGAGCCAGAGTTAGAGCCAAAGCCAAAGCCAAAGCCAAAGCACAAGCCAAAGCCAAAGCACAAGCTAAAGCCAAAGCACAAGCTAAAGCTAAAGCCAAAGCACAAGCCAAAGCCAAAGCACAAGCTAAAGCTAAAGCTAAAGCTAAAGCTAAGGCTAAAGCTAAGGCTAAAGCTAAAGCTAAGGCTAAAGCTAAGGCTAAAGCTAAGGCTAAAGCTAAGGCTAAAGCTAAGGCTAAAGCTAAGGCTAAAGCTAAAGCTAAGGCTAAAGCTAAGGCTAAAGCTAAGGCAGAAGCCTAAGCAGAAGCCTAAGCCTAAGCAGAAGCCACGGGTTCACCCCCGATTTCACGGACACTTACAAGAAGGCCGATACAGGCCATGAGGAGTGTTCATGTCAAAGCGTCGTAAGTTCAGTGCCGAGTTCAAGC
>QFOV01000226.1 GCA_003248565.1 Stenotrophomonas sp.
GGTGGGGACTTCTGGGTCGCCGATCATCTCTATCGCTTGCAGGGCAGCCGATGGGCTTTGCGGGATGCCTGGCTAACCAACAACCTGCTGCATCGGGGTTCCTCGTACTTCACCTTGGCCAGCGGCGGATACATCATCAGAATCAAGCCGATCGCGATCGGAATGTTGGTCGACCCTATCGAAAGGCTGTTCAACGCGTTGGGCACGCCCTCGAACAACGCGCCCAGGCCGACGCCGAGCGCCATGGCGGCGAAGATCCAGAGCGTGAGATACCGGTCCAGGAAGGACAGGCGGGAGGTTTCAGTAGTCATGGGAGTTTCCGGGAGGACGGTCAGTTGATCTGCGCAATCTGATCGAGCTGTGCCTTGAGAGCTTTACGGTCATCCCATGCCCCGTCAGGAATCTCCAGGAAGGCCTTCAGGCGGGCCTTGATGATCTGATGTGCCCGATCGAATGCTTCAGCCTTCTGTGCATCCGAGCCTTCTACGCCGGCCGGATCGGACAAGCCCCAGTGCACGCGCACGAAATCGCCAAACACGACCGGGCACGCTTCGGCAGCCGCGCTGTCGCACACGGTGACTATCAGGTCCATGGCAGCAGCATCCGCTTCGGCAAATTCATCCCAGGACTTGCTACGCAGGCCCTCCACCGGGAAGCCCTCGCGCTGCAACTGAGCAATGGCGAACGGATTGACCCGACCGGCCGGCTGGCTGCCTGCACTGAAGGACCGATAGCGGCCTTCGCCCCACTTTGTCAGGGTCGATTCGGCCAACACGCTGCGCGCGTAATTGCCGGTACAAAGAAAGAGAACACGACGGGTCATTTTGGCGAACTCTGGGATATGGGGTCAGCATCCTGCGGGGCGTTCACAGGCCTGTTCCTCTGCACAGCAGTTTTCAGTCAGGTAGGCCACCAGCTCGTTCATCGCCACGAACTCGGCTCGGTAGCAGATGGTCCGGCCACGTTGCTCGGCGCTGATCAGTCCCGCAGCAAGCAGTTCCTTCAGGTGGAAAGAGAGTGTGGCGCCAGGCAAAGAGAGCGCATGCGCAATATCGCCAGCCAGCTTGCCGACGCTCCCCGCCTGAACCAGGAGGCGGAAGATCGACAGGCGGGTGGCATGACCCAGGGCAGCCAAGGCGTGGGTTGCTTTTTTGTGTTCCATGATTCTAGAATAATCAAATTAAAATGACAGGACAACCCCCGTGCAGCAGATCCCTAACGTGGTCTCGGGTGCCTTGGACATCCCCACGGCCGCCAAGCTCAGCGATCCGGTCGCCCAGCCACACCGACCACGCATCCTGATCCTGTATGGGTCGCTGCGCCCGCAGTCGTTCAGCCGCAAGCTGGCGCTTGAGTCGCAGCGGCTGCTGGAGCAGCTTGGGGCGGAAACCCGCCTCTTTGATCCACATGAGCTACCGATGCTTGACTCGGTGCCGGCCACTCACTCGAAGGTGCAGGAGCTGCGTAGGGCCTCGCTGTGGTCAGAAGGACACGTGTGGATCAGCCCGGAACGCCACGGCACCCTTACTGCAGTATTCAAGAATCAGATCGACTGGCTGCCACTAGAAGAGGGCAGCGTGCGACCCACTCAGGGCCGGACGCTGGCTGTGATGCAGGTCTGCGGCGGTTCTCAGTCGTTCAACGTGGTCAACGCGCTGCGCGTGCTCGGCCGTTGGATGCGCATGGTCACGATCCCGAACCAATCCTCGGTGGCCAAGGCCTGGCAGGAGTTCGATGACGACGGTCGAATGAAGCCTTCGGCGTACTACGATCGCGTCGTGGACGTGATGGAGGAACTGATCAAGTTCACCCTTCTGGTGCGCGGGCGTAGCGACTACCTGGTGGACCGATACAGCGAGCGCAAGGGGGCCGTTGAGGCGACGGCGCTGGCCGCTGCCGCAGGCGTGGTGGAGACCGTTTTGAACAAAGAGGAAAGTGCGTGAACGCTGTCATCTATCACAACCCCAACTGCGGCACTTCGCGCAATACTTTGGCACTGATTCGCTTCGTCGGCATCGAGCCGGAAGTGATCGACTACCTGGCCAACCCACCCAGCCGTGCGCGCCTAGTCGAGCTCATTACGGCGGCGGGGTTGAGCATGCGCGATGCCATCCGGCAGAAGGGGACGCCGTATGAAGCGCTCGGGCTAGGCGACGCAGGACTGAGCGACGACGCGCTGCTTGATGCGATGCTGGCGCACCCGATACTCATCAATCGTCCTCTCGTACAAACCGATAGGGGTACTCGTCTGTGCCGGCCTTCGGAAGTGGTGCTGGAGATCCTGTCGCCGCTGCCCGGGCCGTTCCGAAAGGAAGATGGAGAGCTGGTGACCGGGCACGCCGGAAGCTCCACGCCGTGATCCCAGTGCCTGGCTGGGCTTGCCGCCGCTGAGAACCACAGGAGGTCATGGTCCATGTCGGCGCTCGATCCCACAACAAGCGACAGCGCGTGGCGCGTCTTCCTGGTATTCCTGCGGCTGGGGCTGACGTCGTTCGGCGGTCCGATCGCCCATCTGGGCTACTTCCGCCTCGAGTTCGTCGAACGCCGCCGTTGGCTGACGGACCGTAGCTACTCTGATTTGGTGGCCCTGTGCCAGTTACTGCCAGGCCCGGCCAGCAGCCAGGTTGGGATGGCGTTGGGCTTGCGCCGCGCTGGCTGGTCTGGCCTGTTGGCTGCTTGGGCTGGCTTTACGCTGCCTTCGGCCGTGCTGATGATCCTGTTCGCTTTGGGGGTTGCCAAATACCAGGGCATCGTTGAATCCGGCTGGCTGCATGGCCTGAAGATCGTGGCAGTTGCTGTGGTGGCTCAAGCAGTATGGGGAATGGCCCGATCCCTGTGCCCGGACCGTCTGAGGGCAGGGATGGCGCTTTTTGCCGCTGTGTTGACTTTGTCCATACCCTCGGTCGTCGGCCAGATCGTGGTGATCATCTTCAGCGGACTGCTCGGTCGCTGGATGCTGAAGATCGAACCTGCTTCCGGCCAATCAGACGGCGGCTATCCCGTCTCGCGAAGAACCGGCACAGTGGCACTGGTGCTACTGGTGCTGCCGCTTGTTCTGCTGCCCGTGTGGGCGGTGGTTAGCGGCTCCCCCTTGGCCGTGCTGTTGGAGGGTGTGTACCGCGCTGGCGCCCTGGTCTTCGGCGGCGGCCATGTCGTGCTGCCGTTGCTGCAGACCGCGGTCGTCCAGAGCGGCACCGTGAGCACGGCGGATCTCCTCGCCGGGTACGGTGCGGCGCAGGCGGTGCCGGGCCCTCTCTTCTCCTTTGCAGCGTATCTGGGGGCTATGGCCGAGGGGCCGCTGGGTGGCTGGGCAGGCGGCCTTGCACTGCTGGTGGTCATTTTCCTGCCAGCCCTTCTTGTGCTCGTGGGGGTGCTGCCGTTCTGGGAGTCCCTGCGCCACCGCAAGGATCTCCAAGCTTCGATTGCAGGCGTCAATGCCGGGATAGTCGGCATCCTGCTGGCGGCGTTGTATGACCCGGTGTGGACGAGCGCGATCCATGACCGATGGGATATCGCGATGGCACTGGTCGCATTCGGGCTGCTGGTCGTTGCGCGTGCTCCGCCGGTCCTGGTCGTGTTACTGGCTGCCATGGCGGGTTGGGCGATGACGTGGTAACGCCGCCAGTTCGGTGAGGCGCGTTTTGGCAGCGCAACCTAACGTCTGCTTCTGGCCGAGGCTGTGTGAAAACCCCTGCGCCACTGGCAATATCTCAGCACCATTCGGTTGGTGCTGAGCATGAAGCGATTCGTCGATGGCGTTGATCGATCACAGGGGCTTTTGTTGCCTGATCGGCTCGAAGATTACGTCCACGAAGACAATCCGGTGCGGGTGGTCGATGCTTTCGTTGACGCGCTCGATCTGAGTGTCCTGGGCTTTGGGACCGTCGATCGCGCCGCTGGTGGCCGGCCCGCTTATCACCCAGCCGCGCTGCTCAAGATCTACATCTACGGCTATCTCAACCGCATCCAGTCCAGCCGGCGTCTGGAGCGCGAAGCGCAGCGTAACCTCGAACTGATTTGGCTGACCGGGCGATTGGCGCCGGACTTCAAGACGATCGCCGACTTTCGCAAGGACAACGGCACCGCCATCATGTCAGTGTGCAGTCGCTTCATTGCACTGTGTCGGAACATGAAGGTCTTCTCGCATGCTGTGGTTGCGATCGACGGAAGCAAGCTCAAGGCCGTGAACAGCCGAGAGCGGAACTTCACCACCGGCAAGATCAAGGCGCGTCGCGAACTGTTGGACCAGAGCGTCGTGCGCTATCTGGCCGAGCTGGATCGGGCTGATCGTGATCCAGCGCTGCTGCCGGAGGGGCGCGTCCCCCATCTGAAGGACAAGCTGGCGAAGGTACGTGATCAGATGAAAACGCTCGATGCCATCGAACAACAGCTCAAGGGCAAGCCGGACCACCAGATATCACTAACTGATCCCGATGCACGTTCGATGACCTCAAGCGGACGCGGAACCGGCACCGTGGGCTACAACCTCCAAGCGGCGGTTGACGCCGAACATCATCTGATCGTCGCCCCAGATCACCAACGCCGGTAACGATCGCGCCCAACTCTTTGGCATGGCTACGATGGCCAAGGACGCACTTGGAGCTCAGCACATGACAGCGTTGGCTGACCGTGGCTACTTCAACGCCCCCGAGATACTGGCGTGTGAGCAGGTGGGCATCATCCCGTTGGTTCCGAAGCCACTAACGTCCAACAGCAAAGCGGAAGGAAGGTTCGACAAGCGGGACTTTATCTACGACCCAGTGGTCGATGCCTATCAATGTCCGGCGGGCGAATTGGCCATCCACCGCTTTACCACCGAAGAGAACAGACTGAAACTGCACAAATACTGGTCGTCGGCCTGTCCCGACTGCCAGATGCGTACCAGATGTACGACCTCCAACTACCGACGCGTTGGTCGATGGGAGCACGAACACGTACTTGAGGCGATGCAGTTCCGCCTCAACGCTAGGCCACAAGTCGCTATCTTGCGAAAGCAGACCGTAGAGCACGTGTTCGGCACGCTCAAGGCGTGGCTGGGTACGACACCACTGCTCACGAAGACGCTTCCGAAGGTCAGAACAGAGATCAGCCTGGCGGTTCTGGCTTACAACATGAAGCGCATGATCAAGATTGTCGGAATGCAAGGCATGCTGAGAGCAATCGCGGCTTGAAAACTCCGCATCATTGTTTTGACCGAACTGCGTGAGTCGGATGCGCTCTCCCCGAAAGATCATCCGCAAAGGGTTTTTACACAGCCTCGGCCGGGAGTTGCCGTTCGGCGTGTCGAGCTTGAATGTTGTGCCTCATCGAGATGCTGTCTTTGATTGAAACTTATTTCAGACCCTTAGTACCACAGTGAAGCAGGATCCCCGTGAATCGCCCAGGCTTTTGTAGACACTCTTCAGCCGTTTAGTGCGTACTGCCGTTCAAACTCTATCGGGGACAGGCCGCCATTGGAACCGTGTCGCCG
>QFOV01000227.1 GCA_003248565.1 Stenotrophomonas sp.
ATCCAGCTTGTAGAAGTTGATGCCCCAATAGCCGTGGTAACCGGTCTTGCCGCGGTCGGTCAGCGTGCTGGTGCAGCTGATCGGCTTGCTGCCGGTGAACGCCTGATCGGGATTGTCGATGATCGGCGTGATCCATACGGCGCCAAAGCCGAGCTCGCGGATGTAGTCGGCGTTGTCGAGTACGCCCTTGAAGTCGCCGCCGAGGTAACCGATGTTGCCATCGATCTTGTCCGGGCACGGCACCGGGATATCGAAGGTGCGGTGTTCGCCGCCCTGGTCGCGATGGTCGTTGCTGGTATCACCATTGACGAAGCGGTCGGTGACCACGAAGTACACCGCATCACTGGCGAAGGGTTCGGTGGTGCCGATGTAATCCGGCCGGTTGCCAGCCAAGGCCGAGCCTGCCACCACTGCCAGTCCAACCGCTGTTGCCAAACGACCACGCATCACACCACCTCCTGTTGCGACGGAACCCGCAGCACGCACAAACCGGCCACGAACAGACTGCAGCCACCCAGTACCAGCACGTGGATGGGATCACCACCCAACCAGTTGCGCAGGGCGAAGCCCAAGGCACTGGCGGCCACCAGCTGCGGGATCACGATGAAGAAATTGAAGATGCCCATGTACACACCCATCTTCGCCGCCGGCACGCTGTCCGACAGCAGTGCGTAAGGCAGCGACAGGATCGAGGCCCAGGCAAAGCCGACGCCGACCATCGACAGCAACAGCCAGTGCGGGTCCTTGATCAGCATCAGCGAGATCAGGCCCAAGCCGCCCAGCCACAGATTGACCAGGTGGCTCCAGCGCAGGCCAATCGCGCGCACCATCAGCGGGATGATCAAAGCCGCCACGGCCGCGAAGCCGTTGTAAGCACCGAACAACACGCCGACCCAATTCGCCCCTTCGTTGTACGCAGCTGACTGCGTATCGGTTGAACCGAAGTGCGTGCCAGCCACCGCTGCGGTCGTGTAGATCCACATCGCAAACAGGGCGAACCAGGAGAAGAACTGCACCCATGCCAGACGCCGCATCGTGCCCGGCATGCTGCGCAGGTCATCGACGATGGTGGCCAGCATATGTGTGCCGGGCAGCACCCGCGCGACGCCCAGCAGCAGGCCGTAACTGGCGCATAGGCCGGCCAGCACGTAGAGCATGCGGTCGCCTTGGCGCCAGGCGATCAACGCTGCCAGCAATACACCCAGACCCAGCCACAGGCCAATCTGGCGCCACTGCGGCAAGCCGCCGACGCGTTGCGTCGAATGCACAGCGGACGGCTCCGCATCATCAAAACCGGCCAGCTCGGCCGGCGAATACTCGCGCGTGCTGAACACCGTCCAGCTCATCGCCAGCAGCAATACTGCCGCGCCGAAGTAGAAGGCATAGCGCACGGTATCCGGCACTTCACCCGGCCCAGCGGTATTGGCTACGCCGAAGTGGGCAAGGATGAAGGGCAGGAAGCTGGCCACCACCGCGCCCACGCCGATGAAGAAGCTCTGCATCGAGAAGCCTGTCGGGCGCTGCTTCGGCGACAACTGATCCCCGACGAAGGCGCGGAACGGCTCCATCGAGATATTGATCGAGGCATCCAGCACCCACAGCGTGCCAGCGGCGATCCACAGCGTCGGCGAGTTCGGCATCACCAGCAGCGCGATCGTGGTCAGCACCGCGCCGATCATGAAGTAAGGGCGGCGCCGGCCCCAGCGCGTCCAGGTGCGGTCGGACAGATAGCCGATCACCGGCTGCACCAGCAGCCCGGTCAGCGGTGCGGCGATCCACAGCCCCGGCACCGCGTCCATCGGCGCGCCCAGCGTTTCAAAGATGCGGCTGGCATTGGCGTTCTGCAGCGCGAAGCCGAACTGGATACCCAGGAAGCCAAAACACATGTTCCAGATCTGCCAGAACGACAGCTGCGGTTTGCTATTCATCAAGCGCTTCCCCCCTCCGGGAATCACGGATGCGATGTTGGGCGCGGATGCGCTGCAGCCATGGTAGAGGGCGCACCTGTGATCTGCACCGCTGTTGCATACGTATTCAATGCAGCATTGCCCCCACAGTGGCCTCGGCCGGGGAATAGTGGCGCCACGTGCCACCCCGCTGGGCCGGCGCGCCGACCAGAACCCGGAGTTGAGACCCGCATGGCCGATTCACGTCCCACCCCTGCCCGCCTGTCGCTGAGAGCCGCCTTCGCGCTGCTGCTGATCAGCGTCCTGCCGGCCCACGCTGCCGATCTGGCGCGCGTCACCTCACCCGACAAGCAGCTCGTGGTGATCGTCGAATCCCAACATGAAGGCCGCCCCTCGTACCGGGTGGAGCGCAATGGCCAAGCGGTGATCGCCCCGTCGCGGCTGGGCATGCTGCTTGGCGACGGCCGCCTGGAGCGCAATGTCGCGCTTACCGGGCAATCGCAGCGCAGCTTTGATGAAACCTGGGAACAGCCCTGGGGCGAGCGCCGCCTGACCCGCAACCATTACAACGAACTGCGCGCCAGCTTCACCGAGAAGCCCGGCGCCGGCCGCAACTACGAGCGCCGCTTTGACGTGGTGTTCCGCGTCTATGACGACGGCATCGGCTTCCGCTACGAATTCCCGCAGCAGGCCGGCATGAAGCAGGCGCAGATCCACGCCGAGCTGACCGAGTTCGCGCTGGCGCGCCCGGCAACCGCCTGGTGGATTCCCGCCTTCGAGTGGAACCGCGAAGAATACCTGTACCACCAGACCCCGCTGAAGGAAGTCGGCACCGCGCAGACCCCGCTGACCCTGCGCAGCGACAATGGCCTGCATATCTCCATCCACGAAGCCGCGCTGGTCGATTACGCCGGCATGAACCTGGCGCGTGGCGATGGCGACATCCTGCGCGCGACGCTCACCCCGTCCAGCAGCGGCGCGCCGGTCGTACGCACCCTGCCCTTCAACACCCCGTGGCGCACCATCACCATCGGCGAGAAGGCCGGTGACCTGGCCGAATCCAACCTCATCCTCAACCTAAACGAACCCAACGCCATCGGCGATGTGAGCTGGTTCAAGCCAGCCAAATATGCCGGCGTGTGGTGGTCGCTGCACCTGGAAACCGAGACCTGGGCAACCGGCCCCAAGCACGGCGCCACCACCGAGAACACCCGCCGTTACATCGACTTCGCCGCCGCCAACGGTTTCCGCGGCGTACTGGTGGAAGGCTGGAACATCGGCTGGGACGGCGACTGGTTCGCCAACGGCGAGGCCTTCGACTTCACCCGCGCCACCCCGGATTTCGACCTGCCCGGCCTTGCCAGCTACGCCGCCGGCAAGGGCGTGCACCTGATCGGCCACCACGAGACCGCCTGCGCGGTCAGCCATTACGAACGCCAGCTGCCTGCCGCGCTGGACCTGTATGCGCGCAACGGCGTGGATGTGGTCAAGACTGGCTATGTCTGCGACGCCGGCGACATCCACCGCCAGGATCAGACCGACGGCCCGATTACCCGCGAATGGCACGAAGGCCAGTGGATGAGCAACCACAACCTGCGCGTGCTGCAGCAGGCCGCCGCCAGGCACATCGCGATCAACTCCCACGAGCCGATCAAGGACACCGGCCTGCGCCGCACCTACCCGAACTGGGTATCGCGCGAAGGCGCCCGCGGCATGGAGTTCAACGCCTGGGGCAACCCGCCCAACCCGCCCGGCCACGAAGCCACGCTGGTGTTCACCCGCATGCTGGGCGGGCCGATGGATTACACCCCCGGCATCGTCAGCCTGAAGGGCCGCAACGGCCTGCCCCTGCGCAGCACTCTGGCCAAACAGCTGGCCCTGTACGTGGTGTTGTACAGCCCGGTGCAGATGGTCGCCGACCTGCCGGAGCACTACGCCCAGCACCCCGATGCCTTCCAGTTCATCAAGGACGTGGCGGTTGATTGGGAGGAAAGCCATGTGCTCAATGGCGAGGTTGGCCAGTACGTGACGTTTGCGCGCAAGGCGCGTGGCAGCGAGGAATGGTTTGTGGGCAGCGTTGGCAGTGAAAAGCCGCAAGCGCTGGATGTTGCCTTGTCATTCCTGACCCCGGGCAAGCGTTACCGCGCGGAGATCTACCGCGATGGGGACGGTGCCAATTGGGAAACTGCACCGTTTGCGTTTATCCGTGAGACGCGGGTGGTCGACAACCGCGACCGGATCAAGCTGCAGCTGGCGGCTGGTGGCGGTGCCGCTGTGCGGTTTGTGCCGGTGGAGTAAGGACTGGGCCTGGAGCCCAAGGCTTTGGGCTTTGGGCTTTGGGCTTTGGGCTTTTGCCCTACAGCCGTCATTCCCGCGCAGGCGGGAATCGCTCTTGGCTCTTGGCTCTTGGCTCTTCGCCCTTGATTCTCATCTTTTCACTTCGACGCGCAAATCAAGAGCCAAAGCGATTCCCGCCTGCGCGGGAATGACGGCATAAAACAAAAACCAAAGCCTCGGCCAAAGCGATTCCCGCCTTCGCGGGAATGACGGCGTGAAGGCAGAACCACCACAGAAAGCGTTTTCAGACCTATCTGCCGCCGCAAAGCCCTATTGAATACGTATGCAGCCCAGCACCACGGGCTTGCCCGCTGATTACCATGCGAGTCAGTCGCAAGCAGCAAAAAACAGCGATGCATCCCCCACCCAAAAAAAATACGGGGGAGCACAAAAAACAACCAAACGACATCACCTGGGAGAGGGGAGTATGTTGAACACCAAGCGCAATCTGCTGAGCGTTGCACTGGCCTCAGCCATCACATTGACCGCCACCGGCGTACACGCACAGACCGTGGACGACGAGGCCAAAGCGAAAGCCAAGGCTGAAGCTGTCGACCTCGACACCGTCACCGTCACCGGCATCCGCCGCGGCATCGAGAGCGCGATCTCGGTAAAGCGTGACTCGTCCTCGATCGTGGAAGCCATTTCAGCCGAAGACATCGGCAAGCTGCCGGACGTGAGCATCGCCG
The DNA here is from genome assembly GCA_003248565.1 of Stenotrophomonas sp. Lineage (GTDB taxonomy): Bacteria > Pseudomonadota > Gammaproteobacteria > Xanthomonadales > Xanthomonadaceae > Stenotrophomonas. The sequence continues at coordinate 4,934 of QFOV01000227.1, forward strand.
AATCCATCGCCCGCCTGCCCGGCCTGGCCGCCCAGCGCGTCGCCGGCCGTGCCCAGGCCATCAGCGTGCGCGGCCTGTCGCCCGACTTCGCCACCACCCTGCTCAATGGCCGCGAAATGGTCAGCACCGGCGACAATCGCTCGGTGGAGTTCGACCAGTACCCCTCCGAGCTGATCAGCGGCGTCACCGTGTACAAGACCCCGGACGCCGGCTTGGTCGGCCAGGGCCTGTCCGGCACCCTGGACATGCAGACCGTGCGCCCGCTCAGCTACAACGAGCGCGTCATCGCCGTCAGCGGCCGCTACCAGAAGAACTCGCTGGGCGAAGCCGCCGGCGAGGATCCGTACGGCAACCGTCTCAACTTCAGCTACGTCGACAAGTTCGCCGACAACACCATCGGCCTTGCCATCGGCATCTCCCACTCGGAAATGTCCAAGCAGGAAAACCAGGTCGGCCTGTACGAGCCGTGGCAGGCCATCGGCGACAACTGGCGCCCAGGCGTTGCTGCCGGCAC
>QFOV01000228.1 GCA_003248565.1 Stenotrophomonas sp.
CGTGCGCTACGCCTTCGAGCTGGCCAAGAGCACCGGCCGCAAGAAGGTCACCGCCGTGCACAAGGCCAACATCATCAAGTCGACCTCGGGCCTGTTCCTAGACGTGGCGCGCGAAGTCGCCGCCAAGTACCCGGAAATCGAGTTCCAGGAAATGATCGTCGACAACGCCTGCATGCAGCTGGTGATGCGTCCGGAGCAGTTCGACATCATCGTCACCACCAACCTGTTCGGCGACATCATCTCCGACCTGTGTGCTGGTCTGGTCGGCGGCCTGGGCCTGGCCCCGGGTGCCAACATCGGCGTTGATGCGGCCATCTTCGAAGCCGTGCACGGCACCGCTCCGGACATCGCCGGTCAGGGCAAGGCCAACCCGGTCGCCCTGCTGCTGGGCGCTGCACAGATGCTGGACCATGTCGGCCAGCCGGAAAACGCCGAGCGCCTGCGCAAGGCCATCGTTGCCACGATGGAAGCCAAGGATTCGCTGACCGGCGACCTGGGCGGCAACGGCTCCACCATGGGCTTCGCCCAGGCCATCGCCAGCCGCCTCTGATTGCAGCTGCGGTAGCTACTGGTACAGAAACGGAGCGCGAAAGCGCTCCGTTTTTTGTTTGCGTAGTGCCGAGCCATGCTCGGCAAAGGGTGGGGCCAGTTGTAGTGCCGAGCCATGCTCGGCAGGTTTTCTATCGGTAACGCCACAGCCGAGCATGGCTCGGCACTACAAAACAAAGGGCGCCCATTGGGCGCCCTTCGCAAACAACCTGCAGCAACCTCAGTTACGCGACTGCAGCTTCGACAGCAGGCGCAGGAACTCGATGTACAGCCACACCAGGGTGACCATCAGTCCAAACGCGCCGTACCACTCCATGTACTTCGGTGCGCCGGCTTCCACGCCGCTTTCGATGAAGTCGAAATCCAGCACCAGGTTCAGTGCGGCGATCACCACCACGAACAGGCTGAAGCCGATGCCGATCAGGCCGGACTCATGGATGAACGGGATGTTGATGTTGAACAGGCCCAGCACGATCGTCGCCAGGTACACCAGGGCGATGCCGCCGGTGGCCGCGACCACGCCCAGCTTGAAGTTCTCGGTAGCCTTGATCAGGCCGCTGCGGTAGGCGAACAGCAGTGCGAACAAGGTGCCGAACGTGAGGATCACCGCCTGGAACACGATGCCGTTGAAGCGCGCTTCGTAGATGGCCGAGATCGAACCCAGGAATAGGCCTTCCGCCAGCGCATACAGCGGCGCGCTGACCGGTGCCCAGGTCTTCTTGAAGATGGTCACCATCGACAGGATGAAGCCGACGATCAGGCCGCCCCACATGTAGAGTTTGGCGGCAGGCAGCAGCTCGCCGCTGTCACTGAGCGTGCCGTTCCATGCGAACGCGGCAGTCAGTGCGGCCAGCAACAACAGGATGCCGGTCTTGTTGACGGTGCCGTTGATGCTCATCGCATCGGCGCCGCGCGACACCACGCTGCCGCTGCCAAGGTCGAGGAAGGTTGTATCGGAAAGGGCAGGGTTGCCGCTGCGCATGCAATGCTCCGTTGCTATGAAATGGGCGGGAATCGAACGCCAGCATACCCAATTCAAACAAAATGAAATTTACCGTTGACAGGTAGGCGCGTTTTTCCCACAATAGCCGACCTTTCCGGGGCATTGGAAGGATTCACCGCCGGGGTATAGCGCAGTCTGGTAGCGCGCCTGCTTTGGGAGCAGGATGTCGGGGGTTCGAATCCCTCTACCCCGACCATCCAACGCACCAAGCGCGTGTTGGAGTGCGACAATCCGGTCAGAGCGCCCGTAGCTCAACTGGATAGAGCACCGGCCTTCTAAGCCGGCGGTTACAGGTTCGATTCCTGTCGGGCGCGCCATCAGGTGCAAGCGGTAGGTAAGCAAGGTTTCAGTGGTGGCTGTAGCTCAGTTGGTTAGAGTACCGGATTGTGATTCCGGTGGTCGGGGGTTCGAATCCCCTCAGCCACCCCACTGTTTCAAGGCTTCGGAGTGAAATCCGGGCTTGCAATAAAAGTCGGATTGGGGCATTATTCGCCTCCTGATTTTCAGGGCTGTTAGCTCAGTTGGTAGAGCAGTTGACTCTTAATCAATAGGTCCAAGGTTCGAATCCTTGACAGCCCACCAAATCAAGAAAGCCGTTGGAGCGATCCAGCGGCTTTCTCTTTTTATGTAAGCCCGGTGTTTTGGGCGGGTGCATGAAACACGCTTGTAGTGTAGAATTCACCTCGGAGTTTCAGGGCTGTTAGCTCAGTTGGTAGAGCAGTTGACTCTTAATCAATAGGTCCAAGGTTCGAATCCTTGACAGCCCACCAAATCAAGAAGCCGCTGGAGAAATCTGGCGGCTTTTTTCTTAGCCAGGGCGGCGTGCCGCCCGGTCATTGTTCAGGCGCTCATTGTTGGAGCGATGCGCAGGCGGGGCTGGCTTCCGCTTTGCGGGCGCTCCTGCAACAATGCGGCGCTAGGTCAGTATTGCGAAAGTGGCGGAATTGGTAGACGCCCTGGATTTAGGTTCCAGTGCCGCAAGGCGTGGGGGTTCGAGTCCCCCCTTTCGCACCAGTCAGTGGTGTTCTCTGCCCGCTGCGGGCCTTTTTGACAACCTGTATGGGTCTGCCCGCTGGCGGCCACGGGCGATATCGGCCAAACTAAAGGGCTGCGGTGCATAACCGCGCCCTACAACCGTTTCATCCATCACATCGAACCGGGGCGGTTGCCGCCGGTGGCAGGAGTCAACATGCAAGCTTCGATCGAATCCACCGGCAATCTGGAACGCCGCCTGAGCTTCTCGCTGCCGGAAGAGCGTCTGCAGGGGCATATCAGCGGCCGTCTTGGCGAAATCGCGCGCACCGCGCGCATCAAGGGTTTCCGCCCGGGCAAGGTGCCGGCCAAGGTGATCGAGCAGCGTTTTGGCCCGCAGGTGCGTGCCGAGGCGCTGGATGGCCTGCTGCGCGAGACCTTTGACGCCGCCCTGCGCCAGCACGAGCTGCGCATTGCCGGCAACCCGCGCATCGACAAGGCCGGCGAAGGCGAGTTCGACTTCGTTGCCACCGTTGAGCTGATCCCGGACTTCGGCGACGTCGACGTCACCAAGCTGACCGTCGTGCGCCACACCGCCGAAATCAGCGATGCCGACATCGACCAGATGATCGAGAACCTGCGTGCCCAGCGTCGCACCTGGAAGCCGGTTGCACGCGGCGCCCAGGAAGGCGATCTGGTCGGCCTGGAAACCTGGTCGCAGGCTGGCGACGAGCGTCTGCCGGCTGAGGGTGTCGAGAAGGGCACCATCATCATCGGCCAGGGCATGATGTTCGAGCAGATCGAAAAGGGCCTGGTCGGCCTGGCCAAGGGTGAAGAAAAGACCCTGGACGTCGAGTTCCCGGCTGACTGGCGCGTGCCGGCACTGGCGGGCAAGACCGTGCAGGTCACCGTCAAGGCCGTTGAAGTCTCCGAGCAGGACATGCCGGAAGTCGACACCGCCTTCATCAAGAGCTTCGGCGTGAAGAACGGCGACGTGGAGCAGTTCCGCGCCGACATCCGTTCCAACCTGGAGCGCGAGCTCAAGGGCGCGCTGATGAACCGCCTGCGCCGCGAAGTGGGCGAGCAGCTGATTGCCGCCTATTCCTCGGTCGAGCTGCCGCCGCGCCTGGTCGAGGGTGAAGCCCGCTCGATGCTGGCCCAGCAGATCGATGCCATCCGTCGCCAGGGCGGCAACCCGGGCGAAGTGCCTGCCGATGCCCACGAAGGCTTCAAGGACGCCGCTTCCAAGCGCGTGCTGGTCGGCCTGCTGGTTGGTGAAGTGGCCCGCAAGAACGAGCTGCGCCTGGACCCGAAGCGCCTGAACGAAACCATGCGCCTGATCGCTTCGACCTACGAAGAGCCGGAGCAGGTCATTGAGATGTACCGCAATGATCCCCAGCTTATGTCGGGTCTGCAGAACCGTGTGATGGAAGAGCAGGTCATCGACTGGATCGCCGAGCGTGCCCAGCACACCGAGCAGGCCTTGACGTTCCAGGAAGCCATCCGCCAGTAAGCTGGCGGTGTTTCATCCCCGCGCCACGGCGCGGGGAGTTCCCTCCCAAAATAGGTGCCTCACGTAATGGACAACCGAACCAAAGCTCTGAACATGGTTCCGATGGTGGTCGAACAGACCAGCCGCGGCGAGCGCGCCTACGATATCTATTCGCGCCTGCTCAAAGAGCGCCTGATTTTCCTGGTCGGTCCGATCGACGACCACATGGCGAACGTTGTGGTCGCGCAGCTGCTGTTCCTTGAGTCGGAAAACCCCGAGAAGGAAATCAGCATCTACATCAACTCGCCGGGCGGCGTGGTCACGGCTGGCATGGCGATCTACGACACCATGCAGTACATCAAGCCGGACGTCAGCACCACCTGCATCGGCCAGGCCGCCTCGATGGGCGCGCTGCTGCTGGCTGCCGGTGCGCCGGGCAAGCGCTTCGCGCTGCCGAACTCACGCGTGATGATCCACCAGCCGCTCGGCGGCTACCAGGGCCAGGCCACGGACATCGACATCCACGCCCGTGAAATCCTGACCCTGCGTTCGCGCCTGAACGAAGTGCTGGCCAAGCACACCGGCCAGGACCTGGAGACCATCGCCCGCGACACCGAGCGTGACAACTTCAAGAGCGCGGCCGAAGCTGCGGCGTACGGCCTGGTGGACCAGGTGCTGGAGCGCCGTCCGGAAGAGAGCATCCAGGCCTCCTGATGCGTTGAACGGCCAGAAAATCGGCCTGATTTTGCAGGGTCGGAACCGGACTGGTGTCCCTCCGGCCCTGTGCTATTCTCGAAATTGAACCCCCTGTTCAGAGGGGGAAGCAACTGGGTAAGCGAAGCATGAGCGAAGACCGGCAAGGTCGTACCGGGGACAGCAGCGGCAAGATTCTGTACTGCTCGTTCTGCGGCAAGAGTCAGCACGAAGTTCGTAAGCTGATCGCAGGCCCGAGCGTATTCATCTGTGATGAATGCGTGGAGCTGTGCAACGACATCATCCGTGAGGAACTTGAGGAAAAGGCGCAGTCGGCGCGCAGTTCGCTGCCCAAGCCGCGCGAGATCCTCGAGGTGCTCGACCAGTACGTGATTGGCCAGAACCGCGCCAAGCGCACGCTGGCGGTTGCGGTGTACAACCACTACAAGCGCATCGAGAGTCGTTCCAAGAGCGACGACGTCGAGCTGTCCAAGTCCAACATCCTGCTGGTCGGCCCGACCGGTTCGGGCAAGACGCTGCTGGCCGAAACGCTGGCGCGCCTGCTCAACGTGCCGTTCACCATGGCTGATGCAACCACCCTGACCGAAGCCGGTTACGTGGGTGAGGACGTGGAAAACATCATCCAGAAGCTGCTGCAGAAGTGCGACTACGACGTCGAGAAGGCACAGCAGGGCATCGTCTACATCGATGAAATCGACAAGATCTCGCGCAAG
>QFOV01000229.1 GCA_003248565.1 Stenotrophomonas sp.
CATCGTGCACAGGCCGATCACCAGCGCGACCACGCCGATATGCACGTCAAGGAAGGCCAGGCCGACGCCGATCGCCATCGCATCGATGCTGGTGGCGAAGCCGGTCACGGCAAGCGTCCAGAAACTCTTGTGCTGCTCGCCTGCGTCGTCATCACCGTCGCCTTCGGTTTCATCATCAGGCTTCAGGCCGGCGATGATCATGTGTGCACCGAGTACCCCGAGCAGGCCGAACGCGATCCAGTGATCGAAGGCCTGCACGTACTGCGACGCGGCGCGGCCCAGCAGCCAGCCTATGATCGGCGTGATTGCCTCGATGACGCCGAAGATCAAGCCTGCGCGTAGTGCATCAAGCAGGCGTGGCTTGCGCATCGCTGCGCCCTTGCCAACCGCTGCGGCGAAGGCGTCGGTGGACATGGCGAAACCGATCAGAACAATGGAAATGGGAGACATCAGGACTACCGGGTCGGGCGGACACAAACGGCATGCGTCGCGCCCAACCGTAGTTGCGCACGCATGCCGCTGGTCTCGCCAACCGGGTCTGGCTGCCCACACCACGGCGCACTGGCCGAGTATGTTGATGTGGGCGCTTCCAATGCTGGAAGCAGGCTACTCCCCAAGGGAGCGCCGATTCTAGCATGGCCTCCGAATCTGAACGAACAGCCCCGGGATGCCAGCCCGACTGCGGAACTGAAATATCACTGTCATGGATGCATGGCTTGATACGCGCGCACGGCTGGCGCAGCGGGGGAATTTCCTGCAAATCAGCACTCAAGAAACCTGATATGCGGCCGATTTCGAGGCATCTCTACGCCCGGAGTGCGGCATGAAGTTCCCCCTTGGTATCGCCCAGAAACTGCGTCTGAGCCTGCTGGCGCTGGTGGTCGGCCTGCTCGTCATCGGCTCGGCCTATGCCTGGCTCAGTGTTGGCATGCGTGGTGCCGACCAGCGGCTGCAGAGTTACCAGCAGGATGCGGCGCAGCTGGAGGCGCTGGTGGCTGCGTTTGCCGAGGCGCGCCGCGCCCAGGCCGAGTATGCCATGTCGTTCTCGGCCGTCGCCGGGCAGGCATTTGTGGCCGCCAATGGCCGTCTGCAGGCGCTGCTGGCCACGGACAGGAAGGGCGTGGGTTGGGAGCAGGCATTGCGCGCGCCCCTGCTTGACTATGTCCAGTCCGGTCAGGCACTGGATCAGCGCATCACGGAACTTGGCCACGATGCCGACAGCGGCATGCAGGGCCAGCTGCGCAACGCCGTGCACGAAGTGGAGAACCTGATCGGCGAACATCCCGATGCGGCCTTGCAGGTGTCGATGCTGACCATGCGCCGCTACGAGAAGGACTTCATCCTGCGCCGTGAGCAGAAGTACGCGGACGAACTGGGTGCGCAGGTGATGCCCTTCGAGCTGCTGCTGCAGGCAGCGCGCATGCCGGACGGCAGCAAGCAGCAGGTACGCGATGCGATGCAGCGCTACCAGGAGGCATTCCTGTCCTATGCAGCGGCGCGCTACGGGGCCGACAGCGAGACCCAGGCGATGGACGACCTTGCCGCCAAGGCCTTGCCGGTACTGACCCGTTTGCAGCAGGCACAGCGCGCCAGCCTGGCCAAGCAGCGCGACGAACAGGCCGCAGCGCGGCGTTGGATGGATGCCGCCTTCGCTGCCACCGTGCTGGTGGTGGGCTTGTTGCTGGTCAGTCTGTTGCTGTTGCTGCTGCGAGCGGTGGAACGGCCGCTGGCTGACGCGGCGGCGTTCGCCCGCGCCATTGCCGACGATGATCTGGACGGCCAATTGGTGGTGCGCAACGCGCATGACGAGATTGGTCGGTTGGCGGCGGCGCTGATGCAGATGCAGTCCAGCCTGCGCGAGCGCATTGCCGGCGAGCGCCTGGCGGCGGGCGCCAATCAGCGGGTACGCCAGGCATTGGACGTGGCCAGCGCTGCGGTGCTGGTGACGGATGCCACAGGCCGCGTGGTCTATGCCAATTCGGCGTTGCAGCAGGCATTCGCCGAGGCCGGGATCGAAGGAGCGGCCGAGGTGGGCAGCGAGGTGGCCGAACTCGGGCCGGCAGTTGCCGCACTCATGCGGGCTGCCTTCGAGCAGAGCATGGCGATGGACGCGGAGGTGGAGCTGGGCAACAGCGGCTTCCTGCTGCGGGCCAGCCCGGTGCTGGAAGCTGATCGGGTACTTGGCCTGGTGATGGAATGGCAGGACCGACGGCTTGAGCGGGTGATCGTCAACGAAGTGGCCGCGGTGGTCGCGGCCGCGACCGCCGGTGACCTGCAGGGACGCATCGTGCTGGCCGACAAGCAGGGCTTCGTGCTGCAGCTGGGCGAGCGCATCAACTCCCTGCTGGACAGCGTGCAGGCGCAGGTGGGCGATGCGACGCGGGTGATCGGCCACTTCGCCCACGGTGACCTGAGTGCGCGCATGCGCGGCGACGGCCAGGGCATCTACGCACGCCTGCGGCAAGGGCTGGAGGAGGCCATGCAGCAGGTCGGCGGCATCGTCGCCCGCATCCAGCAGTCGGCGGGCAGCGTGCAGGCAGCGGTGGGCGACATGGCCAGTGGTACCGCCGACCTGTCCGGGCGCGTGGAACAGCAGGTGGGTGACGTGCAGGAGGCGTTGCAGCGGGTGCGCTCGGTGGCCGGTGAGGCGCGCGAGAATGCCGGTAGTGCGCGCGAGAGTGCGCTGGTGTCGGCGCAGGCCAGCGATGCGGCCGAACGCGGGCGCCAGGCCACGGCGGCCGCGATCACTGGCATGGACCAGCTGCGGGCGTCTTCACGGCACATCCGTGAGATCGTCGCCACCGTCGACAGCCTGTCGTTCCAGACCAATCTGCTGGCACTGAACGCTGCGGTCGAGGCCGCGCGGGCCGGCAGCCACGGGCGTGGCTTCGCGGTGGTGGCCAACGAGGTACGCCAGCTGGCGCAGCGCTCGGCGGAGGCGTCCAAGCAGATCCGCGGCCTGATCGACGCATCGCTGCGGCAGGTGGAGGAAGGCGCGCGGCTGGCTGACAGCAGCGGAGCGGCGATGCAGGACATCGGTGGTCGGGTGGCGCAGGTGGCCAGCGCGCTGGAGCGGATCGATGCAGGCTCGGCGCGGCAGGTCAGCGCGGTGGATGATGTGGAGCGCCTGTTGCGACGCATCGGTGAAGGCACCCGCCAGAGTGGCGAGGTCGCACGCGCCTCATCGCATGCCGCGCAGGCGATGCGCGAGCAGACGCAGGAGCTGGCCGCAGCGGCGGAAGTGTTCGTGGTCGATGCGACGGCGGCAGCGGAGCCGGTGCTGCAGCGCTTGGCATGAGCTGCAGCTCCCTCCCTTGCGCAACGCGCGGGGGAGGGTTGGGGAGGGGTGCTTTTCGCGGGCAAGCCAGAGAACGCGTAAAGGCAACAACCAAAGTCACCCCCTCCCAACCTCCCCCTTGGCTACGCCAAAGGGGAGGGGCTGGAGCTCCCTCCCTTGCGCAACGCGCAGAGGAGGGTTGGGGAGGGGGGGCTTTTAGCGCTCAGCCGCAGGCAAGCGCCAGCGACAACTCAATCTTCTTCCGGCGGCAGCACGATGGCGTCGTCGTCGATCGCCAGCTTGCCGGCCATCAGCACCGCCTGGGTGCGGTTGGTGACGCCGAGCTTGCGCAGGATGGCGGTGACGTGGGCCTTGATGGTGGCCTCGGAAACGCCCAGGTCATAGGCGATCTGCTTGTTCAGCCGGCCTACGCCGAGCATCTGCAGCACGCGGAACTGCTGCGGGGTCAGTTCGCGCAGGCGCTGGCCGACTTCGCGTTCCTCATTCGGGGTCGGCGGCACGTTGTGCGCCTCGGCCGGTGCCCAGCGCTCGCCATCGAGGATGGTGCCCAGCGCATGGCCGATGGTGTCCGAATCGGCGGATTTTGGAATGAAGCCAAATGCGCCATGGTCCAGTGCGCGTCGCATCACCGTCGCTTCTTCGCGTGCGGATACCACCACGATGGGCAGCTGCGGATGCAGCGAACGCAGGTGCACCAGCGCATTGAAGCCTTGTGCGCCGGGCATGTTGAGGTCCATCAGCACCAGGTCGGCATCGGGGTGTTGTTCGGCCAGTGCGTACAGTGCTTCGACGCTGTCGGCCTCCATCAGCTGCACGCCGGGAATGACGCGTTGCACCGCGCCCTTGAGGGCTTCGCGGAACAGCGGATGGTCATCGGCAATGAGGAGGGTAGGCATATGCGATCCAATGCTGAAGTAAGGGGCGTGACGCCCTTCCGGTGAAACAGGATACCGGCTGCGACGCTGATCCACGCCCTCCACATGGACCGACAGCCGGGGCACCGTGGTGCCCCGGGCAGTTACCGCTTAGCGAACCTTGCGCTCTTCCACCAGCGACGCCACCACCGACGGATCGGCCAGCGTGGAGGTATCGCCGAGCTGGTCCGGGGCGTTCTCGGCGATCTTGCGCAGGATGCGGCGCATGATCTTGCCCGAGCGGGTCTTGGGCAGGCCTGGTGCCCACTGCAGGTGATCCGGCGCCGCGATCGGGCCGATTTCCTTGCGCACCCAGGTGATCAGTTCCTTGAGCAGCTCGTCGGTCTGCGCTTCGCCGGCAATCAGGGTGACATAGGCATAGATGCCCTGGCCCTTGATGTCGTGCGGGAAGCCGACCACGGCCGCTTCGGCCACCTTTGGGTGCGAGACCAGCGCGCTTTCCACCTCGGCCGTGCCGATGCGGTGACCGGACACGTTCATCACGTCATCGACGCGACCGGTGATCCAGTAATAACCGTCTTCATCGCGACGGCAACCGTCACCGGTGAAGTAGCTGCCCGGGTAGGTGCGGAAATAGGTATCGATGAAACGCTGGTGGTCACCGTAGACGGTACGCATCTGGCCCGGCCAGGAATCGCGGATGATCAGGTTGCCTTCGGTGGCGCCTTCCAGCGGCTCACCGTCGGCACTGACCAGCGCCGGCTGCACGCCGAAGAACGGCAGCGTTGCCGAGCCAGGCTTGAGGTCGGTTGCACCCGGCAGCGGCGAAATCAGGATGCCGCCGGTTTCGGTCTGCCACCAGGTATCGACGATCGGGCAGCGTGCATCGCCGACCACGTCGTAATACCAGCGCCAGGCTTCCGGATTGATCGGCTCACCGACGCTGCCGAGCAGGCGCAGGCTCTTGCGTGAGGTGCGCTTCACCGGCTCCTCGCCATCGCGCATCAGCGCACGGATGGCGGTGGGCGCGGTGTAGAAGATGGTGACCTGGTGCTTGTCGATCACTTCCCAGAAACGCGAGGTGTTCGGGTAGTTCGGCACGCCTTCGAACATCACCGAGGTGGCGCCGTTGGCCAGCGGACCGTAGACGATGTAGCTGTGGCCGGTGACCCAGCCGACGTCGGCGGTGCACCAGTAGATGTCGTCCTCGCGCAGGTCGAACACCGCTTCATGGGTGTAGGCCGCG
>QFOV01000230.1 GCA_003248565.1 Stenotrophomonas sp.
CCGACCCGCCACATCTCGCGCGGGGTGTACTTGGCCGGGCCCATCGCCATCGAGATCACCGGGTTGGACGCGGTCATCAGGTTGTTGGACGCCGACAAAGCCACGATCAGCGCGAACGCAGTGGGATTGCCGCCCGCAGCCAGCGCAAGGTTCACCGCAATCGGCACCATGACAATGGTGGCGCCGACATGGCTGATCACCAGCGAGAAGGCGGTGGTCAACAACGCCAAGGCGATCTCCAGCGCCCACACGGGGATGCCGGCGGGCAGTTTGTCGATGGTGTGACCGGCGATCCAGGCGGCCGCGCCACTGCTGTCCATCGCCCAGCCCAGCGGGATCAGGCCGGCCATCATGAAAATGGTCTTCCAGTTGATCGCTGCGTAAGCCTCGTCCATGCGTAGCACGCCGGTCAGCAGCATGCCTGCCACGCCGGTAAGCAGGGTCAGGGCCACCGGCAGGTGCGAGGTGAGCGCGATGATGATGGTCAGTGCGAAGATCGCCATCGCGATCTTGAACTTGTGCGGGCGCTGCTCGCCCTTTGGGTAGTCGGTGACCACCACGAAGTCGCGGCTCTCGGCGGCAGTGGCCAGGTCCTGCCATATGCTGTGGAAGACCAGCATGTCGCCGGCACGCAGCGGGGTATTGCGCACGTCCTCGCGGATCACCTGCTTGTCGCGGTTGATCGCCAGCAGGCTGATGCCGCGTTCCTTGCGCAGGCGCAGCTCCCCCGCGGTCTTGCCGATCAGGCGTGAGGTTGGTGGCACCACCGCTTCGGAAATGCCGGCGCGGGCCGGATTGAACAGGTCGCCCAGCTGCTTCAGGCGCGAGGACATGCGCAGGAACTGGTTCTGCGCGAAGTCCGAGACCTGCCGACGTGGACCCATCACGCCCAGTGCACTACCGACCCAGATGCGCATGTCCGCCGGTGGCGACAGGCGAGTGTCGTCGCCGGTTTTCAGTGCAAGGAACAGTGGAGCGTCGAACAGGTTTTCAGCCTCGCCCACGGTCATGCCGACCAGAGGGCTCTCGGCGGTGACCAGCAGTTCGAAGACATCGCCTTCAATGCCGTAGGCCTTGGCGAAATAGCTTTCGGTTCGGGCCGGGGCCTGGCCGTCTTCGCTTTCGGTTTCCTCTTCCTGCAGTTTGCGGCTGCCGTAGAAGCGGAAATAGGCCAGCGAGGCGATCAGCAGTGCTACGCCAATCGGCAGCGGCGCGAACATGCGCAGCGGTTCGATGGTGGCGGTGCCTGAGGGCAGGTTGTTGTTGGCCGAGACCAGCAAGTCGTTGAGCAGGATCAGCGGCGAGTTGCCGACCATGGTCAGCGCGCCACCCATCACGATGGCGGCGGAGATCGGCAGCAGCTGCCGCTTCAACGTGAGCGCGGTACGCGAGGCCAGTCGCGAGGCGACCGGCAGGTACAGCGCCATCACCGACGGGTTCTGCATGAACGAGGAGTTCAAGCCGGCGGTTGCGCTGGTCAGCAACAGCAGCCGTTGTTCCAGTCCATGCGAACGCCGCAGCAGCCAGCCGGCGAGCCGGTTCAGTGCGCCGGTACGGTCCAGACCGGCGCCGAGAATGGTGGTGGCGATGATGCTCATCACCGCGTTACCGGAGAAACCGCCGAAGATTTCTTCCGGTGCAATCAGGCCGGTGACGCCCAGCACCACCATCACCACCAAGGCCACCACGTCGGCGCGGATGCGCTCGAACAGGAACATCGCCATCGTGAAACCCACCAGCCCGAGTACGAGCTTCATATCGGTGGTGAGCGTCAGCGCGGTATCCATCAGGGCAGTGGCTTCAAAGAGGAGAGCTGGGACGGTTTGACACTGCACTCTGCCACCAACGCTGCGCAGGCGGCGTGTTCGGCAATCTCATGGAAGCGTGCAGCTGTCATCGCGTCCTCATCACTCAGCCGGCGTCCGTGTTGCCGGGCTTGTCATACAGCAGATCCCAGACGCCATGGCCCAGCTTCTGCCCGCGGGTCTCAAAGTGGGTCTGCGGACGCCAGTCCGGACGCGGCACGGCGCCACGCGGGCCGGCGCGGTTGACCAGACCGGGCGTGGCGTCGAGCACGTCCCACATCTGCTCGGCGTAGTCTTCCCAGTCGGTGGCGCAATGCAGACGGCCGCCAATGCGCAATTTGCGCACCAGCAACTCAGCAAAGGCCGGCTGCACCAGACGGCGCTTGTTATGGCGCTTCTTGTGCCAGGGATCCGGGAAGTAGATGCGGATCTCGTCCAGCGCGCCGTCGGCGACTTCCTTCTCCAGCACTTCCACGGCGTCGTGGTGGTAGAGCTTGACGTTGTCGGCATTGTCATCGGCCAATGCATTGAGCAGGCGACCAACGCCCGGTGCGTGCACTTCGATGCCGATGTAGTCCTTGGAGGTGTCGAACTGCGCGGCATAGCGCAGCGCGGCGCCGTTGCCAAAACCAATCTCCATCACCTTGGGCGCGTTGCGGCCAAAGGTGGCGTCCAGGTCGCGCGGCTCGCCATTGAAGTCGATGCCGAAGCGCGGCCAACGGTCGTCGAACGCGCGCTGCTGGGCCGGGGTGAAGCGGCCCTGGCGCAGTACGAAGCTGCGGATCTCGCGGCGGCCTTCGGTCACGGTGAAGGGCTTGGGCGGTGCCTTGGAGCCCGCGCTGTCAAAAGGATTGGTCATCAGCCGATCAGCCCATCTACGGGGGAGGAAGCGCTGGCATAGCGCTTGCGCGGGATGCGGCCAGCGAGGAAGGCCTCGCGGCCAGCTTCCACGGCCTTGCGCATGGCGCTGGCCATCAATACCGGGTTGCGGGCGCCGGCAATGGCGGTGTTCATCAATACACCGTCGCAGCCCAGCTCCATGGCGATGGCCGCATCCGAGGCGGTGCCGACGCCGGCATCGACGATGATCGGCACCTTGGCGTTCTCGATGATCTCGATCAGGTTGTACTTGTTCTGGATGCCCAGGCCCGAACCAATTGGCGCGGCCAGCGGCATCACCGCGGCGCAGCCGATTTCTTCCAGGCGCTTGGCCAGGATCGGGTCATCGGAGGTGTAGACCATGACGTCGAAGCCGTCCTTGACCAGCTGTTCGGCGGCCTTGAGGGTAGCCATCACGTCCGGGTACAGGGTCTTCTGGTCACCCAGTACTTCGAGCTTGGTCAGGTTGTGGCCGTCCAGCAGCTCACGGGCCAGGCGGCAGGTGCGCACGGCGTCTTCGGCGGTATAGCAGCCGGCGGTATTGGGCAGGATCGCGTAGCGGTCCGGCGGCAGTACGTCGAGCAGGTTGGGCTCGCCCGGGTTCTGGCCGATGTTGGTGCGGCGGATGGCCACGGTGACGATCTGGGCGCCAGCGGCTTCGGTAGCCAGGCGGGTTTCTTCCAGATCCTTGAACTTGCCGGTGCCGGTCAGCAGCCGGGATGAATAGGTTTTGCCGGCGATGACCAGCGAATCGGTGGGGACATTTGCATTCATGCCCGAATTATCACCCATCCAGCCTACGTGTAGTGCCGAGCCATGCTCGGCATGACATCACCGGTAAAGCCCCAGCGCAGCCATGTCTGCGCTCTACAGATGGTGCCGACAGCCGCCGCTGTCGCTCCCTCCCTTTGCCGCAGGCAAGGGGAGGGCTGGGGAGGGGTTGGCTTTTCCGCCCTTTGTGTATGGGCAGCTTCGCGGCTTGCGCCGCTCCCACAAGTTTGATGCTGCGCCGGTAACGCTCCTGCCGAGCATGGCTCGGCACTACCTGGTTGCGGCGCTTCAACCGCCGCCCAGCGCGTGCACGATTTCCACCACGTCACCGTCCTGCAGCCGATGGTTCGCGTGCTGGCTGCGCGGAATGATGTCGCCGTTGATCTCGACCGCCACGCGGCGTTCGGCCAGCCCTTCGGCGGCCAATAGTTCGATCAGGGTCAAAGCGGGCTGCAGCTGGCGGGGTTCGCCATTCAGATGGATGTTCATGCCGCCATTTTCGCCACAGCCGCGGCAAAAGCCCAGCGGACAGACAGTTTGCGGCGGCGCAGCGTGTGTGTCTTGCGCGGTAATGAAAACATAACAACGTGCGGCGGCGTATGTCTGTCCGCTTTCCCCCATCCAGGAGTTGAACATGTCTCTTTCCCTTCGCCCGCTGCGCGCTGCCGTGGCTGTAGCCATTGCCTTGGCGGCAGTGCCGGCCATGGCGCAGTCACCGTATTCCAAGACGGTGTTCTTCGGTGACAGCCTGACCGATACCGGCTACTTCCGTCCGGTGCTGATGCAGTTGGATCCGAACGCGTCGCTGGTTGGTCGTTTCACCACCAACCCGGGCTGGGTGTGGGCGGACTATATCGCCGACCAGTACGGTACCAATGCCAGCCCCAACGGCAACGGCCAGACCGGCGACAACTACGCCGTTGGCGGTGCTCGCGTGGGTGTGGATGAAGTCGGTTTGCTGGGGCCGACCCCCTCGATGAAATCGCAGATGACCACGTATCTGGCAGCCAACGGTGGCAAGGCTGATGCCAATGCGCTGTACACGGTGTGGGGCGGTGCAAACGATCTGTTTGCGGTGCAGGCGGCGCCAGCGCAGGCGCAGGCCATCATCGGCGCGGCGGTGGCCGACCAGATCGGCATCGTCGGCACGCTGAAGTCCGCTGGCGCCCAGTACGTGATGGTCCCGACGCTGCCTGATATCGGCTTGACCCCGGCCTCCCGTGCAGGCGGCGCCGTTGGCATGGCGCAGGGCACCGCGCTGGCCAAGACCTATAACGACGCGCTGTTTGGTGGGTTGAAGCAGGCTGGCCTGCAGGTGATCCCGGTCGATACCTTCAGCATCCTGCAGGAGATCGTCGCCAACCCGGGAACCTATGGTTTCACCAATGTCAGCAACATGGCCTGCACCTCGGCCTCGTCGCTGACCTGCTCGCCGTTGACCCTGGTGGCGCCGAATGCCAACAACACGTATGTGTTCGCCGATGGCGTGCATCCGACCACGGCTGCCCATCAGATCCTCGGGCAGTACGCCATCTCGGTACTGGAGGCGCCGCGTCTGCAGCAGATCCTGAGCCATTCGGCACAGACCACCGGTCGCGCCCGTGCCGATCAGGTTGGCGCGCATGTGGGCTCGCGTCCGGCTGATGGCCTGAGCTGGTGGGGCAATGTGCGCGGCGACATGCAGCGTTATGACCATGCCGATCTCTATGATGGCCTGGCACCGGCCGGCCTGTTCGGTGTGGATTGGGCGCGTGACGGCATGGTGCTCGGCGGCTTCGCCGGCTACGGCCGCATGGACGCCGATTTCGGCAACAGCAAGGGTGACTTCACCCAGGACGACACCACACTGGGCCTGTTCGCCGGCTGGTACGGTGATCGCGCATGGGTCAATGGCCAGCTGAGCTACAGCTGGCTGGGTTACGACGTTACCCGCAAGGTGCAGCTCGGCCCG
>QFOV01000231.1 GCA_003248565.1 Stenotrophomonas sp.
CGCCCAGCTCGCCGGCCAGATTGCGCTTGTAGGTGTCGAAATCGATGCCCTGCTCCGCCGCTTCGGCATGCGCGGCGTCCTTGAGCACATCGGAATACATCAACCGCACCGGCGTGTCGTTGTTCTCGTGCCATTCGGCGGCCTGCATGATCAGCGCCAGCACGCGTGCAGCACTGGTGGTCTCACCGGCAATCTTGCCATCCATGCCCAGCACCCATTCGCCATCACGGCGGACGATGCCGGCCAGCAACGCCCGGTGCTGGTCGCGCAGTTCGGCGTGCGGCTCCACTTTGGGCTTTTCCGGCGGATTGGCTTCGGCCTGGTTACGTGCGCGCTCGGCCAGCTTCTTCTTCGCCTCGCGGCGGCCTTTGGATTGGATCGACATCAGTTGTTCACTCTTTGAACGGCCGCCGGTGATGGCGGCGCAGCTATTGTCCCCGATGCGGGGGTGAATTCGTGTCAGGACGCGGCTTCGTCACGCTGGGCGCGCTGGCTCATGCGCTCCCACTTCCACATCGCCCAGCTGCCCAGGCCGAACAGGGCCGCGCCGATGGCCAGGCTCAGGCCGCTGCGGCTGAGCATGGGCGAGAGCACGCCAGCGATGATGGCATTGGTCACCAGGGTGCTGAATGCCTGCATCGACGAGGCCGTGCCACGCTGGCGCGGGTACATGTCGAGGATCGCCAGGGTCAGGATCGGGAAGATCAGGGCCACGCCAAACGAGGTCAGGGTGAACGGCAGCACCGCCCACGGCACCGTCATCTCGGTGGCGAAGGCGTTGTAGCTGATGTTGTAGATGGCCGCCACCGCCATGAAGCTGTAGCCGATGCGCACCGCGCGGGCACCGTCCATGCGCCCTGCCGCGCGGCCGGAG
This sequence comes from Stenotrophomonas sp., assembly GCA_003248565.1. Lineage (GTDB taxonomy): Bacteria > Pseudomonadota > Gammaproteobacteria > Xanthomonadales > Xanthomonadaceae > Stenotrophomonas. The sequence goes on from QFOV01000231.1 coordinate 875, forward strand.
GCATAGGCGCCCAAGGCCATGCCGCCGATGGTCGGGATGAACAACCAGGCGAACTGGCGCTCGTTCATGTGCAGCAGGTCAAGCACGAAGGCAGGCGCCGAGGCGATGTACAGGAACAAGCCACCGAAGCCCAGCGAGCCGGCCAGGGCCAGGCGCAGGAAGCGCGGGTTGATGCCGATGCTGATGTAGTCCTGCAGCAGGCGCTTGGGGTGCAGGCTCAGCCGTGCATGCGGCGGGTGGGTTTCCGGCAGCCAGATGCAGGTGATCAGCAGCAGCAGCGCCGAGAACCCGACCAGGAACCAGAAGATGCCCTGCCACTGCGTCCAGCCCAGCAGCCAGCCACCGATGATCGGGGCGATGGCCGGGGCAATGGAGAAGATCATCGAGACCTGGCTCATCAAGCGCTGGGCATCGTCGCCGTCATACAGGTCACGGATCACCGCGCGGCCGATGATGTAGCCCACGCCGGCCGACAGGCCCTGCAGGAAGCGGAACAGCAGCAGGGTGCCCATGTCGGTGGAAAGCGCACAACCGACGGAGGCAGCGATGAACACCACCAGCCCGCCGATGATCACCACCTTGCGGCCGAGCGCATCGGACAGCGCACCGTGCACCAGGCTCATCAGCGCATAGGCCAACAGGTAGACGCTGATCACCTGCTGCATGGCCAGCTTGTCGGCGCCCAGATCGGCGCCCATGTGCGGGAATGCGGGGAACACCGCATCGATCGCGAACGGACCGAACATCGACAGACCGGCCACCAGAATGGCGATACGGCGCAGTGAAACCTGCTTGTTTGCTTCCATGGCTTTCAATAACCAGCAACGGCACCGGCGCGGGGCCGATGTGGGGTGGGGACAGGATGAACAGGACCGGGCGCGACAGCGCTCCGCGGCCATGATGCGGCAATTTGTCCGGACATTCACCCACTTCAGCCAGCGGTTCCGGGATGCCCGGCCGTACGCGTGCAACGCGCGGGATTGAAACCGGGATGCAGATGGTAATCCAAGCCGCTGCGCGGGTCTGCCCCGGGCCTTTACCGGGCTATAATCGCCATGCTGTACGAACAAGGTGGGAGAAGCGGTTCACCCCGCTGCCGAAGGCGCAAACGCCCGTAATCGCTCAGGCCCGATACCACCCGTAGCAAAACTCTGGAGAGACCGGTTCAATCCGGCGCCGAAGGTGCACGAAGCGCACGATCCTCGTCGCGTCGCTTCCAAACTCTCAGGCAAAAGGACAGAGGGGCGCGAGGTAAGCCTTTGCTTGCCGGCTGTGGTGGCGCGCGTGCGCGGCACCCGGACGGTAACCGGGCAGACCTGGCTCACCGCCCCTGCCCTGCATGCCTTCTCCGGACGTCAGCCATGACCCAGAACACTCTTTCGCTGCGCGAACTCGAACACCATTCCGCGTTCGTCGACCGCCACATCGGCCCCAACGACGCTGAAATCGCGCAGATGCTGCGCACCGTTGGCCACGATTCGCTCGAAGCACTCACCGACGCCATCGTGCCGGGTTCGATCAAGTCGCCGGCGCCGCTGGCGCTGCCCGAGTCGCTGACCGAAGTCGACGCGCTGGCCAAGATCCGCGCCATCGCTGACAAGAACAAGGTCCTGCGCAGCTTCATCGGCCAGGGCTATTACGGCACCCACACGCCGAACGTGATCCTGCGCAATATCCTCGAGAACCCGGCGTGGTACACGGCGTACACGCCGTACCAGGCGGAAATCTCGCAGGGCCGCATGGAAGCACTGATCAACTTCCAGACCATGGTCGCCGACCTGACCGGCATGGAGATCGCCAACGCCTCGCTGCTGGACGAAGCCACCGCCGCGGCCGAAGCAATGACCCTGGCCAAGCGTTCGGCCAAGTCCAAGTCCAAGGTGTTCTTCGTGCAGGACAGCGTGCACCCGCAGACGCTGGAACTGCTGCGCACCCGCGCCGAGCCGATGGGCATCGAACTGTTGATCGGCAAGCCGGCTGACGCACTGAGCGCCGACACCTTCGGCGTGCTGCTGCAGTACCCGGACAGCCTGGGCAACATCGGCGACTACAAGGCGCTGGTCGAGGCCGTGCACGCCCGCCAGGGCCTGGTCGCCGTCGCCACCGACCTGCTGGCACTGACCCTGATCGCCGCCCCCGGCGAATGGGGCGCGGACATCGCCATCGGCAACAGCCAGCGTTTCGGCGTGCCGTTCGGTTTCGGCGGCCCGCACGCCGCCTTCATGGCCTGCCGCGACGCCTACAAGCGCTCGATGCCCGGCCGCCTGATCGGTGTCTCGGTCGATGCCGAAGGCAAGGCCGCTTACCGCCTGACCCTGCAGACCCGCGAGCAGCATATCCGCCGCGAGAAGGCCACTTCCAACATCTGTACCGCACAGGTGCTGCTGGCGGTGATGGCCTCGATGTACGCCGTCTACCACGGTCCGGAAGGCCTGCAGCGCATTGCCCGCCGCACCCACCGCCTGGCTGCGATCCTCGCCGCCGCACTGCGTGGCAAGGGCGTGGCGGTCGGCAACGACTTCTTCGACACCCTGCACATCACCGGCGTTGATTCGGCCGCACTGAAAGCCAAGTCCGAAGCCGCCGGCATCAACCTGCGCATCATCGACGCCGGTTCGGTTGGCATCAGCCTGGACGAAACCGCTACCCGCGCCGACGTCATCGCGCTGGGCCAACTGTTCGATGCCAGCGTCGATGTGGACGCACTGGACGCCAGCACCGCCGACGCGCTGCCGAAGGCTCTGGTACGCAGCAGCGAGTTCCTGACCCACCCGGTGTTCAACACGCACCACAGCGAGCACGAAATGCTGCGCTACCTGCGTTCGCTGGCCGACAAGGACCTGGCGATGGATCGCACCATGATCCCGCTGGGCAGCTGCACCATGAAGCTCAACGCCACCGCCGAGATGATCCCGGTGACCTGGCCGGAGTTCGCCAACATCCACCCGCTGGCACCGGCCGACCAGGCGCAGGGCTACAAGGAACTGATCGACGGCCTGGAAGCGATGCTGGTCGAATGCACTGGCTATGACGCAGTGAGCCTGCAGCCGAACTCCGGCGCGCAGGGCGAGTACGCCGGCCTGCTGGCGATCCGCGCCTACCACCGCTCACGCAACGAAGGCCATCGCGACATCTGCCTGATCCCGGACTCGGCGCACGGCACCAACCCGGCCTCGGCACAGATGTGCGGCATGACCGTGGTCGTGACCAAGACCGACAGCAGCGGCAACGTCGATGTCGAAGACATCCGCCGCAACGCCGAGAAGTACAGCGACCGCCTGGCCGCGATCATGATGACCTACCCGTCCACGCACGGCGTGTTCGAGGAAGAAGTGGTCGAGATCTGCGAGATCATCCACAAGCACGGCGGCCAGGTGTACACCGACGGTGCCAACATGAACGCCCTGGTCGGCGTGGCCAAGCCCGGCAAGTGGGGCTCGGACGTGTCGCACCTGAACCTGCACAAGACCTTCTGCATCCCGCACGGCGGCGGCGGCCCGGGCGTTGGCCCGTGCGCGGTGAAGTCGCATCTGGCCCCGTTCCTGCCGGGCAAGCTGGGCGACAACGGCCCGGTCGGCATGGTCAGCGCCGCCAGCTTCGGCAGCGCCTCGATCCTTCCGATCAGCTGGATGTACATCACCCTGATGGGCACCGCCGGCCTGCGCAAGGCAACCCAGGTTGCATTGCTCAACGCCAACTACATCGCCAAGCGCCTGGCCCCGCACTACGCCACGCTGTACACCGGCCGTAACGGCTTGGTGGCGCATGAGTGCATCCTCGACGTGCGTCCGCTGGAGAAGACCTCCGGCATCGGCGCCGAGGACGTGGCCAAGCGCCTGATCGACTTCGGCTTCCACGCCCCGACCCTGAGCTTCCCGGTTGCCGGTACGCTGATGGTCGAGCCGACCGAAAGCGAATCGCAGCACGAGCTGGACCGTTTCATCGATGCGATGATCCAGATCCGCGAGGAAATCCAGGCCATCGAAGACGGCAAGCTGGACCGCGAGGACAACCCGCTCAAGCACGCCCCGCACACTGCCGGCGCGGTGTCGGCCAGCGAGTGGACGCATGCCTACCCGCGTGAGCTGGCGGCCTTCCCGCTGCCTTCCCTGAAGCTGCAGAAGTACTGGCCGCCGGTAGCGCGCGTGGACAACGTCTACGGCGACAAGAACATCATGTGCGCCTGCATTCCGGTGGATGCGTACAAGGAAGATGTCGAGGCGTGATCAGGGTTTGATTACCTGATGCGTGAATGAAAACAGCCGGCGAAAGCCGGCTGTTTTCTTGTGACGATTGTGAGAATGAAGCAGCTGATCTTTCCTGGTCACTGCAAACAGCAGGGGCAAGGTTTTGGCTTTGTGGGGTTCTACCCCGAAATCACGGACTGTTTGGAAAGGGCTGAAAACTTCTGGTCCTGCTTGACCCGGCGCCGTCGCATCCTGGGGTTGTGGCGGCGCTCG
>QFOV01000232.1 GCA_003248565.1 Stenotrophomonas sp.
GGCAATGCCTTCGGCCTGCCGCTGGACCAGACCAAGCTGTTCACCTCCTACACCCTGTTCGCGATGCTGGTGGGCTACGTGATCGGCCTGTTGGTGATCCCGCGCTTCATCTCGCAGGAGAAGTACCTGGCGGTGTCGGCGGTGCTGGGCGTGGTCTTCACCCTGGGCGCGTACTTCACCCACGGCTATGTGTCGGTGGGCTTCGTTGCCGCGCTGGGCTTTGCCAACGCGATGATGTGGCCGGCGATCTTCCCGCTGGCGATCCGCGGCCTGGGCCGTTTCACCCAGATCGGTTCGGCCCTGCTGGTGATGGGTATTGCCGGCGGCGCGATCATCCCGCAGGCGTTTGCACTGCTCAAGCACGCGTACCCGGAACACTTCCAGCTGGTGTTCGCCGCACTGATGATCCCCTGCTACCTGTACATCCTGTACTTCGGCACCGTCGGTCATAACGCGGGCAAGGCACGTGGCGCCTGAATCAAGCATCATGGCGGCAATCGAGCCAACGCGGGAACCGGTAATGCGTAGACCCACCATCAAGGATGTCGCCGAGCGTGCCAAGGTCTCTTTGAAGACCGTCTCGCGGGTGATCAACAACGAGCCTTCGGTGATGCAGGCCACCCGCGCGCGCGTATTGCGGGCGGTGGCCGAGCTGGACTACGAGCCCGATCCGTCCGCGCGCAACCTGCGCAGCAACACCACCTTCGTGATCGGGCTGGTGTACGACAACCCCAATCCGTACCACATCATCGGGGTACAGAACGGCGTGTTGTCGGCCTGCCGCGAGACCGGCTTCGGCCTGCAGATCCATCCCTGCGATTCGACCTCGCCGATGCTGGCCGAGGAACTGGCCGACTGGGTGCAGCGTTCGCGCCTGGCCGGGCTGGTGCTGACCGCGCCGATGTCCGAGCGTCCGGAACTGGTGGCCGCACTCAATGCACGCGGCATCAAGACCGTGCGCATCATTGCCGCCACCGAAGACCCGGGCGATGGCCCCTGCGTGTTCGTCGATGACCGCGATGCCGCCTACGAGATCACCGAGCACCTGATCCAGCTTGGTCACCAGCGCATCGGCTTCCTGTGGGGCGGCACCTCGCACCGTTCCAGCGGCGAGCGCTACGCCGGCTACGAAGCGGCGCTGAAGGATTACGGCATCCCGCTGGACAAGCACCTGGTGATCCCGGGCGACTACACCTTTGACGATGGCTTCCGTGGTGCGCGCCGCCTGCTGGCGCTGCGGGTTTGAACGTGCCTTACGACCTGTCCATCGCTGGTTTCGAGGACAGCCCGTTCTCGCGCCAGTCATGGCCGGCACTGACCACCGCCAAGCAGGCCACCGGCGACATCGCCCGCCATGCCGCGCGTTTGCTGATCAGCCAGCTGCGCACCGATGCCTACGAAGACAGCCCGGCACAGCTGCAGAACCAGGGCTTCGTACCGCAGCTGGTGGTACGTGGCTCCACCGCACCGCTGCGCCAGCAGCCGTCGCGACCTCCGTCATCTCCCCCCGACCTCTCCGAGTAACGATCCATGGCACTGCCGAGTGAAACCGAAACCCTGATGTTCAACGAGGCCGCGGAAAGCGCCTCTGTCATCGCCGCCCAGTTCGCACGCAACCGCGACGTGGTGCAGGCCCTGGCCGCAGACCTGCGCCAGAACCCGCCACCGTTCGTTGTCACCTGCGCCCGTGGCAGTTCCGATCACGCGGCTACCTATGCCAAGTACCTGTTCGAGACCCAGCTCGGCTTGGTGACTGCCTCGGCGTCGCCGTCGGTGGGCTCGGTCTATGAAGCGCCGCTGCAGCTGCGCGGCGCGTTGTACATCGTGATCTCGCAGTCGGGCAAGAGCCCGGATCTGCTGCGCAATGCCGAGGCCGCCAAGGCTGCCGGCGCGCGTGTGGTGGCACTGGTCAATGTCGAGGATTCGCCGCTGGCATTGCTGGCCGAAACCGTCATCCCGCTGGGTGCCGGCGTCGAGCGCAGCGTCGCTGCGACCAAGAGCTATCTGGCGTCGCTGGCTGCGATCCTGCAGCTGGGTGCGTACTGGAAGAACGATCCGGCACTGATCGCCGCGCTGGATGCCTTGCCGGCCGCGATGTCCGAAGCATGGGCCTGCGATTGGACGGCGGTGACCGACGGTCTGGTCGATGCGCACAACCTGTTCGTGCTTGGCCGTGGCCCGGGCCTGGCGGCGGCGCAGGAAGCCGCGCTGAAGTTCAAGGAAACCTGCGGCCTGCACGCCGAAGGTTATAGCTCGGCGGAAGTGAAGCACGGACCGATGGCGCTGGTTGGCCGCGATTTCCCGGTGCTTGCCTTCGCCCAGCCGGACGAAACCGGCGCCGGCACCCGTGCCGTGGCCGAAGAATTCGCCGCGCGCGGCGCGCAGGTATGGCTGACCGGCGAGGGCGGCAACCTGCCGACCGCATCTGCCCCGCATCCGCTGTGCGCACCGCTGCTGACCATCCAGAGCTTCTACCGCGCGATCAACGCACTGGCGCTGCGCCGTGGCAACAACCCGGACCTGCCGCCGCACCTCAACAAGGTGACGGAAACGGTCTGATGAAAACCGCGCTGCGCAATGGCCGGGTACTTGCCGGCGAGAACTTCCGTGACGATGTCGCGGTGTTGATCGAAGACGGCCGCATCACTGCGGTCGTCGCCAGCGACGACCCGGCCGTTGCCGCGGCCGATGCGCAGGTGGACCTGGGGGGCGGCTGGCTGCTCCCCGGTTTCATCGACGCCCAGGTCAATGGCGGCGGCGGTGCGCTGTTCAACAACCAGACCGACGTCGATGCGCTGCGCACGATGGTGGCCGGGCATCGCCGCTACGGCACCACCGGCATGCTGCCGACCCTGATCAGCGACGATGCCGAGGTGATGGCGCGCGCGGTGCAGGCCACCCGCGAGGCGATTGCTGCCAAGGTGCCGGGCGTGCTCGGCATCCACCTGGAAGGCCCGTACATCGCGCCGGCACGCAAGGGCACCCACGATGCCGGCAAGTTCCGCGTACCGGATGCCGATGAAGTGCGCATGGCCACGGCGCTGGACAACGGCGTCACCCTGATTACCCTGGCACCCGAGCGCGTACCGCTGGCAACGATCCAGCAGATGGTCGCCAACGGCGCCATCGTTGCTGCCGGTCATACCGCCGGTACCTACGACGAGATCCGCGCCGGTCTGGACGCCGGCATCACTGGTTTCACCCATCTCTACAACGCGATGTCGCCGCTGCAGGGGCGTGATCCCGGCGCGGTTGGCGCGGCACTGGAAGATGCCGACAGCTGGTGCGGGGTGATCGTCGATGGCGTGCACGTGCACCCGGCCAGCCTGCGCGTGGCGCTGGCGTCCAAGCCGCGCGGCAAGGTGTTCCTGGTCACCGATGCAATGCCGATGGTGGGCTCGGACAACCCGGCGTTCGAGCTGTACGGCGAGACCATCACCGCCGTTGATGGCGTGGTCCGCAATGCTGCGGGTGCTCTGGCCGGTTCTGCCTTGGACATGATCACCGCCGTGCGCAATACGGTTGGCCTGCTGGGTCTCTCGCTGGCCGAAGCTTCGCGCATGGCGTCGACCTATCCGGCGCAGTTCCTGGGCCTGGATGATCGTTACGGACATATCGCGGCCGGCTACCAGGCTGATTTCGTCCTGCTGGACAGCGACCTGCAGGTGCAGGGCACCTGGATTGCCGGCCAGGGCGACTGAGTTCCGGCTTGTGAACAACGCCATGAATAAAGCCATCCGTTATGCCTCGGTGGATGCCCTGCGCGGCATCACCGTCGCGGCCATGCTGCTGGTCAACAACCCCGGCAGCTGGAGCCATGTCTACGCGCCGCTGCTGCATTCGGAATGGAACGGCTGCACGCCGACCGACCTGGTGTTTCCGTTCTTCCTGGTGATCGTCGGCGTGTCCATCGCGCTGGGCGTGGTGCCGCGGGTGGAGCAGGGCAGTGATCGTGGTGCATTGACGCGCACGGTATTGATCCGCGCCGGTCGCATCCTCGGTCTGGGCCTGCTGCTGCACTTCCTGGCCTGGTGGTGGTTGGACCTGGCGCACTACCGGCCATGGGGCGTGCTGCAACGTATTGGCCTGTGTTTCGCCGCTGCTGGCATGGCGGCGATCTGGTTGAAGCCGCGCTTGCAGTGGCTATGCATTGGCGTGTTGTTGACCGGCTACGCTGCGCTGTTGGTGGCAGGTGGCTCGCTGGAGCCCTGGCTCAATCTGAGCAGCCGCGTGGATACTTCGTTGTTCGGCGCGCTGCTGTATCAATATGACCCGGCGACCGGCCATGGCCATGATCCGGAAGGACTGATGTCCACGCTGGGCGCATTGGCTTCGACCTTGCTCGGCCTGCGTGCCGGTGCCTTGCTGCGGCAACGTCCATGGCGATTGCTGCCTGCTGCGGTGTTGCTGTTGATTGCCGGCGGCCTGTGGGCGCAGTGGCTGCCCTTGAACAAGAACCTGTGGACCTCGTCGTATGTGCTGTGGACCGGCGGCTGGGCATTTGCGGGCCTGTGGCTGGCGCACATTCTGATCGACTGCCGGCAGTGGCCCGCGCTGGGGCGCCGCTTCGGTGTCAACGCGATCACCGCCTATGCCGGTTCCTCGGCGATGGTGCTGGCGATGATGGCCACCGGCAGCTGGGGCTGGCTGTGGGAGCAGCTGTTCAACCGCTGGCTGACCCCGTTGGGCGGCGCACAGTTCGCCTCGCTGGTGATGGCCTTGAGCTTCGTGGCGATCTGGTGGTTGCCGATGGCGTGGATGGACCGCCGCAAGATCTATCTGAAGATCTGAAGCCGCCGTTTGCAGGTTTGTGGGAGCGGCGTGAGCCGCGAAGCCACCAATTCGAAAGCAATGGCAGATCATGCAATTGCAGACAGCTGCTTTTGTTGTTGGATTACCAGCTTCGCGGCTTACGCCGCTCCCACAACATCCAAAGGCTGCGAAAGCGGTTGGCATTCACCGCGCGGCGCTGATTGCCTTGATACGCGCCTTCTTCAAGGCTTCACCGATAGCTGGGCCTTGCAGGCCTTCAGTGGCGATATCACGTGCATTGATCGCCAGCGCAGCCGCATGCAGCCGCTGCAGGGTTGCGCGCTGTGGGTAGTCACTGTCCTCGAAGCCGAGCCGGCCGCGCTTGTCGCATTCGCAGACCAGGGCCATCTGTGCGATGCGGTCGGGGCGACGGAAACCGTCGCAGCGCTGGATCAGCTCCAGCACGGTGGCGTCGCGCAGTTCGTCGATGCGATGCACGTTGAGGTGTTCGCGGCAGACCGCTTCTGCCAACTGGCGATGGTCGAGCGGAATCTTCAGGCGTTCGCAGAGCTTGGCCAGCGGCTTCAGGCCGCGCTGCTCATGCATGATGTGGCGCGGCAGTTCGTCGGTCGGGGTCAAGGCCTTGCCCAGATCATGGGTGAGGGCGGCGAAACCGATCAGGTCGTCGCCCGGCGCCAGCTGCGCGGCCATGTCGCTGACCATTTCCTGGTGCACGCCGGTATCCACTTCCGGGTGGAACTCGGCGCGTTGCGGTACGCCGTACAGCGCGTCCACCTCCGGCAGGATCACCACCAACGCACCGGTATCGTGCAGGCAGCGCAGGAAGGCGGAGGGTTGTTTCATGGTCAGGCTGCGACGCAGTTCCTGCCAGATGCGTTCCGGCACCAAAGCATCGAGTTCACCGCTGGCTGCCATCGCGCGCATCAGCGCGGCGGTTTCAGGTGCCAGAGTGAAGCCTAGCGGTGCGAAGCGGGCCATGAAGCGTGCTGCACGCAGCACCCGCAGCGGGTCTTCGACGAAGGCCGGGCCGACATGGCGCAGCACGCGCTGCTCGATATCGCGTACACCGCCCCAGGGATCGACCAGTTCGCCGGTTTCCTCGTCGCGGGCAATGGCATTGATGGTGAAGTCGCGGCGCTGCAGGTCTTCTTCCAGCGTCACCGAGGGATCGGCATCCACCACGAAGCCGCGATAACCGCGGCCGGACTTGCGTTCGGTACGTGCCAGCGCGTGTTCCTCGCCGGTCAGCGGATGCAGGAATACCGGGAAATCCTTGCCCACGGCCTTGAAGCCATCCGCTTCCATCTGTGCTTGCGTGGCACCGACCACCACCCAGTCACGGTCACCGGCTTGCAGGCCGAGCAGGGAATCGCGGACAGCGCCGCCGACGAGATAAGTCTTCATGCGGCCATGATAAGTCGGATGGGGCGTCGGCCATGTAGTGCCGAGCCATGCTCGGCAGGGGTGTCACCAGCAATACCCACTGTTGTGGGAGCGGCGTAAGCCGCGAAGCCGACAATGCTTGAAGGCCGCAAGAGCCAACCCCTCCCCAACCCTCCCCTTCGCT
>QFOV01000233.1 GCA_003248565.1 Stenotrophomonas sp.
GGCCGGCTTGCCCGATGAGGCACTGCCGCTGCTGTCGACTGCCCTGCTGATCGCCCGCGACGAATACCCACAGCTGGACCCGGCCGCCTATGACCGCGTGCTGCAGGCCCACGCCGATCACCTGCGGGTGGAAGTGGACGCCGTCGGCGAATGGCCGCTCAAGGTTGCCGCCATCAACAACCACCTCTTCAACGAAGTGGGCTACAGCGGCGACAACGACGAGTACTACGACCCGCGCAACAGCTACCTCAACGAGGTGTTCGAGCGCCGCCTGGGCAACCCGATTTCGCTGGCCCTGGTACAGATCGAAGTCTCGCGCCGGCTTGGCCTGCCGCTGGAGGGCATTTCCTTCCCCGGCCATTTCCTGGTGCGGCTACCGGTGGAAGACGGGGTGCTGATCATGGACCCGTTCAATGGTGGGCGACCACTGGGCGTGGACGAGCTCCGCGAGCGCGCGCGCAGCAACCTGGGCGGCGAAACCCCCGACGACAACGTGCTGGCGCAGATCCTGGATCCGGCCCCACACCGCGCCATCCTGATGCGCATGCTGCGCAACCTGCACGGTGTCTATGCCGAACGCGGCGAATGGGACCGCGCCGCACGCAGCGCCGACCGCATCCTCAAGCTCGTCCCCGAGCAGGCCGATGCGGTACGCGATCGCGGCCTGGCCTATGTGCAGCTGGAGCACCTGGCCGGCGCCCGCGCCGACCTGACACGCTACCTGAAGATGGCGCCGGAGGCCGCCGATGCCATCGGCATCCGCGAGCGTCTGGTGGAACTGGGTGGCGAAAAGCCGAGGTTGCATTGAGCCCGGCATAGCACCGGCCTTGCCAGGCTTTTGTGGGAGCGGCGTTAGCCGCGAAGCCACTGCTGCATCCGCAGCCATTGATCAACGCGGCACTTCTGCAGGAGCGACTTTGCGCACGAAGCCAAGACGATCCTTCGGTAGGTGAATGTGCTTGGCCGACTTCGGATACCGCAATGGCTTCGCGGCTGACGCCGCTCCTACAACCGGCTTCGGATGCGGTAGTGGCTTCGCGGCTTACGCCGCTCCCACAAATCGTACAAGCAACGCGCTGCGGCTCAATCCAGCTCGACCATCTCGAAGTCATCCTTGGTCACGCCGCAGTCCGGGCAGGTCCAGGTGTCGGGCACGTCTTCCCAGCGTGTGCCCGGGGCGATGCCTTCTTCCGGCAAGCCATCGGCCTCACTGTAGATGAAGCCACAGACGACACACATCCAGTTGCGCAGGTTGGAGGCCGTAGCGTCGGACATCGGGGATAATCACCGGACAGAGAAGCGGCGTTGATTGTCACATTCCCCACGCCGTACCGGTAGCCATACATGACACAGCTTGCCGACGCCCATGGCGTCTACCTGATCACCCCCGACGAAACCGACAGCGCGCGCCTGCTCCAGCGGGTCCGTCCGCTGCTGGCCGGCACCACCTGGCTGCAATACCGCAACAAGGCGGTCGATGCCCCCACCCGTCTGGCCCAGGCCACTGCCCTGCAGGCACTGTGCGCCGAAGCCGGCGTGCCGCTGATCATCAATGACGATGCCACCCTCGCGCTGCATGTCGGCGCCGCTGGCGTGCACCTGGGTGAAGACGACGGCGACATCGCCGCCGCCCGTGCCCTGCTTGGCCCGCAGGCCATCATCGGCGCGTCCTGCTATGACGAGCTGGCACTGGCCCAGCGCGCGGTGGCAGCTGGCGCCAGCTACGTGGCGTTTGGCGCCTTCTATCCGACCCGTAGCAAAGTCACCACCCGCCGTGCCAACCCGGAGCTGCTGCGACAAAGCGCCGCACTTGGGGTGCCACGGGTAGCGATTGGTGGTTTGACCCCGGACAATAGCCGGCCTGTGGTGGACGCTGGCGCGGACCTGATCGCGGTGATCAGCGGCGTGTTCAGCGAGGCCGATCCGGTGGCGGCGCTTGAGGCTTATCGGGGCTGTTTCCAGCACAAATGACAGGTTCCTTCTCCCTCCGGGAGAAGGTGCCCCGAAGGGGCGGATGAGGGTAAGGGCGAAGCCAGGCGGTACGAGGCGCGCCTTACCCTCTCCCCAACCCCTCTCCCGAAAGGAGAGGGGCTTTGAATCACTGCCTTGTCCAGGAGTTTCACAATGAACCACGCCCAATCCCACGCCCTGTTCACCCGTGCGCAGACCTTGCTGCCGGGTGGCGTCAATTCACCGGTGCGTGCGTTCAAGTCGGTCGGCGGCGAACCCTTCTTCGTGCAGCGCGCCGATGGCGCCTACCTGCATGACGTGGATGGCAACGCCTACATCGATTACGTCGGCTCCTGGGGCCCGATGATCGTCGGCCACAACCACCCGGCCGTGCGCGAGGCCGTGCAGCAGGCGATCGGCAATGGACTGTCGTTCGGCGCGCCGTGTGCGGCCGAAGTCACCATGGCAGAGACCATCACCCAGTTGGTGCCGTCCTGCGAGATGGTGCGCATGGTCAACTCCGGTACCGAGGCGACGCTGTCGGCGATCCGCCTGACGCGCGGCGCCACCGGTCGCAACAAGATCGTCAAGTTCGAGGGCTGCTACCACGGCCACGGCGACTCCTTCCTGGTCAAGGCCGGCAGCGGCATGCTGACCCTGGGCGTGCCGACCTCGCCGGGCGTCCCGGCCGGCTTGAGCGAACTCACCCTCACCCTGCCCTACAACGATTTCGAAGCAGCAACCGCCTTGTTCGAGCAGCAGGGCGCCGACATCGCCGGCCTTATCATCGAGCCGGTGGTGGGCAATGCAAACTGCATCCCGCCACGCGATGGCTACCTGCAGCACCTGCGCGCGCTGTGCACGCAGTACGGCACGCTGCTGATCTTCGACGAAGTGATGACTGGTTTCCGCGTTGCCCTGGGTGGCGCGCAGGCACATTACGGCATCACCCCGGACCTGAGCACCTTCGGCAAGATCATCGGCGGCGGCATGCCGGTGGGCGCCTATGGCGGTCGCCGCGAGCTGATGTCACAGATCGCCCCAGCCGGCCCGATCTACCAGGCCGGCACGCTGAGCGGTAATCCGGTGGCGATGGCTGCGGGCCTGGCGATGCTGCAGCTGGTGCAGGCACCGGGCTTCCACGAGCGCCTGACGGCGGCAACCAACAAACTCTGCGATGGCCTGGAAGCCGCAGCGCGCGATGCTGGCGTGGCCGTGACCACCAATCGCGTCGGCGGCATGTTCGGCCTGTTCTTCAGCAGCGAGAAGGTCGAGACCTATGCGCAGGCCACCGCCTGCGATATCAAGGCCTTCAACCTGTTCTTCCACGCCATGCTGGAGCGCGGCGTGTTCCTGGCCCCGTCCGCCTACGAGGCCGGCTTCCTGTCCAGCGCGCATGATGATGCGGTGATTGAAGCCACGCTGGTTGCAGCGCGTGAGGCGTTCAAGGTGGTTGCAGCAGGTTGATCAACCTGCAGTGCGAATGATCGAAGTAAAGCCCCTCTCCCGTTCACGGGAGAGGGGTTGGGGTGAGGGCGGCTCTTGCTCTGAAGCTTCTCTAACCCAAGATTCGAGCAGCTCATCAGCTCACCCAAAAACCAGTTTGCCCTTCATCATTCCCCAGTGCCCCGGGAACGAACAGAAGAAGGTGTAGTCACCACCACGCGTCAACTTGCTGGTCGCAAAGCGCACCTGCGTGGTTTGCCCGCCACCGATCACCGGCGTGAACGCGATCACCCGCGCATCATTCTTCGGCAGATAACTGTCTGCCAGCGTCGAACGCATACCGGCCGTGGCCACCTGCTGGAAATCCGGCGTGCGCGTCAGCACCCAGTTATGCCCCATCGCGGTGGCCGGCATCCTGCCGGTGTGCTTCAGGGTCAGGTCCACCTGCGTGCAATCGGCGGCAACCCGGATCTGCGGCACGGAGAACTGCATCCGGTCGTTGCTTTCGATGGTGACCGCACAGGTACGGGCCAGCGCGGGCGCGGCAGGCAACAGGCCGGCAAGGGCCAACAACAGCAGGCTGGAACGCTTCACGGTGAACTCCACACTATGACAACCAAAGTGTCCTGATTCTAGGCAAATGTGTCTGATTTCACCTGTGACGCGATGTCGCAGGCTGCACATCGATGCCATGCCAGCGATACTGCAACCCCGTTCCTACCTCGCCATCGATGCAACGACCACACGCACTATTGCTGGATTTCGATGGTCTGCTCGCCGATTACGATCACCGTATCCATCTGCGCCAGCTTGCCGACGCTGCCGGCTGCACGCCTGAACAAATGGACGCGGCTTTGCGCACGGACGGGCTGGAGTTCGCCCATGCCCGCGGTGAGCTGGATGGTGAGCAGTTGCTGCAGGCATTGAATCGACGCCTTGGCAGCGCATTGGGTGCGCCACACTGGCATGCCGCACGACTCGCTGCGACCACGCTGCGCAGCGATTGCATGGCGGTGCTGGAGCGTGTTCATTCCGATGTGCAGGTTGCGGTACTGACCAACAATGGCCTGCTGACGCGACCAGTGATCGAGCAGTTGCTAGCCGGCCGTCGTGTGCTGTGCAGCGCAGCGCTGGGAGTACGCAAGCCGGACCCCGCGGCGTATCTGGCAGCCTGTGCGGCGCTTGGCTGTGCGCCTGAGCGTAGCCTGTTCATCGACCACCTGTTCCGCAATGTGCAGGGTGCGCGCGAAGCCGGGCTGCATGCCGATACTGCGTTTCACGCGCAGTCGCTGCGGCGCCTGTTGAAACGGAATCACTGTCTGGGGTGAAAAGCCGCGCGCTGCGCACGCCATGCCCTCATCCGCCCCCCGCCTTCGCGGGGGCAGGCTCTTCGGGCACCTTCTCCCGCAAGCGGAAGAAAGCAAGGATCATGGCTTGCGGCTAGCTGTTGCAGTCGCCGCGACCGCAACAGCGATCACCTCCTTCTCCCGCCTGCGTCGAGGGGCGGATGAGGGGAAGCTCTGCGGCCGACGAAAAACCCAACTTACTTGCGCGAGGCGATGTACGCCGCAATCGCTTCACGCACGCGCTTCAGGCCTTCCGCCACTTCTTCATCGGTGATGTTCAGCGCCGGTACGAAACGCAGCACGCTGGTGCCGGCCTGCAGGATCAGCACCTGCTTTTCGGCCGCCAGATCCAGCAGCACGCCGATGTCAGCCACGTAGTCGGGCTTGAGCACCGCACCCAGCATCAGGCCCATGCCGCGCACCTGCTCGAACACGCCGAACTCTGCGCCGATGGCTTCCAGACCGGCCTTCAACGCGGCCGACTGGCGCACGACATTGGCCTTGATCTCATC
>QFOV01000234.1 GCA_003248565.1 Stenotrophomonas sp.
TCGGCCGTCGCAGCCGGCAACCAGCCTGCAGCGGCCAGCGCGGAGATCAGCAACGGGGTCTCCCTCGGACCGCAGAGCGACGGCGTGTGCTGTGCCTGCGACAGCACGCCGGTCTGCAGCACGAACTCCAGGTCGACCAGACCGCCTGCGCCCTGCTTCAGGTCCAGCCGCCCGGCATCGCTGCGGTCCAGTTCGGCGCGCATGCGTGCACGCATCTTCAGCACATCGCCGAACAAGGTCTCGTGCTCACGCGCACGGCCCAGGGTGTCAGCGCGTACCCGTTCGAAGTCGGACAACAGCGATGCATCACCGGCCACGCCACGCGCGCGTACCAGCGCCTGGTGCTCCCAGGTCCAGGCGCGCTCGCGCTGGTACTCGGTATAGCTGGCCAACGAGGACACCAGCGCACCCTTGCCGCCGTCCGGGCGCAGGCGCACGTCGATGTCATACAGGCGGCCGGCGGCGGTCACGGCGCCGAGCAGGGCCATCACCTTCTGCGCCAGACGCGCGAACCAGCGGCCACCGTCCAAGGGACGCGGGCCGTCGCTGCCTTCGCTGCCAGCCGGGCTGTCGTACAGGAACACCAGATCCAGGTCCGAACCAAAGCCCAGCTCGACGCCCCCCAGGCTGCCGTAACCGATGATCACAAAGCGTCCGCCCGGCACTTCACCATGCGCCTGCAGCATGTCCGCATGCGCCATCTGCAGCACGGTCACCACCACCGCGTCGGCCAGCTGCGCCAGTTGCTGCGTGCAGTCCACCGCACGCTGGCGGCCATCGTGGAAGGCCAAGGCCATGCGGAAACTCAGCGCAAGCCGCACTTCGTTGAGTGCACGCAGCGCCGCTTCCGGGTCATCGATCTGCAAGGCGGCGGCGCAGGCGTCCTGCATTTCCTGCGCCTCCGGCATCGGCCCAGCGACGCGGGTATCCAGCAACTCGTCCAGCAGCAGCGGGAACGCCACCAGCCGCTCGGACAACAGCGCGCTGCGTGCCAGCACGTTGACCAATCGGGTCAAGGCGCTGGGCTGCTCGTCCAGCAGCGCCAGATAGCTGGTGCGGCGCAGGATGGCCTGCAGCAGGCCGAGCACGCGCCGCAGCGCCGCGTCGGGCTGCGGCGAACGGGTAGCCGCATGCAGCAGCGCCGGCAGCACCCGATCCAGGCGCGCACGCGCATTGTCGGACAGTGACTTCACCCCCAGCGACTGGGCAAACTCGCGCAGCGATTGATCGGCGCCATTGGCGTCGGCAAAGCCGGCCTCGGCCAGCACTTCGGCGCTGCCGCCGCCGGGCAACACCCGCCAATAGCTGGACAACACATCCGGTGCCGCCTGGCCTTGGCGCGGCGCGAGCAATGCACCGAATTCAACACTGACGCGTTCGCGCTGCTCGTTCAGCGCCGCAAGCAAGGCATCCCAATCCGCATAGCCCAGGCCGAAGGCGACACGGCTGCGATCCAGCGCATCGTTTGGCAGGCAATGGGTCTGCGCGTCGCGCAGCATCTGCAGGCGGTTCTCGACGCGGCGCAGGAAGCGGTAGGCCTGGATCAGGTCATCGCCATCGCGGGCGGCCATCTGCCCGCCTTCGACCAGCGCGCGCAGGGCTGGCAGCAGGCGTCGCTCGCGCAGCGCCGGCTCGCGCCCGCCACGGATCAGCTGCAGTGCCTGCGCAAGAAATTCGATCTCGCGGATGCCGCCCGGGCCCCGTTTGATGTCGTCCAGCCGGTCCTTGCGCGCGACTTCGGCTGTGATCGCCGCCTTCATCTCGCGCAGTCCATCGAGTGCGGTGAAGTCGAGGTAGCGGCGGTAGACGAAGGGCCGCAACGTCTCCAGCCAGACCTCGCCAGCGGCGATGTCGCCGGCCACCGCGCGCGCCTTGATCCAGGCGTAGCGCTCCCAGTCACGGCCTTCGCGCTGGAAGTACTGATCCATGCCGGCGAACGACAGGGCAACGCGACCGGCGGTGCCGAACGGACGCAGGCGCAGGTCGACGCGATGGCTGAAACCTTCGGCGGTGGTTTCGTCCAATAGCCGCGCCAGCCGCTGGCCGAGCCGGGCGAAATATTCCTCGGCGGCGAGCGGACGCGCACCATCGGACTCGCCGTTATGCGGGTAGGCGTAGACCAGATCGATATCGGAGGAGAAGTTCAGCTCGCCACCACCGAGCTTGCCAAGCCCGAACACCACCAGCCGCTGCGCGCTGCCATCGGCGTCGCGGACCACGCCGTGGCGGCTGGCGAACTCCTGCTCCAGCGCCTCCAGGCCCAGCTGCAGGCATTCCTCGGCCAGGCGGGTAGCGCCCGCCAGGGTGGCATCGACGTCATCGAGTTCGAGCAGGTCGCGCCAGATCAGCCGGGTCGAGGCCGCAGCGCGGTAGCGCCGCAGCTGGGTCGGCCAGGCGGTGGGCTGCAGCGGGTCCAGCTCGGGCAGCGGCAGCGGCGCTGGATCGGCCGCAGCCAGCAATTGCAGCAGCTCCGGCTGCCGGCACAGGGTATCGATGGCGAAATCGCTGGTAACCGCCAGCTGCCGCAAACCAGCCTCGAAGGCCTCTGATTGCGGCCATTGCGCCGGATCGGAAGCGGCCAGCTTGAGCCGGGCCAAGGCACGTTCGATTACTGGCTGAATGGATTCAGGTGCTACAGGGGCGATTTGATTCATTCCGCGATTCTGGCATCTGCGGCGCAGAAGTCGCCATCTCCGCCGATCAGGCAATAAAAAAGCCCGCTGACAGCGAACTGTCAGCGGGCCTTGCTCCCTCCCCCACGTCGGGATGCAGGGCGATCCTGCCGGGTGCGCAAACAACTTGCACGCTGCAGTGCAAAACAATACCGGGGAGTACAAGAGCACTGGCGCCGTAAAGACCATTCCACGAAGGTCCAACCCCCCTGTTCACGCCGAAGGGCGATAATCAGGCATCCCCCCAACAAACCGTAGTCGTCATGTCTGTCGAACGCATCCTGGACCCGCGCCTGCGCGACCGCATCGTTTCCGCCGAACAAGCCGCGGCCTTCATCCAGCCCGGCGAAACCGTGGCCATGAGTGGCTTCACCGGTTCCGGCTATCCCAAGGCGGTACCGCTGGCGCTGGCGCAGCGCATTGAAGAGGTTCACGCCGCCGGCCAGCCGTTCAAGATCAAGCTGATGACGGGCGCTTCGACCGCTCCGGAACTGGATGGCGCGCTGGCCAAGGCCGACGCCATCGCCATGCGCATGCCGTTCCAGACCGATCCAGATGCGCGCAAGCGCATCAACGAAGGCACGCTGGACTACATCGACATCCATCTTTCCCACGTTGCCCAGCACGTGTGGTTTGGCTTCTACGGTGAGATCGATACCGCGGTCGTCGAAGTCTCGGCGATCCGCGAAGACGGTTCGCTGGTGCCCTCCACCTCGGTCGGCAACAACAAGACCTGGCTGGACCTGGCCAAGAAGGTGATCATCGAGGTCAACGAGTGGCAGCCCGCGGACATCGAGGGCATGCACGACATCTACTACGGCACGGCACTGCCGCCGCACCGCAAGCCGATCCCGTTGATCCACGCCAACGATCGCATCGGCCAGACCACGCTGGACGTGGACCCGGACAAGATCGTGGCGGTGGTGCGCACCAATGGGCCGGACCGCAACAGCCCGTTCAAGCCGATCGATGAAGACAGCCGCCAGATCGCCGGCTACCTGATCGAATTCCTCAAGCACGAAGTCGCCAAGGGCCGCCTGCCGGCCAACCTGCTGCCATTGCAGTCGGGTGTGGGCAATATCCCGAATGCGGTGCTGGCGGGTCTTGCTGAAAGCGGCCTGCGCGGGCTCACCTCGTTCACCGAGGTGATCCAGGACGGCATGCTGGACCTGCTCAAGTCCGGCGTGCTCGAGTACGCCTCATGCACCGGCTTCGCGTTGAGCCCGGAGGCGAACGAAGAGTTCAAGCGCAACATCAAGTTCTACCGCGAGCGCATCATCATGCGCACGCAGGAGATCTCCAACCATCCGGAACTGGTGCGCCGCCTCGGCTGCATCGGCATGAACGGCATGATCGAGCAGCCGCATCATGAACGGCATCGGTGGTTCTGGTGACTTCACCCGCAACGGCTTCCTGTCCACCTTCCTGAGCCCGTCGATGGCCAAGGGCGGCTCGATCTCGGCGATCGTGCCGATGGTCAGCCATGTGGACCACACCGAGCACGATGTCTCGATCATCGTCACCGAGCAGGGCCTGGCCGATCTGCGCGGCCTGCCGCCGCGTGCACGTGCGCGTCAGGTGATCGACAACTGCGCGCATCCGGACTACCGCGACCAGCTCAACGACTACTTCGACCGCGCCTGCCGCGACAGCTACGGCAAGCACACGCCGCACCTGTTGCCGGAAGCCCTGTCCTGGCACCAGCGCTACATCGACACCGGCAGCATGAAGGCCTGAGGCCAAACCTGTAGTGCCGAGCCATGCTCGGCAGAGGCTTTACCAGCGAAACGCCGCCCTCACCCCAACCCCTCTCCCGTACACGGGAGAGGGGCTAAAGCTGAAGGCCTGAAGCTCCACCTGTAGTGCCGAGCCATGCTCGGCAGGGGCTTCACCGGGAAGGCCCTTGCCGAGCATGGCTCGGCACTACAATTGAAAAACCCCGGTTTTCCCGGGGTTTTTCATTGCAACAGCTACAACACCGCTACGCCGTCTTGTCCTTGATCGTGGTACTGGGGCCATTGCCCTTGACACTGGTGATGCCGGCCTCGCGCGCAGCCTGCGAGGCATACATCTGGCTGCTGCCAATCACCTGGTGGTTGGCCGCTTTCAGATTGAAATGGTAGCGACCATCGCTGGCGGTCTTGCGCTCGTAATGCGCTTCATCCGGGCTGTTCTTCTGCACCGAGGCGATGCCATTCTCCGCGCCGGCGCGCGTGGTGTAACGCTCGCTGGTCAGGATGACCTCAGCGTTGCCTGCCTTGAGCACGAAATAGAACTGACCGTCGCTGCTCTTGTCCAACTCGTACCAACCTGCCATTGCAATACCCCGCTTGAGGATGATGCCGGCACGCTGCCGCCCTGCTACCGCCGCCGCATGCGTGGCTGTTGCCCGGATGACCGGACGTTGGAAGCCGCTAGCTGCCGCGGCTACAGGTGCGACTCTACCTCAATCTTCTGTCCGTTCCAGCCAGGCCAGCTTGCGCTCACGCGGCAGCTGCTTGATCTGCCATTCGGCGCGGGACGCGGCCGAGCGGTCGGCATAGGCGCGGCTGGCCAGCACCCGCAGCGGCGGGTGCGCGCGGGTATAACGCGCGCCCTTGCCGGCAACATGGGCCAGGAAACGGGCCTGCACATCGGTACT
This sequence comes from Stenotrophomonas sp., assembly GCA_003248565.1. GTDB lineage: Bacteria > Pseudomonadota > Gammaproteobacteria > Xanthomonadales > Xanthomonadaceae > Stenotrophomonas. The sequence continues at coordinate 5,314 of QFOV01000234.1, forward strand.
GATACCCGCGTAATAGCTGCCGTCACGGCACTCCAGCAGATACAGAAACCACAGCCCCTTCACCTGGCCCTGCCCCGGCTTACAGGCTGGCTGCGTCGGCAATCTTGCACAGACCTTCGCCAACCGCCTTGTTGGATGTCATCTGGCCACCCTTGATGCTGAAACGCACTTCGACGCGGACGCTGCCGTCAGGCTGGCGACGCACGGTGGTGCGCAACGGAACGGTAGAACCGCCGCCGCCACGGACCGGATTCTCGGCGGCGATGTAGCCGGTGGTCTCGTTCGGGTAAATCCCGACCATGCCTTCGGCTTCGATCGCAGCAACGGTTTTGGCGAACGCGTCGGCGTAACTGACACCTTCATGGTCGGTCGAAGCCAGGAATTGCTTGCCGCTGGTGAAGCCACCGGCCACCGACAGGTTCTGCAGGCAGCCACTGCCCGAATCAAAAACTTCCTTCTTGGCCAGCGCCAGCGACGGGACCAGCATCATCGCCAATGCCACGGTGCACATACGGGTACGCATCAGTTCCTTCTCCATGGAGCGGTGATTCATAGGCTTCCTGCCGGAGACGGTGCTCCCCCTGTCTCCAAAGCAGGCGGGAGGCCTACCGCCTCCCGCCGCGTAAACTACTTGGACAGCCCGATGTGCGCCAGTGAAACTGTCACGGAATCCTCAGGCCGCCGCCTCCAGCTGGGCGCGGCGGCGTGCACGCACTGCCTCGGCCAGACGCTCCAGCACCTGCACGGTGCTGTCCCAATCGATGCAGCCGTCGGTGATGCTCTGGCCGTAGACCAGCGGCTGGCCTTCGACCAGGTCCTGGCGGCCGGCCACCAGATGGCTTTCAATCATCACCCCGACCACGCGCTGCTCGCCGGCTTCCAGCTGGCTGGCAATGTCATCGACTACCTTGGGCTGGTTCTCCGGGTTCTTGCTGCTGTTGGCGTGGCTGGCGTCGATCATCAACCGCGCCGGCAGCTGCGACTTGGCCAGCACGTCGCTGGCGGCCTGCACGCTGGCGGCGTCGTAGTTCGGGGTCTTGCCGCCGCGCAGGATCACATGGCAATCCGGGTTGCCGCGCGTGGCCACGATGGCGGTGCCGCCTTCCTTGGTCACCGACAGGAAGTGGTGCGGGTGCGAGGCCGCGCCGACCGCATCGGCAGCGATCTTCACATCGCCGGTGGTGCCGTTCTTGAAGCCAACCGGGCACGACAGGCCCGAAGCCAGCTCGCGGTGCACCTGGCTTTCGGTGGTACGCGCACCAATCGCGCCCCAGGCCACCAGGTCGGCGATGTACTGCGGCGAGATCACGTCCAGGAACTCCACGCCAGCCGGCAGGCCGAGGCGGTTGATGTCACGCAGTAGACCACGCGCAACGCGCAGGCCCTTGTTGATGTTGAAGCTGCCGTCCAGGTCCGGGTCATTGATCAGGCCCTTCCAGCCCACCGTGGTGCGCGGCTTCTCGAAGTACACACGCATCACGATCTCAAGCTCGCCGGCCAGCGCATCGCGCAGCGGACGCAGGCGCTGGGCGTACTCCATCGCCGCAATCGGGTCGTGGATCGAGCACGGGCCCACGACAACCGCCAGGCGGTCATCCTCCCCATGCAGGATGCGGTGCAGCGAGGCACGGGCGTCGGCCACGGTCTGCGAGGCTTCCTCGTCACAGGGCAACAGCGCCAGCAGCTGCGCCGGCGAGGTCAGGGGTTCAAGTTTGCGGATGCGCAGATCGTCGGTATGGGGGGGCATGGGGGTCTCCAGTTCAAAGCAGTGAATGGTTTGGCCCCAGCGTGGCGGCATGAAAAAAGCCGCCAGGTTCGCTGGCGGCTTTTCGGGAATGCATCTGAAAGTTTCTTCAGGGTAAGCGCAGTCCTTCCTCCGCCAGCGGCTTGGGAAAGTAATACCAAAAGTAAAAGCTGGCGCGGGCTGCGTTCATGGGGAGCATTGATAACACGGTTTTTTGTGCGATGCGACAGTTTCAGCGGCAACAGACCGGGAGCGTCGACAGGTTCAGCTTTGGCGAGTGGGCAACAGCAGCTCGTCATTCGGCCTTTCAAGCAGCTGTTGAATCGATCAGCGACATCTGCCGAAGCTCCAATGAATGAGCCCGTTTGGCAACGCGACTGCGCGCATATGAACCGTGGATTGCCGCAATGTGTGCGCTGCAATTGTTCATCCCGCGCGGAAATGCGCGTTCCACAGGTAGCTGGACAATCGGCTCGTCGTGGCAGCGATACTGACAACTGATTCAGCGCACAAAGTCATTCCGATGAACGACACCAGTTCCGAACTGCTGCAAATTGCCTGCCCGCATTGCAACGCCGTAAACCGCGTCCCTGCCGCTCGCCTGAGCCAGGCACCGTCATGCGGCCGCTGCCATCAGGCCTTGTTTGCCGCAGCGCCGATGGTTTTGAACGCGAGCGCGTTTGAAGCACACGCCAACCGTTCGCAGATTCCTTTGCTGGTGGATTTCTGGGCCAGCTGGTGCGGCCCGTGCCGGCAGATGGCACCGGAGTTCGCCAAGGCCGCCGTGCAGCTGGAGCCACGTATGCGCCTGGCCAAACTGGATACGGAAGCGGAGCCGGCCATCGCCACCCGCTATGGCATCCGCAGCATTCCGACGATGGTGCTGATCCAGGGCGGCCGCGAGATTGCCCGCCAATCCGGCGCGATGCCGGCCAGCAGTATCGTGCAGTGGGCGAGCAAGCACCTGTAGTGCCGAGCCATGCTCGGCAGAGGCGTTCCCGGTAAAGCTCCTGCCGAGCATGGCTCGGCACTACGGCAGGGTGCTGGTGTTTGTAGGAGCGGCGTGAGCCGCGAGGCTGGTGCTGCTTGAAAGGCCGCGGAGCTACCCCTCCCCGGCCCTCCCCTTGCCTGCGGCAAAGGGAGGGGGCACGGCCGGCAAAGGGAGGGCAGAAAACAAAACCCCGCCTTGCGGCGGGGTTTTGTGTACTACAAGCAGCGTTGAGGCTGCGGTGGACTTAGAAGTCCATGCCGCCCATGCCACCCATGCCGCCCATACCGCCGCCGCCCATGGCCGGCTCGTCCTTCTTCGGAGCTTCGGCAACCATGGCTTCGGTGGTGATCATCAGGCCAGCGATCGAAGCTGCGTTCTGCAGTGCCGAACGGGTCACCTTGGTCGGGTCCAGGATGCCGAATTCCAGCATGTCGCCGAATTCGCCGGACGCGGCGTTGTAGCCGAAGCTGCCGGTGCCTTCCTTGACCTTGTTGACGATGACCGACGGCTCTTCACCGGCGTTGGCAACGATTTCGCGCAGCGGGGCTTCCATCGCGCGCAGGGCGATCTGGATGCCGTGGTTCTGGTCTTCGTTGTTGCCCTTCAGGCCGGCCAGAGCGGAGACAGCGCGCACCAGGGCGACGCCGCCGCCCGGGACCACGCCTTCTTCGACGGCTGCACGGGTAGCGTGCAGGGCGTCGTCAACGCGGTCCTTCTTTTCCTTCATTTCGATTTCGGTCGATGCACCGACCTTGATCACGGCAACGCCGCCGGCCAGCTTGGCAACGCGTTCCTGCAGCTTCTCGCGGTCGTAGTCCGAAGAGGTTTCTTCGATCTGGGTCTTGATCTGCTTGACGCGCGATTCGATGGCAGCGGTATCGCCGGCGCCGTCGATGACGGTGGTGTTTTCCTTGGAGACCTGCACCTTCTTGGCGCGGCCCAGGTCCTTGATGGTGGCCTTTTCCAGCGAAAGGCCAACTTCTTCGGAGATCACGGTGCCGCCGGTCAGCACGGCCATGTCTTCCAGCATCGCCTTGCGACGGTCGCCGAAGCCCGGTGCCTTGACGGCCACGACCTTGACG
>QFOV01000235.1 GCA_003248565.1 Stenotrophomonas sp.
TCTGATCCGGGTGGACCAGGAACACGACTTCGTAATGACGACTCATGTTTTTATACCTTTCGGATATAGCCCTGACGGGCTGGACAGCCCCCCGCTGTGCTTCGCGGTGGGGCAAGGGATCCTGCACTTGGAGCGCAGGAAGCCGGGCATTATCCATTGGAAATGAACTGGAGGCAAGTTACCCCGGCCTGTGCAACACAGCATCCGTCGCCGCGACAAGCCTCGTCCGCCACGGATGTTGCGTCGCAACAGTACACTATGTAACCGATTCCACGCCTTCCCGGACCGCCTGACGTGAATTCCACGCCCTCCCTGGCAGCGCAGCTGACGCCGCGCCAGCGCACTTTCATCCTCATCGCACTGTCACTGGGTGGCTTCGCCATCGGCACCAGCGAATTCGCCAGCATGGGCTTGATGCTGGAAATCAGCCGCGGCCTGGCAATCAGCGAAGCCCAGGTCGGTCACCTGATCAGCGCTTACGCCATCGGCGTGGTGGTTGGCGCGCCGCTGCTGGCCTTTGCCGGCGCCAGCCTGCGCCGCCGCAGCCTGCTGCTATGGCTGATGGGCTTCTACGCCATCGGCAACCTGGCCAGCGCGCTGGCGCCGAGCTACCACACGATGCTGCTGGCACGCTTCGTCGCTGGCCTGCCGCACGGTGCCTATTTCGGTGTGGCCATGCTGGTTGCCGCCTCGATCAGCCCGCCGGAACAGCGCGGCGCGGCCGTCTCCAAGGTGCTGCTGGGCCTTTCCATCGCCATCCTGCTCGGCAACCCGCTGACCACCTGGCTTGGCCAGCAGTTCAACTGGCGCAGCGCCTTCGTGCTGGTCAGCCTGCTCGCCCTTGCCACGGTGACGATGGTTGCCCGGCAGTTGCCGGCAGACCCCAACGAGGTCCGCACTTCGCCGATGCGCGAGCTGCGCGCCTTCAACACCACCCAGGTATGGCTGGCTTTGGCCATCGGCGCGATCGGCTTTGCCGGCATGTTCTGCGTATTCACTTATCTGGCCCCCACCCTGGTCAACGTCACCGGCATCAACGAGCGCTGGATGCCGGTCGCGGTCGGCCTGTTCGGCGTGGGCGCGATCATCGGCAATGTTGCTGGCGGCAAGCTGGTCGACCGCCTGCAGTTCCGCGCCGCCGGTGTGCTGCTTGCATGGTCCATCGTGGTGCTGATGCTGTTCCCGCTGGCAGCGAACTCGGCCTGGGCAATGGTGCCGGCGATCATCGCCGTGGGCACGATGGGCGCGCTGGCCGTCGCCCTGCAGACCCGCCTGATGGACGCCGCCGGCGAGGCCCAGACCCTGGCCGCGGCTTCGAACCATGCCGCTTTCAATACCGCAAATGCGCTGAGCCCGTGGCTGGGCGGCATGGCGATTGGCGCCGGCTATGGCCACGCCTCCACCGGCTATGTAGGCGCGGCAACGGCAGCGGTTGGTCTGCTGCTGTGGGGTATCGCGGTGGCACTGCAGCGACGCGCCAGCACCTCAACCCAGGCCGCCAACCCCTGCCTGGACGGCTGAACCGGCGGCGGCAGCACCTGTATTCAAAAAGGAATAATATTGAATACAGTCGCAACCGGAGACTCCCATGTCACGAGCAAGCACCACGACCATGACGGTTCGCCTCAGCGGCCCCTTGAGCGACTTCGTGGCCGCCAACGTGGGAGAACACGGCGCTTATGAGAATGTCAGCGAATACATGCGCGATTTGATCCGACGTGACAAGGAACGTACGGAGGCTGAAGCTTTCGAGCGACTCAAGGCGGAGCTGGCTCACGCCTTTGCCGCGCCGGAGTCGTCGTACCAGCCGTTGACGGCAGCCGAGGTCATTGCCCGTAACCGGCGTTGAGCACCGGAGCATGACCCAGATCCGAATCCAGGAAGCCGCGTCCTACCGGCTTGACGAGATCTACCGCTACACGCGGGACCAGTGGGGCGAAGAACAGGCGGAGCGCTACATCAACGGATTGTTCGAGGCGCTGGATGGCGTTTCGTCACGACTTACGCCATCACGCCCCATTCCGGGCGAATTCGGCATTGATGGCTTCTTCTTTCGTTACGAGCAGCATGTCGTGTACTGGCGACGGCTTTCCAACGGGGACATCGGTGTCGTCACCATCCTGCATGCACGAATGCACCAGATCGACAGGCTCAGCGAAGATTTCGGAACCTAGCCGGTAATGCCGACCCATGTTCGGCAGGGGCTTTCCCGGCAAAACCGACATATCTAATGCCGTGCCATGTTCGGCAGGGGCCTTATGCAGAATCCCGGGCAGCACCGGGAATGCTTCAGCCGAGCATGGCTCGGCTCTACAGGGGAAGCGCCCCGTGCGCCGGGCCTTCCCGGCCCGGACAACTGGCCTGCTTCGCGGCTCACGCCGCTCCTACAGAAGCAGCACAGCCGCCTTACTCAGCGGTGCATGTCGTCGGTGGTGAAGCTCTCGCCACAGCCGCATTCGGCCGCTGCGTTGGGATTCTTGAAGGTGAACGTCTCGCTCAGGCCCTGCTTGCCGAAGTCGATTTCGGTGCCATCCACCAGCGGCAGGCTCTGCGCGTCCACGTAGATGCGCACGCCGTCCTGCTCGAACACGGTGTCGCCCTCGCGCTCATCCTTGGCCAGGTCGGTGACATGGCCCCAGCCCGAGCAACCGGTGCGGGTCACGCCAAAACGCAGGCCAAGCGCACCCGGGGTGCCGCTGACGAAGCGCTGCACGCGGGAATGGGCGATGGGGGTCAGATGAACAGCCATGATGGGGCGACTCCAGCAGAATTACGGTCCAATTATAGATGGAGGCGGTCCGCCGGACTGCAAGCGCTGATAAATGCTCGCCTGCCCGGGTGTTGAACCGCTAAAATCTCGCATTCACAGATCGAGTCGATCAACAGAGGATTCAAGTCATGACGGTGGTCAGCGTTGCACACGCCCTTGCCGGGAAGTTCCCGGAAGGCGGAGAAGTCACAGTCCGCGGGTGGGTCCGCACGGTGCGCGGCTCGGCTGGACTGGCCTTCGTCAACGTCAGCGATGGCTCGGGCTTTGCCCCGATCCAGGTCGTGGCCACCGAAGCCCTGTCCAATTTCGAAGACATCAAGAAGCTGACCCCGAGCTGCTCGGTGATCGCCACCGGCACGCTGGTCAAGTCGCAGGGCAAGGGCCAGAGCTTCGAGATCCAGGCGCAGAGCCTTGAAATCGTTGGCTGGGTCGAAGACCCGCTGACCTACCCGATCCAACCCAAGCCGATGTCGCCGGAGTTCCTGCGCGAAGTGGCGCACCTGCGCCCGCGCACCAACCTGTTCGGCGCGGTCACCCGTATCCGCGACTGCCTGTCCAAGGCCGTGCACCGTTACTTCCACGAGAACGGCTTCTACTGGATCAGCACGCCCATCGTCACCACCTCCGATGCCGAGGGTGCCGGCCAGATGTTCCGCGTCTCCACGCTGGACATGGCCAACCTGCCCCGCACCAGCGATGGCCAGATCGACTTCAGCCGTGACTTCTTCGGCAAGGAAACCTTCCTGACCGTGTCCGGCCAGCTCAACGTCGAGGCTTACTGCCTGGCACTGAGCAAGGTCTATACCTTCGGCCCGACCTTCCGTGCCGAGAACAGCCACACCACCCGCCACCTGGCCGAGTTCTGGATGGTGGAGCCGGAAATCGCCTTCGCCGACCTGGCCGAAAACGCACGTGTGGCGGAGGATTTCCTGAAGTACCTGTTCCGCGCCGTGCTCGACGAGCGCGCCGACGACATGGCCTTCATCGCCGAACGCGTGCAGAAGGACGCCATCACCCGCCTTGAAGCCTTCGTCAACGCACCGTTCGAGCGCATCGAGTACACCGACGCGATCAGCCTGCTGCAGAAGTCCGGCAAGAAGTTCGACTACCCGGTCGAGTGGGGCCTGGACCTGCAGACCGAGCACGAGCGCTGGTTGACCGAGGAGCACGTCGGCCGCCCGGTGGTGGTCACCAACTACCCGGAACACTTCAAGGCCTTCTACATGCGCCTGAACGACGACGGCAAGACCGTCGCCGCGATGGACGTGCTGGCCCCGGGCATCGGCGAGATCATCGGCGGCAGCCAGCGCGAAGAGCGTCTGAACGTGCTCGACGCACGCATGGCGCAGTTCGGCCTGGATCCGGACCACTACCAGTGGTACCGCGATTTCCGTCGCTATGGTTCGGTGCCGCACGCCGGTTTCGGCCTCGGTTTCGAGCGCCTGGTGGTCTACGTCTGCGGCCTGTCCAACATCCGCGATGCGATCCCCTACCCGCGCGCGCCGGGTTCGGCGGAGTACTGATTCATCTGATCCAGTAACAGGAGGCGGCGCCGTTGACCTTGTTCTTCGCTCTTTGCTTCGTCGGCGTGGCCATTGCCGGCCTCAGCGCCTTCCTGATTTTCTGGCCGTTGACGCTGGTCCATATCCGCGACCGGCATCCGGCGCTGGCATCCGAATTCGGTGCCGGCGCCTTTCTCAAACCAGAGTGCCTGCGCTGGCTGCTGGGCCGCGGCTTCACCGGCATCGCCGACCGCTCGCTGTCCGGCTTGGCCACACCCGCCCGCATCGCCCTGCTGGTGATGCTCGGCGGATTGGGCATGGCACTGCTGTTGTGGCTTTTTTCGCAGGTAATGAAATGACTGATTTCGAGAACACTCCCGACCAGTGGTGGCTGGCGCAGCTTGGCGGCACCCTGATCTGGGCGCGCCTGCGGGTCCGTCCGGGCGGCACCGCCGAGATCCTGGACAGCGATGGCAACACGCTGAGCTACGACAGCGAAGACACCGCCCGTGCACAGCTGTTCGACGCCGAGTTCGTCGCCTTTGACGGCCTGGACGAAGAAGACGCGTTGCATCGTGGTTTCTCGCTGCACGAAGTGAGCCCGCCGGAGGGCGACGACGACACGCTGCGCGAGCGCATGGTGCAGCTGCTCGGCACCCGGGTCTAAGCGGCCTTTCGTGTTCGCCCAGCGCGCCTTCGTCGAAACCGACCTGCTCTGGCTGGACCGCCTGCTGGCGCGCGACCCGTTCGTGACCCTGCTGACCACCGGAGACGACGGCCTGCCCGAACTGACCCGCATGCCGGTGCTGTACCGGCGCGACGGGGACAAAGTTGAGCTGATCGGCCATTGGGCCAAGGCCAACAAACAGTCCCGCCAGCTCGGCCGCGCCAAGGTATTGGTCAACGGCCCGCAGGGCTATGTCTCGGCCAGCTGGTACCCGGACAAGGAAAGCGCGGCGCGCGT
>QFOV01000236.1 GCA_003248565.1 Stenotrophomonas sp.
GCCGGCACCACGCGGTGTGCATCGCGTGGCTGTCGGCAGGTCTTCGGACTCATGGGCAGGAAGGCGGGGGCCTTCTCCTACTCCGCCGCTTCCCAAGGCCTGTGCCTCAGTGCTGTTGGCGGGGTCGTTCCCAATTACCGCTGCGGGGCAGTGCCGGACTAGCCTTGAAGGCATCACCGGCTTCCCTATTAATCCGACGGAAAATTCCGCCAGAACCGACGGAGCACAAGATAGTGGGGGTGTATTACAGGGTCAACACCAAATCTAGTATTTCTTTGCCAAGCCTTGTGGCACAAGGCTTGGACTGTCTGGCGCCCGGACCGGACACCGGAACCTGCTCGAACGGCGTGCGCAGTCAAGCCTTTTGCAGAGTTTTTTTGTAGGGAAACCACCTGACTTTATAACGTAAATTTCTGATGAAATTTCGGGACGTGACTTCCGGCCGACGCAGCCCTTGCCGCGAGCGGCCAAGCTGGCCGCATCCTCCTGCCACGAGCTCGCCGCCATGCGCCTGCTGCCCATTGCCACTTCGCTGGCCCTGCTGCTGCCGCTGGCCGCCCAGGCAGGCACGGTCAGGGCGCCGGAGCTGTCCGCCGACCAATGCGGCGTTTCCACCGACTACAACGTGCTGGTCGACGGCGGCGGTATCTGGCTGCGTCGCGATACGCTGCCGATGCGCGAGATCGTGTTCCACGACGGCCAGCTGAGCATCGACAACCGCATGCAGACGGTCTCAGCGGAAGATGCACAACGGCTGCGCGCCCTGGAGGATGGCGTGCGCCGGCTGATGCCAGCGGTGACCGGCATCGCCACCGAGTCGGTTGGTATCAGCTTCGATACGCTGGACTCGGTTTACGAAGGCCTCACCGGCAACGCCAACTCCCGCAAAGTGCGCAAGTTGCGCAAGGAGGCCGAACGTTTTGTCGAACAGACCATCGGCCGCGGCCGCTGGGACCAGGACCTGTTCAATGAAGGCTTCGAAGCACGGGTGCAGGATGCCGCCGAGAGCCTGAGCGGCTCCATCGCCCGTAGCATGCTGTGGGCGGTATTCACCGGTGGCGAGGACAAGCTGGATGCGCGCGCAGACAAACTCGACGCCGAACTGGAGCAACGCCTGGAAGGGCGCGCTGCCGCCCTGGAGCAGCACGCGCGTTCGCTGTGCACGCAGGTACAGGCGCTGGATAGGCTGCAGTCGGCACTGGAGTTCCGCCTCGATGGCCAGCCGTTACAGATGATGCGCGTGAGCGGCGATGGCGCGACGGTGACCGCGCGCGAGCAAGGCCAGGACGACAGCATTCCGTTGCCCGCGCGGTAACACCCGCTTTTGGTAGTGCCGAGCCATGCTCGGCAGGGGCATTACCGGTAAAGCCTCTGCCGAGCATGGCTCGGCACTACAGGGCATGGCTTTGTAGGAGCGGCGTAAGCCGCGAAGCTGGCAATGCCTGAAGATCAAAAGCCTACCCCTCCCCAACCCTCCCCTTGGCTTCGCCAAAGGGAGGGGGCAGAAGTATCAGCCCTTCGGCAGCTGCGCCAGCTCCTCGCGCACCAGCTTCACCACCAGCTTGTCCAGGGTGTCGACCGAATAGTTCTCCACCTCATGCACGGTCTCGCTTCCCGGGCCGCTGGAGGGATCACTGGCGTCCTTGTAGGTCAGGAAGATGAAACGCCCGCCGGTGTACTGCGCGATCTGCCGCTGCGCGATCTCACCGGTGGTGTCCTGTCCGGATGCCGCCACGCTCAATACCTTGATGCCCTTGCCCAGCGCCGCCAGCATGGTCTGCTCGTAACGCGGCTGCGGGTAATCCATGTGCGGCGGCGCATCGGCCAGTGACACCAGCAGGCGGGTGGTCGAGGCACCGCGCCAGTTCATCGCCTGCACGGCATGGTCGAAGGCCTCGTTCATTGCTTCCGGGTAATCGCCGCCACCATTTGCGCGCACGCCATCGAGCACGCTCTGGAAGCCGGCAACGTTGTTGCTCAGGTCCCAGCCACGCACGAAATACTCATCGCCGCGGTCGCGGTAGGTCACCAGCCCCAGGCAGATGTCCGGGTTGGAGGGCAGCTGCGCGATGTCACGGACGATGCCCTGCAGCGAATCGCGCAGCTTGTCGATCTCATCGGCCATCGAACCGGTGGCGTCAACCATGAACACCAGATCGAGCTTGGCCCGCGCCGGCAGCGGCGCATCGGCCACCACCACCTGCAATGCGTTCTTCTGTCCGCGTTGCAGGACCGAGGTCACGGTCTTGCCGGCGCGCCGCACCTGCACCTGGTAGCTGGCTGAATCGCGGTCATCGAAAGCATTGGGATGCACCCACACTTGGCCACCGGCATCGGTACGCGCCCACATCCGCGCGCCGTTGCGGGCGGTGACCGCCACTTCTGCGTCCGGCACCGGCCGGCCCTGCGCATCAACCACCTGCAGGCGCTGGCGCACGCTGACATCGCGGCCAAGATTGTCGGCTTCTTCATGCCGCTGCAGGAACTGCTGGAACGCAGTGAAGTCGGCGTTGTCGTCAACGACACCGGCGGTGACAGGCGCCTGCTGCTGACGCACGCTGCCAGTGGTGGTGATCGAGGCCATCGGCGCTTCCGCAGGCGCATACGCAGAGCTGGCGTCGGCAGCGGCAGCGGCCTCGGCACGGACGACCACGGGTGATGGTGCGGGCGGTGCAGCAGGTGCTGGCGGCGCCATCATCTTGGCAGCCCCCCTGCGCAGGCGAAGCCCGTCCGCAGCGATGTTGTGCTGCTGCGGCCTGGGGCTCGGATCGGCGACCTCGCGCAGCACCGGCGTGTCGCTGCAGACCGTGGCGTTCGGCGCACGGAAGTTGGGCTGGGTCTGGCGCGTGCGCTGTGTCGTCGGCGCCTTGAGATCGCCGGTGTTGTCAGTCACCGGGAACGGGGTATGCCGAACCGCCGCTGCCACAGGCAGGCCAACCAACAACGTTACCGCCGCAGCCAATGCCATGTTGCGAACCGCCGGCCGGTTTGAACCTTTTGCGCTAGCCATGATCCCTGCTCCCATGCTGGCCGCGTGATGCGGCGTACGAGGATAGGAACGGATGGGGATGAGGAGTGGGGTTAATGCCCCCTCCCTTTGGCCGCAGGCCAAGGGGAGGGCTGGGGAGGGGTTGGCTTTTGATCTTCGGCGTTGTCGACAACGCTGCTGTAGTGCCGAGCCATGCTCGGCAGAGGTTTTGGCGGGAATGCCCCTTGCCGAGCATGGCTCGGCACTACATTGGCATTGCTGGGAACGCCCCTGCCGAGCATGGCTCGGCACTACATTGGCATTGCTGGGAACGCCCCTGCCGAGCATGGTTCGGCACTACAGGGTCAATTCCTGTGCGCGGTGCCCAGGTACTCGGCGCTCTGCATCTCGATCAGGCGGCTGGCGGTGCGCTCGAAGGCGCCGGCCAGGCGGGTGCCGCTGTACAGCAGCGGCGGCGCGTCCTGGGCAGTGCAGACCAGGTTGACCTGGCGGTCGTACAACTCATCGATCAGGTTGACGAAGCGGCGCGCGGCATCTTCGTTGAGGCGATCGAAGTGCGGTATGCCACCGAGCATTACGGTGGTGAACTCGCGTGCGATCTCGATGTAGTCCGACGGCCCACGCGGGCCTTCGCACAACGCGCTGAAATCAAACCAGGCAATGCTCTTGCCACGGCCACGCACCGGAATCTTGCGACCCTCGATCTGGATGTTGCCGCCGCGTGCCTCTTCGGCGCCGCTCAGCTCCTTCCAGCGCCCGGCCAGCCAGGCATCGCTTTCCGCATCCAACGGCGCGCGATATACCGGCGAGCGGGTCAGCGCGCGCATGCGGTAGTCCTCGGTGCCTTCGGCATACAGCTCGACGCAGTACTTCTCCAGCAAGGCAATCGCCGGCAGGAAACTGTCACGCTGCAGGCCGTTGAGATAGAGGTTCTCCACCGCCGTATTGGAGGTGGTCACCAGGGTCACGCCCTCGGCGAACAACCGCTCCAACAGGCGTCCCAGCAACATCGCATCGCCGATGTCGGTGACGAAGAACTCATCCAGCACCAGCACGCGCAGCTTGTCGCGCCACTGCTGGGCAATCTTCGCCAGCGGATCGCTTTGCCCCTGGTGCTCATGCAGCTGCTCGTGGATACCGCGCATGAAACGATGGAAATGAGTGCGGTACTTCTGCTCGATCGGCAGGCCGTCGTAGAACAAGTCGACCAGAAAGGTCTTGCCGCGACCCACGCCGCCCCAGAAGTACAGGCCCTTGACCGGCTCGGGCTTCTTCCAGAACGCCGACAGCCGGTCCAGCCAGCCGTCCTGCGCGCTATCGACGATGGCCAGGTGGATGCGGTCCAGCTCGGCCAGCGCCGCATGCTGGGCGACATCGTCGCGCCAATCGCCGCGGGCCACGCCGGCGGCGTAGCGTTGTGAGGGGGTCATTGCATCCATGCTCAGTTGCTGCCGTCGGGCAGCCAGCGCCGCACTTCATGCTGGATGGCGCCGCGCAGGTCGATCAACTTGCGATGGAAGAAATGCGAGGTGTCCGGCATGCGCACCAGCTGCGGCGGATTCGGCAGCGATTCCAGCCACTGGTACACGCCGTGTGCGTCGACCACTTCATCGGCATCGCCCTGCACCACCAGCCAGTTGGCCGGCGGCTGCACTTCGGAGAAGTCCCAGGTGCGGCGGCCAACCGGTGGTGCGATCGAGATCAAGGCCTGCGGTTGCAGCTGCGCGGCAGCGCGCAGCGACACATAGGCGCCAAAGCTGAAACCGGCCAGCCACAATGCGGCATCCGGACGCTCGCTGCGCACCCAGTTGACCACCGCGCGCAGATCGTCGGCTTCGCCTTCACCGTTGTCGTAGGTACCGACCGAGGCGCCGACGCTGCGAAAATTGAAACGCACGGTGGTGATGCCCAGGTCGCGCAGCGCGCGCGAGACCATGGTCACCACCTTGTTGTGCATGCTGCCGCCCTCGATGGACAGCGGATGGCAGATGACGGCGATGATCGGACGCGCGGCGGACTCGCCATCGGGCAGGTCGACACCGACTTCCAGCGGACCGGCCGGGCCGTCCAACATCAGCGTCGCCGATTCGTGGGGGAATGGGAGAGTTTGCATGCGGCCATAATAGCGGCCCCGTCCGGCGGCTTCACGCCTGCCCTTCACAACTGCCCAAATCCATGCATTTCCTTGTCCTGAGTGTGATCTGCAGTGTTCTGGTATCGGTGCTGCTGAAACTGGC
>QFOV01000237.1 GCA_003248565.1 Stenotrophomonas sp.
CCGATCCGCCGGAGCGTCCGCAGCCTGGCGCGAAGCGCCCGTTCCTGCGGGTAGTCAAATAATTCCACCGCCGCCGCAAGGCGGCGGTTTTGTTTGGGCGTCTGTGTAGCGCCGAGCCATGCTCGGCTGGCGCTTTCCACGCGAGCCCAGCAGCTGCTTGTGGGAGCGGCGTCAGCCGCGAAGCCGAGGATCTGTCAGTTCGCTGGCATGCCCGCAACTTCCAGTGCATCAGCTTCGCGGCTGACGCGGCTCCCACAAAAAGCGTGCAGCGTTATGGGTTTGTCGGTGATGCCCCTGCCGAGCATGGCTCGGCACTACCCATCCGTGCAGTGTTATGGGTTTGTCGGTGATGCCCCTGCCGAGCATGGCTCGGCACTACCGGTTGGATCAGATGTCTTCGGCTTCTTCGGTGCTTTTGCGCAGGCGGCCGATCTGTGCGGCGGCCGGGCCGCTGAAGGAGACCAGTTCGCGGCCGCGCAGCACCATGCGCCCGGTGTGGCGATCCTGGCCGTCATAGGAGTAGTCGAAACGGAAGCTGCGTTCGAAGCCCAGCCAGCCGTTGGGCAGGCGGCACAGGCGCAGGCCGGTGCTGTGCACGCTCTGGTCCAGCCACTGCACGTCGGCAGCACGGCAGGCGTTGCGGCCCAGTTCGGTGGCGCGGTCGGCAGCGGCGCGGGAGCGGTCCCAGAACGCAAAACCAATCGCGCCGACAATCATCAGGATAAGAAGGGTAGGCATGCGAGCACTTTAGGCGATCTGCTCATCCATGCGCAGCCCTCTGTTTGCGGTTGATGGCGGTGCGCGAGCAAGCCTCAGTGCGTCACCGGCGTTGGAATCGGCTCGTCCGGTGGCGGCGGCAACGG
The DNA here is from genome assembly GCA_003248565.1 of Stenotrophomonas sp. Taxonomy (GTDB): domain Bacteria; phylum Pseudomonadota; class Gammaproteobacteria; order Xanthomonadales; family Xanthomonadaceae; genus Stenotrophomonas. Next base: position 864 of record QFOV01000237.1, read on the forward strand.
CGCGGTCGAATTGAATGCCGGCGCCGGGTTGGTCGCGGTCAACTTCAAGAGTGCGGCCCAATCCTGTCGATTGAGGTTGCACTCTTCCTCCTGGCCGGGTGAGCAGCGCTGTTCAATCGGCGAGCTCGGTACCTGCGCAGCGTTGGTTTTTGGCAACTCGAGCAGGCCAGTGCGATCAAGCATGAGCTTGCGCATCACTACTGAGTTGGCGACGTTGCCGCCGACCAGATAGAGCGTGCGGTCGCCGCCCATGTTGGCGCTGACCACGATTTCGCAGTGCGATTTCCAGTTGCCGGCACGGCCGCTGCCCAGCGCCTGAATCAATCCGGCGTAGTTCAAGGTGCTGCTGCGATCGCGCAGGAAGCACAGCATGTCGCCAGGGGCCGGCTTCTCGCTGGCCGGGTCGGCCAGGCGATACGGCATGCCGTTGCTGCCGCCCTGGTAGGCGGCCCGGATGTAGTCGATATGGCGTGGTGATCGGGTAAAGCCGGGCACGGCGGCGCGCGTCATCACCCAGGAGATGAAGGCGGCTGACCACGGGTTGTCGATCAGGAACGCGCGACAGTCGGTGTCGGTATAGCGGTTGCCGGCCGGCTGCGCGCAGCTGCTGGCGCCGGCAATGGCGCCCATCGGGCCAAGCGTGCCGCTATCGCGCCAATAGCCGACGACGCGCTGCCAGGCGATCAGGCCGTTGTCAGCCAGATGCTCGTTCTCGGCCTCGGTAACGCCGAGGCTGGCGATGCGACCATCGCGGTCGATGAAGGGGCGATACCACAGGCGGTGTTCACCGCAGGCCGCCGCAACCACGGCCTTGGCGGTTTCGCTCAGGCCATAGCGCGGCGGCACGTCACAGGCTTCGGCTGCCATCGCCGGCAGGGTGGGTAACAGCAGGGTCAGGCCGCACAACAGGAATCGGTATGCCACAGCGGGCTCCGCGGGGGATATTGGGGGAGTGTCGCAGCCGGGGCCGTGTGCATGCCGTGAGTCAGCGCGGTGGCGGGCCCAGTTTCAGCGACAGATCGATGGCTTGCACGTGTTTGGTCAGGCCGCCGATGGAAATGCAGTCCACGCCGTCTTCGGCGATGGCGCGCAACGTGCTCATGTCGACGCTGCCGGAGACTTCAAGCGGAATCCGTCCGGCGGTGATGCGCACGGCATCGCGGCGCATCGCCGCGCTGAAGTCGTCGATCAGGATGCGCTCGCAACCGGCGGTTAGTGCCTCCTGCAGCTGCTGCAGGTCTTCCACTTCCACTACCAGGGGCAGTTTGGGTTGTTGCGCGCGTGCGGCGTGCACGGCGGCAGTCAATGAGCCGGCCGCGCGGATGTGGTTCTCTTTCAGCATCACCGTATCGAACAGGCCGATGCGGTGGTTGTCGCCGCCGCCGCAGCGCACCGCGTACTTCTGCGCCAGCCGCAGGCCGGGCAGGGTTTTACGGGTGTCGAGGATACGTGCCTTGGTGCCTGCCACCGCCGCGACGTAGCGCGCGGTGGTGGTGGCGGTGCCGGACAGGGTCTGCAGGAAGTTGAGCGAGGTGCGCTCGGCGCTGACCAGGCTGCGGCTGCGGCCGCTCAGGGTGGCCAGCACCGTGCCGGCGCTGACATGGTCGCCTTCCAGCACCCGCCAGTCGATCCGGACCTGCGGGTCCAGCGCGCGATGGGTGGCGTCGAACCAGGGGCGGCCGGCGATCACCGCGTCCTGCTTGCACAGCAGGTAGGCGACGTCGGCGGCATCGGGCAACAGCGCGGCGGTGACGTCGCCGCTGCCGATGTCCTCGGCCAGGGCGCGGGCGACATCGGCGTCAATCTGTTCCTGCGGCGGGGCCAGCGGCGGGTGCGGCAGCATTATTTGGCCGGGAAGTCGGTGATCTGGGCGGTGGCGATGGCTTCATCGGCCAGCAGCACCGGGATGCCGTCATCGACGCGGAAGACCTGCTTGCGGTCGCCGCTGATCAGGGCCTCGCGCAGCGGCTGGGTCTGCGGACTGCCGTCGGCGCGGATCACGCCGCCGCTGCCGATGGCGCGGTTGAGGGCTTCCAGGCCGGCGCTTTCCAGCAGGAACAGCGGCTGGCGGGTGTCGGGGGAGACAAGCAGGTCGAGCAGTTTGCGGTCCATCAGTTCGTGGTCTTGCGGGGAAGACGGCTAGAATACGTCTTTGCAGCAGGTGACGGCCAATGACCCCCAACCACCCCGCGCCGCTAGTCGGCATCGTGATGGGTTCCCGCTCAGACTGGGAAACCATGCAGCACGCCGCCCAGAAGCTTGATGCTTTGGGCGTTCCGTATGAAGTGAAGGTAGTTTCCGCGCACCGGACCCCGGATGTGCTGTTCAGCTATGCCGAGCAGGCGGGCCCGCGTGGCCTGCGCGCGATCATCGGTGGCGCTGGTGGTGCGGCGCACCTGCCGGGCATGCTGGCTGCCAAGACCGCCGTGCCGGTGCTGGGCGTGCCGGTGCAGTCCAAGGCACTCAATGGCATGGATTCGCTGCTGTCGATCGTGCAGATGCCGGCGGGTATCCCGGTAGCGACCTTTGCCATCGGCAACGCTGGTGCATCAAATGCGGCCCTGTTTGCCGCGGCCATGCTGGCCGCCGAGCAGCCGCAGATTGGTGCTGCGCTGGAGGCTTTCCGCGCACGCCAGACCGAAGATGTGATGGCCGCGGACGATCCGCGCCAATGATCACGGTTGGCATTCTCGGTGGCGGGCAGCTGGCCCGCATGATGGCGCTGGCGGGAGCTCCGCTGGGCCTGCGTTTCGTGGTGTTCGATCCGGCCGCCGATGCGTGCGCGGGGCAGGTGGCGCCGCTGCAGGTGGGCAACTTCGATGACACCGAGGCATTGGCTGAGTTCGCGGCCAAGGTCGACGTGATCACCTTCGATTTCGAAAATGTGCCTGCTGCCAGTGCGCATTGGCTGGCCGAACGCAAGCCGGTGTTCCCGAATCCGGCCGCCCTGGCGGTGGCGCAGGATCGGCTCAGTGAAAAGACCTTGTTCCAGGAACTGGGGATAGCGCTGCCGGCATTTGCCGATATCCGCAGCCGCGATGAATTGGCCGCCAAGGCTGCCGAGTTCGGCATGCCGTGCATTCTCAAGACGCGGCGGTTGGGCTACGACGGCAAGGGCCAGTTTCGCATCCGTGACGCGGCGGACATCGATGCGGCCTGGCAGACGCTGGGTGCGCAGGTCGACAGGACCGGGCTGATCCTCGAGGGCTTTGTGGCGTTCGAGCGGGAAGTCAGCGTGGTGGCCGTGCGCGGACGTGATGGCGAATTCCGCGCCTGGCCGCTGACCGCCAACTGGCATGTGAATGGGGTGCTGTCGGCCAGTCTGGCGCCGGCTGCGCTGTCCGCCGAGCAGCAGGCGACCGCGATTGCCTATGCGCGCCGTGTTGCCGAGCGCTTGGACTACGTTGGCGTATTCGCGCTGGAGCTGTTCTGCCGAGGCGATGCCTTGCTGGCCAACGAAATGGCGCCGCGCGTGCACAATTCGGGTCACTGGACCAGTGATGGTGCGGAAACCTCGCAGTTCGAGAACCATATCCGCGCCGTGCTTGGCCTGCCCCTGGGCGATACCCGCATGCTCGGCCACGCCTGCATGCTGAACTGGCTGGGGCAGATGCCCGACGCCAAGGCCGTGCTCGGCGAAGCTGCCGGTCACTGGCACGACTACGGCAAGCAGGCCCGCGAAGGCCGCAAGGTCGGTCACGCCAACCTGCGTGATGACGCGCCGGCAGCGCTGGCGGATGCCTTGCTGCGTGTGGGTGAGGCTCTGGGACGGCAGGAGCAGGTCGCCCCGGTGGTTGAAGTCCTGCGTCGCGGCGGCATGACGGCGAACTAATCTTTGCCGGCGTAAGGTTCTCCAGTCCCAACTGGAGAACCCCGCCATGCTCGACTGGAATGACTACCGCCGTGAGCTGAAGGGTCGTATCGGCGAACTCGGCAAGCTCTCGCCGGATACGCTCAAGGGCTATATCACCCTGAGCGGCGCAGGCGCGCAGACCAACCACCTGGACGGCAAGACCCGCGAATTGATCGCGTTGGCGGTGGCGGTGACCACCCGCTGCGATGGTTGCATCACCACCCATGTCGACGCTGCCCTGAAGCAGGGCGCCAGCCGCGAGGAAATTGCCGAGGCGCTGGGTGTGGCGGTCGCGCTCAATGCCGGCGCGGCACTGGTGTATTCGGCACGGGTGCTGGACGCGGTGGCTGCGCACGAGTGAGGCGGGTTTTGCTTCTGGCTCACTCAGAGAACTCTCAGATCGTAATTCCCGCGCAGGCGGGAATCGCTCTGGCTTCTGTGCTTCTGCAGTAGCCGCGCGCGTTGCTCAAGTGCACAAGTGGTTCCGAGGCTGAAGC
>QFOV01000238.1 GCA_003248565.1 Stenotrophomonas sp.
CTTCGGGTCCGGCATCTGGTCGTAGACCTTGCGCAGCGCCGGGGCCATCTTGTTGACCAGGGTGCCGGCCACGATCATCACGTCGGACTGACGCGGCGAAGGACGGAACACCACGCCATAACGATCAAGGTCCAGACGCGCCGCACCGGCGTGCATCATTTCCACCGCGCAGCAGGCCAGACCGAAGGTCATGGGCCACATCGAGCCGGTACGTGCCCAGTTCAACAGCGCGTCAACGCTGGTGGTCACATAGCCCTTCTCGAGCAGGGGGTTATCGCCTTCAGGCCGCAGAATGTCATCAACCCGCCCTTCCGGGACGGGGTTGTTCATCAGGCCGTCGAGAGTTTGGATCACTCCCATTCCAGCGCTCCCTTCTTCCACACGTAGATAAAGCCGAGGAACAGCATGCCCACGAACAAGCCCATGGTGACCAGCGAACGGGCGCCGAGCTCCATGAACACCTGGGTCCAGGGCACAATGAAGATGATTTCCAGGTCAAAGACGATGAACTGGATGGCGATGAGGTAGTAGCGCACGTCGAACTTCATGCGCGCGTTCTCGAACGCCTCGAAGCCACACTCATAGGCGGAGAGTTTCTCGGTGTCCGGCGAACGCGGAGCGAGGAACCGACCGATCAACATCAGCGCAACGCCAATGCCGGTGGCGACGATCAGAAACAGCAGAGACGGCAAATATTCGGCCAGCACAGCGATTCTCTCTTGCCTCTGCCCGGGACACCTGCAGGTGCCAAGGCATGGGGGATGAACGGGACTTGCCACGACGGGAAGCTGCTGCAACCCGTGTACCCGCATAAAACAATGGTGCCCAAGAGGGGACTCGAACCCCTACGACTCTCGTCGCTACCACCTCAAGGTAGTGCGTCTACCAATTCCGCCACCTGGGCTTACGTCAGCGCAGCTGCTTCGCAGTGCGCCGCGTATTGTAACCGTCTTCAGTCTTTCTGTGCGGGTTCAGCGGGCTTTTCTTCGCTCTTGGCCGGAATATTTTCCGCCGGAGCCGTTGCCTGGGGCACTTCACCCACAGCTGCGGCAGCCGGAGCCGCCGGAACGGCCTGCAACTCACCTGCAGGAACCGCCGGCGCAGCAGCCGGGGCCGCCGTCTCAACCGTACCCATCAGGCCCACACCCTGGTCCGCCGGACGCGAACCGTGGCTGGCGTACCACGCCATGAACAAGCTGATGCCGAAAAACACCACGGCCAGCCATTTGGTGCTCTTGGACAGGAAGTTGGACGCGCCACGCGCACCAAACACCGTACCCGACGCACCGGCACCAAAACCCGAACCAGCGGCAGCACCAGAGCCACGCTGCATCAGGATCAGCGCGATCATCGCGAGCGCCACCAGCACATAGACCACATTGAGGATCAACATCAGCATTTTTGAAATCCGTCCCGGACAATTACCCGTTAGCGACTGGCAGCCGCCCTCGCGATGGCCAGAAAATCAGCCGCCACCAGCGAAGCGCCACCTACCAGCCCGCCATCGACGTCAGGCTGTGAAAACAGCTCTGCTGCGTTGTCGGGCTTGACGCTGCCGCCATAAAGGATCGACAACGAATCGGCAATTCTAGCATCGCGCTCGGCGACTACGCCACGAATGAACGCATGCACGGCCTGCGCCTGCTCCGGCGTGGCGGTACGACCAGTGCCAATTGCCCAGATCGGCTCATACGCCACCACCGCCTTGGCGAAGGCCTGCACCCCGGCCAGGTCCAGTACCGGCGCCAGCTGCGAGGCAATCACCGCCTCGGTCTGCGCGGCCTCACGCTGCTCCAGCGTCTCACCTACGCATAAGACTGGGATCAGGCCCGCATTGATCGCGGCAACGAACTTGCGCGCAACCAGCTCACTGCTTTCGTTGTGGTACTGGCGGCGCTCGGAGTGACCGACCAGACCATGGGTAGCGCCGACGTCCACCAGCATGCTGGCCGAAACCTCGCCCGTGTAGGCCCCCTTTTCGTTGCTGCTGACGTCCTGCGAGCCAAAAGCCAGCTCTGTCTCCTCGAAATCCTCGACCAGATCTCCCAGGTAGGGCAGCGGCGGCAGGATCACCAGTCGTACACCTGGCAGCGGCAGGCCCGCAGCCACCTGTCCGACCAGGTCGGTGGCGAATTGCCGGCTGCCATGCAGCTTCCAGTTACCAGCAACGATTTTTTGGCGCATTCAGGCATAACTCCCCGGTAAAAAGTATCGGCAAAGGATAGCCGATATGCGGACATCGGCAGGACAAGCTGCGGACAACGGAAGACAAGACGCAAAAACGCCGCCGGGCCTGGGCCGCGGCGGCGCGATAGGACAGCTGGCGAAACCAGCGCCGGCTTATTTCAGCTTGATTTCGCGCAGGCGCTCTTCCAGGAAGCCATGGGCGGTGATCGCCTCCGGATAGCGGCTCGGATTCTCCGCGGTGATGCACGAAGGCAACACGTCGATCAGGAAATCCGGGTTCGGGTGCAGGAAGAACGGCACCGAGTAGCGCGGCTTGCGTGCCAGCTCACCCGGGGGATTGACCACGCGATGGATGGTGGACGGGTACACATGGTTGGTCAGGCGCTGCAGCATGTCGCCGATGTTGACCACGATGGTGTCGGCGTCGGAGGTGAACGGGACCCACTCACCTTCATGCGACTGCACTTCCAGACCGGCCGCACTGGCACCAACCAGCAAGGTGATGAAGTTGATGTCGCCATGTGCGCCAGCGCGCACGTTGGGGATGTCATCGGTGGTGATCGGCGGATAGTGGATCGGGCGCAGGATCGAGTTGCCGTTGTTGGTCTTGTCGGCAAAGAAGGTCTCGGGCAGGCCAATGTGCAGGGCCAGGGCCGACAGCACGCGCGAGCCCAGCTGGTCCAGCTTCTGGTACAGGCCGTACCCATGCTCCTTGAAGCCGGGGACTTCGCTCGGCCACAGGTTCGGCGGCATCACCTCACGGTACTTGGAGTCATCGGCGATCTCGCGGCCGATATGCCAGAACTCCTTCAGGTCGAAATGCTTGGAGCCCTTGGCGGTTTCCACGCCGAACTGGGTATAGCCACGCGCACCGCCGCCGCCAGCAATGTGGTACTGCTTCTTCACATCTTCAGGCAGCGCGAAGAATGCCTTGAACACGTCATACGCGGCGTCGATCTCCGCCTGCGGGATGCCGTGGTTGCGAATACCCGCAAAACCCCACTGACGATACGCCGCGCCCAGTTCGGCCACGAAGGCCTCACGGTCGGTATCGAAACGGGTGATGTCGAGGGTGGGAATGCGGGAACTCATACAAAACTCCAAGGAAGGGAACGGAATGCCGGCTATTGGAACCGACATCCCGGCAACACCACTATGATCCAGCTCAAACCTGTGCGGCAGCCGAACGAACCGCCTCGGCCAGCGCCTCAAGCGTAGCGCTCATCAGCCCGGCCTCATCGGCCTCGACCGTGACCCGCACCACCGGCTCGGTACCCGACGGCCGCAGGAATGCCCTGCCCCGCCCGGCCACCGCCGCTTGTGCGGCCGCCAGCGCTGCCTGCACCGGCGCACTTGCAACCACTTCGCGCGCCCCGCTTTCCAGGCGCACATTGATCGTCTTCTGCGGCACCATCACCAGCCCCTGCAGCGCCTGCCGCAGGTTCACACCAGCACCCCCAAGCACTTCCAGCACCTGCAAGGCACTGACAATGGCATCACCGGTGGTAGCCCGGTCCAGGCACAGGATATGGCCAGAAGCTTCGCCGCCGAGCACGCCATTGCCCTCAACCAGGGCCTGGTGCACGTAGCGGTCGCCAACGTTGGCGCGGACAAACGGAATGCCCAGACGCTCCAGCGCCTGCTCCATTCCGTAATTGGTCATCAACGTCCCGACCACCGGGCCACGCAGGCGACCATTGGCCTGCCACGCCTTGGCCAGCACATACAACAAGCCATCGCCATCCACTGCAGCACCGGTGTGATCGACCATCAATACGCGATCACCATCGCCATCGAAGGCGATACCGATATCGGCACCGACCTCGACCACCTTGCGCGCCAGACTGTCGATGTGCATCGAGCCCACGCCATCATTGATGTTGATGCCGTTCGGCTCGGCGCCGATCGCGGTCACCTCCGCCCCCAGCTCGCGGAACAACAGCGGCGCGACGTGATAGGTAGCGCCATGGGCGCAGTCGAGCACCACTTTCAGCCCACGCAGATAGAAGTTGCGTGGCACACTGGCCTTGCAGAACTCGATGTAACGGCCGACCGCATCACGCGCGCGCACCGCCTTGCCGAGCTGCTCGGATTCCACCGTCGAGAACGGCTGATCCATCGCCGCTTCCAGCGCCAGCTCGGTGGCGTCGTCGAGCTTCTCGCCCTCGGCGGAGAAGAACTTGATGCCGTTGTCGTAATGCGGGTTGTGCGAGGCACTGATGACAATGCCGGCATCGGCACCCAGCGTATGCGCAAGGAAAGCCACCGCCGGGGTCGGCATCGGCCCGATCAACTGCACGTTGGCACCGGCGGCAACCAGGCCCGCTTCCAATGCGGACTCGAACATATAACCGGAGATGCGCGTGTCCTTGCCGATCACCACGGTCGGCTGGGTTCCGCCGCTGCGCGCAACCAGCACGCGCCCAAGCGCATTGCCGACACGCAGCACGAAATCAGCGGAAATGACGCCCTTGCCGACCCGGCCGCGGATGCCGTCGGTGCCGAAATACTTGCGCGTACTCATCAGGCAGCGGCTTCCTCGTGCTGCGGCTGGCGGCCCAGCATGGCCAACAGCTCGGCCAGTCGGTCACGCATCTCGCGGCGGTCACAGATCTGGTCGATGGCGCCATGCTCGAGCAGGAACTCAGAGCGCTGGAAGCCTTCCGGCAGCTTTTCGCGCACGGTCTGCTCGATCACGCGCGGGCCGGCAAAGCCGATCAGCGCCTGCGGCTCGGCGATGTTGATGTCGCCCAGCATTGCGAACGAGGCCGACACGCCACCGGTGGTGGGATGGGTCAGTACCGAGATATAGGGCAAGCCGGCTTCACGCAGCTTGGCCAGCGCGGCCGAGGTCTTGGCCATCTGCATCAGCGAGAACAGGCCTTCCTGCATGCGGGCACCGCCGGAGGCGGAGAAGCACACGTAGGGGGAGCCGATTTCCAGCGCCGTCTCTGCAGCCAGCGCGAAGCGCTCGCCAACCACCGAGCCCATCGAACCGCCCATG
>QFOV01000239.1 GCA_003248565.1 Stenotrophomonas sp.
GCCGGTGTTGATCTTCGAGCTGGCCACCTTGTCCAGGTCGACGAACACGCGGATCTGGGTTTCCTTGGTATCGCGCTGCACGGTAGCGCGGCGTGGGGCGTCGGCCAGTTCGTGGGCAATGGCATCCCAGTCCCATTCGCCGCCGAACTGCCCGGTGCGCAGCTGGAAGCCCCGTATCTTCATGTTGTCGGCGAACTGGATATCGGTGGGACGATCACCCACCATGCCCGAGCGCGCCCAATCGATGCTGCGGTCCTGCAGGTAGGACACCATCATGCCGATGCCGGGCTTGCGATTCGGGCTGTTGTCCTGCGGCCAACTCGGGTCGATCAGCACATCGCGGAACGTGATGCCCTGGCTGGCGAAGATCTGCAACATCAAGTCATTCGGGCCGTCGAAGCTGGCCTGCGGATAGCCTTCGGAACCGAGGCCGTCCTGGTTGGAGACGATGACGAACTGATAGCCGGCATCGCGCAGTTTCAGCATCGCCGGGATCACGTTCCTGACGAAGCGGATCTTCTCATAGGCGTCGATCTGGAAGTCGGCCGGCTCCTCGATCAAGGTGCCATCGCGATCGACAAACAGAATGGGGGTCATGCGGTGAGCTCCAGCGTGGCAAGTGCGTCGAGGACGCGGTCGTTCTGTTCGGGGGTGCCCAGGGTGATGCGCAGGGCGTCCTGCAGCTGCGGCGCGGCGCGCTGATCACGCACCACTACGCCGGCCTGCAGCAGGGCCTGGAATGCGGCTTCAGCGTCGCTGAAGCGCACCAGCAGGAAGTTGGCATCCGAGGCATAGACATGACGAACGCCACGTTGCGCCGACAAGGCGATGCACAACCGGCTGCGCTCGCTGCGCACTGTGGCGATGCGGGCGCGCGTCTGCGCAAGTGCTGCATCATCAAGCCCGGAAAGTGCCAACGCCGAACACGGCGTGGGGATCGGATACGGCGCTTGGCAGCACCGCAGCACCGCAATCAGGGCTGCATCAGCAATCACACTGCCAATCCGCGCAGCAGCCAATGCATGCGCCTTGGACAAGGTCCGCAGCACCGCAATGTTGTCGAAGCGATCCATCAAGGTGGTGGCGGAAGGCTCATCGGCAAACTCGCCATAGGCCTCGTCAACCACTACCAGTGCCTGCCCGCGCAGGGCTTCGGCCACGGCCTGTACCTGCTGCAGCGGAATGCTCAGACCACCAGGATTGGACGGCGAGCACAGGAATACCAGTTTGGCGTTGCCTTGTTTTGCAGTGGCAATGATGGCGTCGATATCAGGCACCAGCCCCGCATTGCTATCCAACAGCGGCACTTCCAGCGCGGGTGCACTCTGCAGCCGCGCACTGACCGCGTACATGCCGAAAACCGGCGGCGTGTACAACACCGCATCACGGCCCGGCACACACAAGGCGCGCACCAGCAGGTCAATGGCTTCGTCGCTGCCGCGGCCGATCAGCAGCTGCTCGGGCTGGCAGCCATACATATCTGCCAGACGCTCGCGCAGGAGCTGCGGCTGCGGATCGGGGTAACGACGGCAACTGGCAGCGGCATCGCCAGGATTCGCCCATGCCGATTCATTTGCGTTGAGCCAGATATCGCCCTGCAGCTTGGCGCTACGCGCCGAGGAATAACCGCCGAAGTCACGCAGGTCTTCGCGTACCAGGTCGAGCACGCTCACGGCGCCGCTCCCAGCCGCAACGCAACCGCATTGGCGTGTGCACCCAGGCCTTCGGCGCGGGCCAGGGTCAAGGCACAGGGGCCGATGCCGGCGATACCTTCGCGGCTGGCAGCCTGCACGCTGATCTGGTTCTGGAAGCTGGCGACGCTGACGCCGCTGTAGGCGCGGGCGGCACCGGCGGTGGGCAATACGTGATTGGTGCCCGAGCAGTAGTCTCCCAGCGCTTCGGGCGTGTAATCGCCGAGGAACACCGAGCCGGCAGCTTCCACATTGTCCAACCACTGACGCGGCTGGCGCAGGGCGAGAATCAGGTGCTCGGGCGCATAGCGATTGGAGATCTCGAATGCCTGCGCAATCGAATCCACCTTGATCAGCAGCGACGCACCCAGCGCCTGGCGCGCAATCGCCTCGCGGCTGAGCTGTGCGACCTGTGCTTCGACCTGATCCTGCACGGCAGCAATCATCGCCGCATCGTCGCTGAGCAGCAGCACCTGCGAATCCGGTCCGTGCTCGGCCTGCGACAGCAGGTCGGCGGCGACAAATGCAGGATTGGCACCGGCATCGGCGATCACCAGCACTTCCGACGGACCGGCAGGCATGTCGATGGCGGCAGCACCGGACTGGGCGACCTGCTGCTTGGCCTCGGTAACGAAGCTGTTGCCGGGGCCAAACAGCTTGTCACAGGACGGAACCGATTCGGTGCCATAGGCCATGGCCGCGATGGCCTGCGCGCCGCCGATCTTGAACACGCGATGCACGCCAGTCAGGCGCGCGGCCACCAGCACTGCGGGATCGGCCGTGCCGTCCTTGCGCGGCGGCGTGCACAACACCACTTCGCGGCAACCGGCCAGCTTGGCCGGCACACCGAGCATCAGCGCGGTCGATGGCAGGGGAGCGCTGCCTGCGGGGACGTACAGGCCAACCCGCGCAATCGGGCGGATGACTTTTTCACAGACCACACCGGGTGCGGTTTCCACGCTGTACGGCTGCGCCATCCCAGCACGGTGAAAGGTATCAATACGATCGGCAGCCTGCTGCATGGCGATGCGCAACTCGGCGGAAACCGCCAATTCGGCGGCAGCAAACTCGGCTTCGCTGACTTCAAAACGTTCCGGCGCAACGCCATCGAAGCGCTCAGTTATTTCGCGTAACACCACATCACCGACGCTGCGCACCTGCGCGATCAAACCGGCGACCGAGTCGCGGGTCTGCGCGGCAACAGTCTGTACCGGACGGGTCAGAGCGCGCGCCTGTGCATTGGCGTCGAGCGCGTTCCAATCGAGGATGTTCATACCAGCGACTTCTCCACGGCCAAGACCATCAGGCCTTGCGCGCCAGCGCGCTCCAGCTCTTCCAACCGCTGCCAGCTGAGTGCGCCATTGCACATCGTCTGCAGCCGCACGGCGTCACCCTGCCCCGGCAAGCGCAGCAACGGCTCGGCGTCGGGCAACAGTCGAGCCAGTTCCTCAACGCGGTCTTCGCTCGCGCTGAACATGAGCAGCTTCTGGTCCTGCACCTTGCTCAAACCGTCGAGACGGCGCAGCAGCATTGCCATCAGGCCCGCACGGGCGTCATCCAGTTCGTGCACCGGGCCAGCCAGTACCGCTTCACTTTCCAGCAGCACCTCCACCGGCTTGAGCTGGTTGGCGGCCAAGGTGGCACCACTGGAAACCAGATCGCAGATCAGTTCGGCGGTGCCGAGCTTTGGTGCGATTTCCACCGAACCGGACAACTCGACGACCTGCGCGTCGACACCCTTGTCTTTCAGCCAGGCGGCAAGGATGGCCGGATAGCTGGTGGCGATGCGCTTGCCCTGCAGCATCTGCACGCCCTGCCAATCCCAGTCTTCCGGCACTGCGATCATCAAACGGCAGGAGCCGAAACCGAGGCCACGCAACGGTTGGTAAGCGTCCGCCAGGCCGATCTGGCGACGGGCCTTGGCCTGTTCATCCAGCTCGTTCAAGCCGACCACGCCGAGGTCGCAGACGCCGTCGGCGATCAGACCCGGAATGTCGTCATCACGCACCAGCAGCAGGTCCACCGGCAGCGATTCGCCGAAGCAGAACAGCTTGTCGCGGCTCTGCCGCCAGCTCAGCCCGCAAGCCGCCAACAGGCTGCGCGCGGGATCGGCCAGACGGCCGCTTTTCTGGATGGCGATACGCAGCCGGTCGCGTGCCGGGGCGGAGGTTGAAGCACTCATGGGGTTATCTCAGTTGGATTCGGTTTTGCGCGCGGCGAGACGGTCGATGGCGGCGGCATAGCCGCCGGCACCGTGCTCGAGCGAACGCGCAACCCGACCGATGGTGGTGACGCTCACCCCGGTCAGGTCATAGATCTCGCGATAAGGCACACCCTTGCGCAGCAAGGGAACCACCCGCCAGCGGTCGGCCATGGCCTCCAGCTCAGCCGGCGTGCACAGATCGCGCAGGAAGGCCTGCACCTCCTGCGGCTTGTCCAGCGCAGCCAACGTACGCGCCAGCGCCTTCAACGGGGCGTCGGATGGCTTTTCACGTTCGATGTCAGGGCGTGTCTTCATCATGTATCAATGTAATAGCGCGCTAATACATTAGTGCGAAATCGGCCTTGAGTCAAACCGCCTGATCCACCAACTGTAGAGCCGAGCCATGCTCGGCAAGGGGTTTTCCCGGTAACGCCCCAGCCGAACATGGTTCGGCTCTACAGACGGAGCGCGCACTGATATCTGCGAAAGGCCAACCCCTCCCCAGCCCTCCCCTTCGCTGCGCGAAAGGGAGGGGGCGGAAGCGGTAGTGCCGAGCCATGCTCGGCAAGGGGCTTTCCCGGCAAAGCCCCAGCCGAACATGGTTCGGCTCTACAGGCGGAGCGCGCACTGATATCTGCGAAAGGCCAACCCCTCCCCAGCCCTCCCCTTCGCTGCGTGAAAGGGAGGGGGCAGAAACGGCAGTGCCAAGCCATGCTCGGCCGGGACCTTCCCGGTAATGCCCCAGCCGAGCATGGCTCGGCCCTACAGACCCAAAAAAAGCCCCGCGATGCGGGGCTTTCGTTCAACGCGCCATCGCGCGCGTCTGTTCCAGCTCCACCTGGAGGGTAGAAGCCAATTCATCCCGGGCCACCTCGAACTGCTGCTCACGGAGCAGATCCTTCACCGCCACCACGCCGCGCGCCAGCTCGTCCTCACCGGCCAGCACCACGAAGCGGATACCGGCCTTGGCCGCATACTGGAACTGCTTGCCGATCTTCTTCGGCTCCATCTGCACTTCGGTATTGATGCCGCCGGCCCGCAGGCGACGGGCGATATCCAACGACTGCGGCATCGCCGCCTCGTCCATCAACGCGACCATCGCATGCACGCTGCTTTCAGCGATTCCGTCGATAAGATTGGCCTCGCGCAGCTGCCAGAACAAACGTGTCAGGCCGATCGAGATACCAACGCCCGGCAACTTGGACTTGGTGTAGTGGCTGGCCAGGTCGTCATAACGGCCGCCCGAGCAGATCGAGCCGATCTGCGGGTGATCA
>QFOV01000240.1 GCA_003248565.1 Stenotrophomonas sp.
GGTTGCAGGGCCGGCAGGTCCAGCGCGTTGATCGCTTCCAGCGGCTTGTCCAGCTGCAGCCAGCGCTCGGCGCTGTGCAGGGCATGCAGGTGCGGGTCGGCTTCGGCCAATTGCTGCAGATGCTGGCCGGCGCTGCTGTTGTCCTCGCGTGCTTCGGCCGCGCGCATGGCGGCCACCAGGGCGATAGGGCGTACGGCTTTCTCGGTTGCCGCGCTCTGCAGCAGTTTTTCGGCGCGTTGCCATTGGCCGTTGTCCAATGCCTGCAGGCCGTCGATCAGGCGCGCGCGGCCCTGCTTGCGGCGATGCCGTGCCCAGGCCCGGAACGGGGTGCTGATCAGCGACCACAGCAGCCATACCAGTAAAGCGGCGATCAGTACCGCCAACGCGGCCTGCGGCAAGGTGGCGATGTAGTCGTGGTCGCCGGCACGGACGATCACTTCGCCCAAGGCACGTACGGAGTCCTGGCCCAGCCATTGCGCACCAAAGATGCCGGCAGCGGCGACCAGCATCACCAACAACAAGGAACGGAAGGCCTTCATGGTGCGTCCTTGGCGGCGCGCGTGCTGCGCAGTTGCTGCAGGGTGCTGCCCAGTTCCGGCAGGTTGGGGCGCAGTTCCACGCCGCGCATCTCGCGCAGTTCACTACGGCGCAGCTGGCGCTGCGGTGAATCCGGCCACAGCCGCTGCAGCCAGCCGTCCACGCGGTCCAGTGCCTGCTGCCAGGCCTTGCCGTCGCCGCGCTCAAGGGCGGCGCGGGCAAGGCTCAGCTCGATCTGCAGCGAGTCATTGGCGGCGATGCGTTCGGAGCGGGCAACCAGGACCTTGCCGTCGGCCGGGCGGATCTGCACCAGCGGGGACAGCATCTGCTGCCACCACGGTTGCTGGGTGTCGGCGGGTAGCTGCAGGTGTTCGGGCAGGCGTTCCAGTTCAGTGGACCATTGCTCGAGCTGGGCCGCGGTGCGGGCGCGCACGCCAGGGCCCAGTGCGTCCAGCGCATTGCGCTCCTGGATCAGCGCCTGGCGCAGGTTGAGGTAGTCGGGGCTGTCGATGCCTTCCAGCGCGCTGGCGGCCAGCGCATACAGACGACGCGCACCGTCCAGATCGCCGGCAAAGGTCAGCCGTTGCTGGGCCTGGTTGAGCAGCAGTTCGGCCTCTTCGCGGCGCACGGCCTGCGCGCCCTGGCGCGAGCTGTCGGCCAACTGGGCAAGGTTTTCTTCCAGCAGCGCATTGCGCTGGCTCAGCCCCAGCACTTCATCGCGCAGCACGCGATTGGTGGCGGCAGCGTCCTGGATGCTGCGGGCATTGGCGCGCTGGTCGCGGCGCAGGGCGTCCAGCCCCTGCTGCATGGCGTTCAATTGCTGGGTCGCGCTGTCGCGGGCCAGGTCGGCCTGCTGCTGGCGGCTCTGCCAGCTGTGCCAGCCAAACCAGCCGGCAGCGACCAGCACGGCGATGGCGATCAGCGGCAGGAGCCAGCGCAGGGGCCGGCGCGGTTGAACGGGTGCGACGTCTTCATTCATCGGGGGGCAACATCCTTGGCGGGCATGGCCACGACACAAGGGTGACCACGCTGTTGGTGCAGGCAAAGCATCGCCCGCGCGCTGCATGCCTGCAAGTCGCGCTTGCGGGTGCGCTCAGCCTGCGGCCGGGAAAAGCGCGGCGTGGGCGGCGCTGGCCAGCTGTGCAGGCAGTGGGCCTGTGGCGATGCTGACGTTGCGGAAGCCAAGCTCGGTGGCAAGTTCGGCCAGCCGTGCGCTGGCGGTGACCGCTGCGGCCTGCTGCCAGCGCTGCAGCAGGTCTGGCGGCAGATACGGCAGCACCGTCTGCAAGGCTTCGCCGCTGCTGATCGCCACCACGTAAGGCGTGGACAGTGCCTGCAGACGCGCAATGGTGGCCTTGCTGACCGGCAATGGCACGCGTTCGTAGACATCGATGCGTTGCAGCTTGGCGCCACGTTCGCGCACCTGCGCGGCAATCACGCCGCGGCCGCCGGGAGCGGTGACCAAGGCCACGCGCAGGCCGTGCAGGTGCTGCATGGCGGGCAAGGCCAGCAGGCCTTCGCTGTCCATCCGGGCCGGCGCCTGCACGCTGGTCGCACCGCGGCGACGCAAGGCGCGCGCGGTGCCTTCGCCAACGGCAATCAGGCTGCCTGCGCGAAGCTCGGCCAATGGCAACAGCCGCGCAGCGGCTTCGGCCGCGGCGGGGCTGGTGAACACCAGTCGATCGTAATCGCGTGCTGCGTTCAGCTGCTCGCGTGTTTCCTCGTCGGTACGCATCTGCAGTCGCCAGGGCGACAACGCCAGCGTACGTGCGCCCAAACGCGCCGCTGCGCTGCGCACGGTGTCGTGTTGCCCTTGCGGACGCATCGAGATGAGATGCCAGACCGTGTCGGCTGGCACATAGGCGGGGCGATTCATTCCATGCATTATGCGGGCGCTTTCCGTTTTGCGTGCGCGTACATGTCCGAACATTTTGCTGACCACGTGCTGCTGGAGAACCTTCAGCGCACTCTTACCGCAATGCCGCCGGTTGCGGCGATGGGCATTCGTATTGCGGGCTATGACAACGGCGTGCTGCGCATGCAGGCGCCGTTGGACGTAAACGTCAACGACAAGGGCAACGCCTTCGGCGGTAGCCTGGCGTCGGTGATGACCCTGTCGGGCTGGGCGCTGGTCAGCATGCGCTTGGGCTTGGCTGGCCAGCAGGCCGAGGTGTACGTGGCCGACAGCAACATCCGCTACCGTGCGCCAGTGTATGGCGACCTGCTGGCAACCGCGCGGTTGGCGCCGGAGCAGGACTGGGATGAATTCCTGACCACGTTCAGTAAGCGCGGCCGTGCGCGGGTGACGGTACGGGCGGCGATCGAAGGTGGGGCGGCCGAGTTCGAGGGCCGCTTCGTTGCCCTCGGCAAAGGCTAAGATCGGCCATTACCGAGGGGGCCTGCATGTACCGAGATCTGTTCAAGTCCGCGCTTGTCGTGTTGCTGCTGGCAGCTGGGAGCGCCCAGGCGGATGGCCCGAGCCGGGCACAGCGCAGCAAGCTGGTGCCGACTCAGGACGCCTACGTGGCCGCCGTGCGCTGGGGCGATTTCG
This sequence comes from Stenotrophomonas sp., assembly GCA_003248565.1. Taxonomy (GTDB): domain Bacteria; phylum Pseudomonadota; class Gammaproteobacteria; order Xanthomonadales; family Xanthomonadaceae; genus Stenotrophomonas. The sequence continues at coordinate 3,089 of QFOV01000240.1, forward strand.
ACAAGGCCGAAGGCTTCATCGACCCGCAGTATCTGCTGCAGCGCCCGATAACCGACCTGCAGCGCGAGCGCTATCGACAGATCCAGGTATCCAGTTACCGCGAGCGTGCGACAGGTGTGGGCGCCGATGGCAGCATCGAGCGGCGGGTGGAAATGGGCGTGATCAACCGCAATACCCAGGCCGAACGGCTGGTGATGGTGAACGAGCGTTGGCGCTGGGATCCAGAGGCCAAGCGCTGGTGGCAGGCGGCCGGTTTGCCGGATCTTTGGCAGGGCCAATGAGGTAATGGCTGCATTTTCACCGGCTGTGCGACAATCCATGCCCTCTTATCGACCCGTGACCTGAGTGAATTACGAAGAGTTGCTGGCCTTCGCCGGCCGAAATCCGATGCTGTCGCTGGCCCTGGTCGGCCTGACGGTGGCCATCATTGCCACCGAGATCGCCCGCCTGTTCCGTGGCTACAAGTCGCTCAAGCCGTCTGAATTGACCCATATGATCAATGCCGGCGGTGCGACCGTGATCGATCTGTCGGCTGCCGCCGACTTCGAGAAGGGCCATATTGCCGGCAGCCGCAATGTGCAGCCGGCCCAGTTGACCCCCGCGCACAAGCTGCTGGCCAATGCCAAGCAGAGCCCGGTCGTGTTGCTGTGCCGCACCGGCAATGCCTCGGCAACAGCAGCCAAAGCACTGAAAAAAGCCGGTTACGAGCAGGTTTATGTGCTCGACGGTGGTTTGCCGGCCTGGCAGGCAGCAGATCTGCTGCTGGTCAAGGGCCGTAACTGAGTCAGCAAATTTTCAGTCAGGGCTTGTGTAGGTGGGCAACCGCCCCCATCGCTGGTCTTGTACTAATCCCATTCAATGAACAATCTGTTCTGGAGTCTTGAGCAATGTCCGAAGAGAACACCAACGGCGTAGTCCCGGCCGACGAATCCGCCAACGGCCCGGCTTTCACCATCGAGAAGATCTACGTCAAGGACGTTTCGTTCGAGTCGCCGAATTCCCCGGTCATCTTCAACGAGAACGTGCAGCCGGACCTGCAGCTGAACCTGAACCAGAAGGTACAGCGCCTGTCCGAGACCGCTTTCGAAGTGGTGCTGGGCGTGACCCTGACCTGCAAGGCCGGTGACAAGACCGCCTATGTGGCCGAAGTCGAGCAGGCTGGCGTGTTCGGCCTGATCGGTCTGGAGCCGCAGGCGATCGACGTGCTGCTCGGCACCCAGTGCCCGAACATCCTGTTCCCGTACGTGCGTTCGATTGTCTCGGACCTGATCCAGGCCGGTGGCTTCCCGCCGTTCTACCTGCAGCCGATCAACTTCGAAGGCCTGTACGCCGAAACCCTGCGTCAGCGTCAGCAGCAGGGTGAGCCGTCGCTGGCCGACTCCGAGCCGGCTGGCAACGCCTGATCGGCGTCTGCGTTTCTGTATGAGTACGAACGACGCAGAAAAGATCGCCGTTGTCGGCGCGGGCTCCTGGGGCACCGCGCTGGCCACACTGTTGGCCCGGCACGGTCATACGACCGTGCTGTGGGGACGTGATGCAGCGGTAATCGAGGCGATTGATCAGCGTCATGAGAATCCCCGGTATCTGCCGGGGATTCCCTTGCCAGAATCCTTGCGCGCCAGCACCGACCTGGCTGCCACCGTTACCGGGGCAGACTGGATCCTGGTGGTGGTGCCTTCGCATGCCTTTGCCGAAACCGTGCGCGCGCTGGCGCCGCTGCGGCCGGCTGGGGCAGGCGTGGCCTGGGCGACCAAGGGCTTCGAGCCCGGCTCGGGCCGTTTCCTGCATGAAGTAGCGCGTGAAGTGCTGGGCCCGGACGTGCCGTTGGCCGTTGTCACCGGCCCGTCCTTCGCCAAGGAAGTCACCCTCGGCCTGCCCACTGCCATCACCGTCCACGGTGATGACGATGCGTTCTCCCAGCAGGTGGCAGACGCCATGCACGGCCCGGCGTTCCGCGCCTATACCGGCGACGACATGGTCGGTGCCGAGCTGGGCGGGGCGATGAAGAACGTGCTGGCAGTGGCAACCGGCGTGGCCGATGGCATGCAGCTGGGCCTCAACGCCCGT
>QFOV01000241.1 GCA_003248565.1 Stenotrophomonas sp.
AACGATGACGGCAGCTGGTCCTACGAACAGGAAACGATGCTGGTCATCCCGGACCGCAGCGCGCCGTTCGCGCATACCGACCGCAATACGCTGCGCCGGATCGGCGAGCCAACGCCCAACCCGACCGCACAGGCAGCGTAGTGCCGAGCCATGCTCGGCAGGGGCTCCAGCGATAGGGTATGAGGCACTTGTGGGAGCGGCATGAGCCGCGAAGCTGGCAGCAATGAATCGGTCGTCATGTCCGCCCGTCGGACGGACCATTGGCTTCGCGGCTGACGCCGCTCCCACAAAACCCGGTCGCCTGTGTCTGCAAATTTGCCTAGCACGCCGGTATCCGGCTATCCACACAGACTGTGTCCTGCTGCATACACAAGCTGTGGATAAGGCCGCGCAGCCCTTGCGCTGCGGACCTCTGCAAAACATGGTGATATTTTGTCCACGACCTGTGGATGGCACGAATGTAGTGCCGAGCCATGCGCGGCAGGGGCTTTGCCGATAAGGCATAGGCACTGGTAGGAGCGGCGTGAGCCGCGAAGCTGGCAGCAATGAATCGAGCAGGCATGCTGGCTAGCTGGATGGATCACCTGCTTCGCGGCTGACGCCGCTCCCACAAATCTGCCGCTAAGGCCCCAGCCGAGCATGGCTCGGCTCTACCTGCATGCGGCTATCCACACAGCTTGTGCCCTGTGATGCCTACAAGTTGTGGATAAGCCTTTGCAGGCCTTGTGCTGCAAAGCTTTCGGATCTCTGGTTATTTTTTGACCAAGGCCAGCCCAGCCCGGTCAGCTGCCCGCCAAGCGGGCGACGCTACAATGGCCCACCTTTTCCAGACTGGAGTTGTCCATGTCCCGCCAGATCATCAACACCGCCAAGGCCCCGGCCGCCATCGGCCCGTACTCGCAGGCCGTGCGTGCCGGCAACACCGTGTATTTCTCTGGCCAGATTCCGCTGGACCCGGCGACCGGTGAAATCGTCGCTGGCGACGTCACCGCGCAGGCCCGTCGCGCCTTCGACAACCTCAAGGCCGTGGCCGAGGAAGCCGGTGGTTCGCTGGACAAGATGGTCCGCCTTGGCCTGTACCTGACCGACCTGGGCGAGTTCGCCAAGGTCAATGCGGTCATGCAGGAGTACTTCCAGGCCCCGTTCCCGGCCCGTTCGACCATCGAAGTGTCGGGCCTGCCGAAGGGCGCCGCGTTCGAAGTCGACGCGATCATGATCATCGACTGATCCGCTGCGCGGATTCGGTGGTGAAGCAGATGCCCGGGAAACCGGGCATCTGCGTTTCAGTTTGGCGACAAACGGGTTCCGCTCGGAGTCTGCCCGGTCCAGCGCTTGAAGGCGCGGCGGAACTCGCGCGCGTCGTTGAAGCCCAGCTGGTTGCCGATCGCGGCAACGGCGAGCTCGGGGTCCTGCAGCAGTTCCAATGCGCGCTCGGTGCGCACGCGATCGTGGACCTCGCTGAAGCTGGTTTCCTCGTCGGCCAATTGCCGGCGCAGGGTGCGCTCGCTGAGGTGCAGGGCCAGCGCGATTTCGCTCATCTGCGGGTTGTCACGCAGCCGCGGCCGCAGCTGGCGCTCGACTGCAGCAGTGGTTTCGCCGCGCGAGGCCAGCGTTGCCAGTTGCGCGTGGCACATCGATAGCGCCTGCTGCGAGGTCACCGGGTTGTAGCTGGCGAACGGCAGCTGCATCCAGCGCTGCTCCAATACCAAGGCGTGGCGTGGCTGGTTGAAGCGCAGCTCACAGCGGAACAAGGCCTGGTACTGGTCGATGCAGGCCGGTGCCGGGTAGCCCAGTTCCAGCCGCAGCGGGCTGAACTCGTTGCCTGCCAGTTCGCGGCCCAGCATCACGATGCTGGAGAACATCTCCTCGCAGAGGAACTGCAGCAGGTCGTTGGCTTCATCCGGCGCGGTAGCGACGATGGCCAGGCTGTCGCTGCCGCCGTCTTCCAGGGCCAGGCTCATCAGCGGGCCGAGATTGCGCTGGTAATCCAGCCCTATCCGCACCGCGTCGCCAAACGTGCGTGCGGTCTTCATCGCCAAGCCGAGCAGGCCGAAGTTGCCACCGTTCTGGTTGCCGCCCATGGCCAGGCCGACCCCGTCGATGGGGAAGGTGGGCAGGGCGCGGCGTATCACCTCGATTGCCTGCCGGTAGGAAATGCGGGCACTGGGATCGTTGAGCTGCGCCGCGCTCAATTGCAGCCCATTGAACCAGTTGTCGCTGCTGACGCCGCGTTGCTCGGCCAGCAACAACAAGCCACAGAGCATGTTGGTTGGAACGTTGGCGATGCTCAGGCGGTCGCCGCCGCTGATCCTGCGATGCATTCAAGCCCCTCCAGCTTGTCCGCTTTGCCCCCCCAAGTATGCCGTTCTTGCCCTTCGCGTGAACACTGCCTGAAGGCCAGACTGCGCCCAACATCTGCCACCGTATGGGAGCACGTCATGCAGCGCAGCATCACCTGGGCGGTTTCCGCCACCTTGGCCGTCATGGTCGTCGGCTGCCAGAAGCAGGCCGAACAGGCACCAAGCGTGGCTGCGGCCGACGGGGCATTCGCGGCCACGCTGCAGGAGCGCCTGCTCGACGCCAAGCCCGGCGACGTGATCGACATCCCGGCCGGTCGCCACCAGTTCGAGCGCAGCCTGAGCCTGCGCGCCGATGGCGTGACCATCCGTGGCGCCGGCATGGACCAGACCGTGCTCAGCTTCAAGGGGCAGAAGGCCGGCGCCGAAGGGCTGCTGGTCAACGGCGACAACTTCACCATCGAGAACCTCACCATCGAGGACTCCAAGGGCGACGGGCTGAAGATCAGCGAATCGGAGAACATCACCATCCGTGGGGTAAAGGTGCAGTGGAGCGGTGGCCCCAGCACCAAGAACGGCGCCTATGGCATCTACCCGGTGCTGACCAAGAACGTGCTGATCGAGAACACCATTTCCATCGGTGCCTCCGATGCCGGCATCTATGTTGGCCAGTCCGATGGGGTGATCGTGCGCAACAGCCGTGCCGAGCAGAACGTGGCCGGCATCGAGGTCGAGAACACCCGCAATGCCGATGTGTACGACAACGTCGCCACCGGCAATACCGGCGGCATCCTGGTGTTCAACATGCCGGGTCTGTCGCAGCAGGGCGGCAATATCCGTGTGTTCAACAACAAGGTCATCGCCAACAACCACGAGAATTTCGGTGCCAAGGGCACGCCGGTGGCCAGCGTGCCGGCCGGTTCGGGCATCGTCATCAACTCCAACGATGACATCGAGGTATTCGACAACGAGGTGCGCGACAACGCCACCACCAACATCATTGTTTCCAGCGTCTATTCCACCGGCTACAAGGACAGCAGCGCCTCGCCCAATTTCGATCCGTATCCGGAACGCATCTACATCCACAACAACACCTTGTCCGGCGGCGGTGACTCACCCGACGGATTGGATCTGAAGGCCTTGAAAGTGGCGATGTATGGCCTGACCGGTAACTTCCCGGACGTGCTGTGGGATGGCTATTACAACAAGGAGCGCATGGTCGATGGAGTCAAGGTCGGTCCGCAGATCTGCCTGCGCAATGTCAGTGGCGTGGTCAACGCCGATGGCCCTGGCGGTTACAAGAGCCCGAGCAAGGATGCCAAGCCATTTGAATGTGATCTGCCGCGCCTGCCGGCCATCGATCTGAAGCGTGGTTGAGGTCCTGGCATGCGCAATCTGATGGTGCGGGTGATCGTGCTGGTGAGCGTCCTGCTGATGCTGGTGGGCTGCGGCAAACCGGCTGCGGTGCATTTCTTCGAGCATGGCCAGCCGGCGACGCTGGATGAGTGGCATGTGCTGCGCATCCGCGATGGCAAACTGACACTCAATGAAGGCGTCGTACCGTACGACTTGAACACACCGCTGTTCAGCGATTACGCGCACAAGCTGCGTACGGTATGGATGCCCAAGGGTCAGGCCGCCGGCTACCAGCCGGAGCACGCCTTCGACTTCCCGGTCGGCACCATCCTCAGCAAGACCTTCTACTATCCGCTGCCGGCCACAGGTGCTGCTGATGGAACGTCGGTGGCGCGTACGCCGCCATCGCAGTCCTCGTTGCATGAGGAGAGCCTGGACCTGTCCAAGGTGCGGCTGATCGAGACCCGGCTGCTGGTCCACCGCAAGGAAGGCTGGGTAGCTTTGCCTTACGTCTGGAATCAGGAGCAGACCGAGGCGACCTTGCAACGCACTGGCGCCAGCGTGGATCTGGAGCTGGTTGCCGCGGACGGCTCGCGTGAAGCACTTGCCTACCAGGTGCCGGACCAGAACCAGTGCGGTGGTTGCCATATCACCGACAACCGCTCGCGCAAGCTGCTGCCGATCGGTCCCAAGGCGCGCAACCTCAATCGCGATTTCGATTACCTCAGCGGCCACGACAACCAGCTCGCGCATCTGGTCAAACTCGGCTATCTGAAAGACCTGCCTGCACCGGCACAGCTGCCACGCGTGGCCGATGCCACTGATCCTGCCGCGCCGCTGGAGGCGCGGGCGCGCGCCTACTTGGACGTGAACTGTGGTCATTGCCATAGCCGTACCGGCCCGGCCATCACCTCCGGTTTGTGGCTGGACGCACCCACCCGGGATCACCTGAAGCTGGGCATGTGCAAGCAGCCGATCGCAGCGGGCAAGGGCACCGGCAACCGCCGCTATGACATCCAGCCGGGCGATGCGGATGCCTCGATCATCGCCTACCGCATGGACAGTGATGACCCGGCGGTGATGATGCCCGAGGTTGGGCGGGCGGTGGTGCACCGCGAAGGCGTGACCTTGATTCGGGAATGGATCAACGCGCTGGAAACAAACTGCGACACGGCTGGCGAAGGCCAGCCCGGCAACACGGGCCCGCCGGCGGTCTGACGCCGGCATACACCTCACTGCGTGGGAGAGAACGCGATGCGAGTGAAGCAACGGAATCTGGTAGTCGGACTGCAGCGGGCCTTGGCCGGGCTGATGGTGGTGGGGGCAGTTGCCCCGGCAATGGCACAGTCGGCGACGGAGGATGCTGCCACCACGCTTGATCGCATCACCGTCACCGCGCAGAGCCGGCAGCAGGAAATACAGGATGTGCCGATCGCATTGCAGGTGGTCGATCAGAACCTGCTCAACGACGTGGCCGCCGAGAATCTTGGCGACATCGA
>QFOV01000242.1 GCA_003248565.1 Stenotrophomonas sp.
AGCGGCAGAGGCCTGGTCATCGCCCGACGGCCATGGCGGCTGGCTGCTTCGGGGGGCTTACCTTGGGCAGGGCTGCAGCTTAGGTTGATGACATTGGGGTAATGACCGCCACGGTAATCGGTAGCTGCAGCGCTTGGTATTCATGAACGGCAATATTGCGATAGCCCACCATTCGCTTCAGCGCTTCAGCAAGAGCACTGTCAATCCAACCACCTGCGGCCAGTAATGCAAACACATCGCGCGCACTCTGCGGAATACCGAGCCGCTCGCGCCGAATCAAATGCTGCCCCATATCCAGGGCTGCCTCGCAAGCACGCTGGATGTTCAGAATGGCCGCATCCTGCCGAGTAAAGTCCTCTGCAAAACTCGCCGGGGCGCGCTCATACTCCTCACGCGCACGCCTGACGCCACGCTCAATGCTTGCGGCCTTGTTCAACAACACATCATCGGCCATACACCCGCCCATCTCGCTCGATATCACGCAAAAGCGGTGCCCTGGCTCGATCCAGCTCGAGCTTCTCGCTCAACACAGCGCACTCGAACAAACCAGCCTCGACGCCCTCAGCCACCCACCAGCGCTCACCTTTAGTCAGCACCTGCTGCTGCATCACGGTAGAGGCCCTGCGCAAATCCAGCAAATCGACCGGACAACCTGCAACATCGGCAGCTTCACCGGCGAGACCCCAAAGCGTCAGCGGGTCAGCATAACCTCGCACCAGCACCGCCAGATCCAGATCGCAGCCTTCGTCTGCCGTACCCTGGACCCTACTGCCAAAGGCATAGACAGCCAGCAAACCATCTAATCTCGAACGCAATAGCCCGACCAGAGCCTCCTCATCCATAGCCTGCCTCCGCTTATATGCTCAGGAGTGTATCGCAACCACGGCGCCCTCCACCAAACGCTGCAGGCTCACGCCTGCGCGGCATCGCCCAGGCCACCAGCGCCGCCCAGCAGATCGCCCCGGGCAAGCCGGTGGAAGTGGAAGTGGAAAGCCTGGAAGAACTGCGCGAAGCGCTGGAAGCGGGTGCAGATATCGTCATGCTCGACGAGCTGTCACTACAAGACATGCGCGAAGCCGTAAGACTCACCGCCGGCCGCGCCAAGCTCGAAGCCTCGGGCGGCATCAACGACAGCACCTTGCGCGCAATTGCCGAAACGGGCGTGGATTACATCTCACTGGGGACGCTGACCAAGGATGTGAAGGCAGTGGATTTGTCGATGCGGTTGGTACTGTAAAAGCCGCCACTGTAAAGCTGCCCCCAGACTTATGTTTTTCCTATCTGCCGACGGGAACCGGGGGCAGACTACGCGCCCAAGGATCGAAGAAATCGTGGCCTGTCTTTAGGTTCCTCTGGTTTCCCCTGGCCGAAAAAGTCGTAAACCAAAGTTTGTTTCTGGCTTCCGTTATAGCCACGGCCGAAGCGGCACAATAGCGAGCACCATCGTGTTGTCATCCGCCAATAGCACTACCATGGGCTGCACCCGCGCCATCAAGGGTAGCCAGCCCGTTGCCTGCGGCCATGCCGCAAGAACAGCCGCCACAGTATCGCCCTCATTGAACGCAACAAGCTGATCCAGATTTTGGGCCCTGCTTTTCATCTGTCCGGCCAAGTCTGCCAGGGGGCGATAGAGCTCGGGACGCTGGGCAATATCGCTCCCCCCCAGGACTACCTCGAATAGGATTTCATTGCGCCGTTCGCCATCGACCGGCCGAACGGCCGCTACCCAGCGTGGCCCCGTCCACGCAGGCGCTTGATACTGGGGTAGCGCTTCAGCCAGCCGGCGCGTGTCGATATCCACCACCGGTACCACATCGAAACGGTCGACATTGAAGGCCAGCCAGGCCGGCCGGCCTTGCGCGACCGTCCACAGGCCATAGCCCAAGGCGGCCAGTTGCAACGCCACGATCACCGTCAGATCGAATTTGAGAGACTTCTTGCCGGTTTTGTAGACCACAAGGGTCAACAATGGCCCCAGCGTCACATCGACCGCCAGCAGCAGCAGAAAGATCGAGGTCACACCCAGCGCCAAGTGCAGGGGGGCGGGGTACCAGAGCCCGAATACCAGACCCAGGGCGCCTAGCGCGATAGCCAGAGAACAAAGCAGATGAATAAAAAAGACCTTGAAACGGGCGGACATTGGCAACTTCCAGACAGATTTTAGCAACAGATGGGAGTCAAAAGGAGAAAGCCCCTAAACCCCAAACAGCACAACGCCCCGCAGGTGCAGGGCGCTGTTTAGATCAAACTAACTGGGAATAAACCGGGATCTATTCCTATTAGCTTTAGTTGAGATACCGCAATTAACGGCACTCAGCCGGAGCGTACTTAGCTAGCAAAGTACCTGCGGCAAGAGGAGTAATCCCGTTCGCTGTAGCGGTAACATTCGTGGCAGACGCACAACCCCAATCGATAGAACCGGTAACACCAGCGGCTTGAGCAGCAGAGAGAGACTGGCCAGCCGCGGAGTCACGAATCCAAGGAGTCAAAGTCAAGGTATTCGCAGCAGCAGCGACACCTACGTCGGTCGCATCATAGGTAATGGTAATCAGACCAGATGCGCCAGTAATCAACACAGAAGTAACATACTTGGAAGTCGCGCCAAGGTTGTTCGCCTGAGCATTCCAAGTGGTAGCCACTCGAGCCAGATCAGCGGCTGAAGCAGAACCTTCTGTAGCAATAGCTAATTTTGCAGGTTGCGCCAGATTCAATCCTTCGGTGATCCGGGTGCGTACGGTATAGTCCTGATAAGCCGGCAGCGCAACGGCCGCCAGAATACCAATAATCGCAACCACGATCATCAATTCGATCAGGGTAAAACCCTTTTGCATTTGAGCTTTCATGTTTTCTCTCCTAGGGATGGATAGGTCGGTGACCTGGCCCTACCAATGCAGGCAGCGTGCCAACCTTACCAGCAAGTCGGCCAGCCCAGGTGCTGTGGGTTTTCTGGGTTCCCGCCTACGCGGGGACGACGTTCCGAGCCGAGAGCGGCAAGGCCTTGGTCCTCTTGACGGATATGTTTGAGGGATGACAGATATTGGGGACCTCAAACAACATCCATTCTTGCATGCGGAAAAGCTCACTCCGGCACTAACTGCCAATTTTCGTCACCTCAACTAGCCTCGTTTGGCAGCCACGGGCGACTAGGTTATAAGGCAGGTATTGTTTGTGGAGCGCGTGATGAACGAGAGCATTTCCCTTTCAGGCCTGGCCAGGCAGTTGGCACAGGCCGAACTGATGGACGAAAAATCCGCCCAGCAGGCCCAACTGCAGGCCCAGCGCAACAAGCTGCCGCTGGTGACCTATCTGGTGCAGAACAAGCTGGTGAAAAGCCGAGTCCTGGCCGAGTTGGCCGCCGAACAGTTCGGCGTGGCTTTTTTCGATCTGAATGTAATCGACAAAGAAGGCCAGCCACGGGATCTGGTCAGCGAGAAACTGGTTCGCCAGCATCGTGTGCTGCCGCTCTGGCGCAGAGGCAACAAACTGTTCGTGGCGCTCTCCGACCCGACCAATCACCAGGCCGTCACCGATGTGCAGTTCAGCACCGGCCTGACCACAGAAGCAATTTTGGTCGAGGACGACAAACTCGGCGATGCCATCGACAAGTTCTTCGACTCGGCCAATAGCGGCATGGACGAGCTGGCAGACGTTGATCTGGATGGGCTGGATGTCGAGGCGGTTGATGATGAGAAGTCGGTCGGCGAAGGTGGCGCCGACGCTGACGATGCGCCGGTAGTGCGCTTCGTCAACAAGATGCTGCTGGATGCCATCAAAGGCGGCTCTTCCGACCTGCACTTCGAGCCTTACGAAAAAGCCTATCGGGTACGCTTTCGTACCGACGGCATCCTCCATGAGGTCGCTCGCCCGCCCATCCAGCTGGCGCCGCGAATTTCCGCCCGTCTCAAGGTGATGGCCGCGCTAGATATCTCTGAGCGCCGCAAGCCGCAGGATGGCCGGATCAAGATGAAGATCTCCAAGAGCAAGGCCATCGACTTTCGCGTCAACACCCTGCCCACACTCTGGGGCGAAAAGATCGTGATGCGGATTCTCGACCCCACAAGCGCGCAGATGGGCATCGACGCACTGGGCTACGAGGAGGAGCAGAAAGAGCTGTATATGAGCGCCCTCAAACAGCCTCAGGGCATGATTCTGGTCACCGGCCCCACTGGCTCGGGCAAGACGGTGTCGCTCTACACCGGCCTGAACATCCTCAACACGCCTGATGTGAATATTTCCACCGCCGAAGACCCGGTGGAGATCAACCTGGAGGGTATCAACCAGGTCAACGTCAACCCCAAGCAGGGCATGGACTTCACCCAGGCGCTGCGCGCCTTTCTGCGTCAGGACCCGGACATCATCATGGTCGGTGAGATCCGCGACCTGGACACAGCCTCTATTGCCGTCAAGGCCGCGCAGACCGGGCATATGGTGATGTCCACCCTGCACACCAACAGCGCCGCGGAAACCCTGACCCGCCTGCGCAATATGGGCGTGCCTTCCTTCAATATCGCCACCTCGGTCAACCTGATCATCGCCCAGCGTCTGGCGCGCAAGCTGTGCAACAACTGCAAGAAGGAAGTGAACGTACCGCGCGAGACGCTGCTGGCCGAAGGTTTCCCCGAAGACAAGATCGGCACATTCAAAATCTACGGCCCGGTCGGTTGCGATAACTGCAAGGGCGGTTACAAAGGCCGTGTCGGTATTTATGAAGTGGTTAAAAACACGCCCAACCTGCAGCGGATTATCATGGAGGAAGGCAACTCCATCGATATTGCCACGCAGATGCGCAAAGACGGCTTTAATGACTTACGCACCTCCGCACTTCTCAAGGCCATGCAGGGCGTGACCAGCCTTGAGGAAGTCAACCGCGTGACCAAGGATTAACCATGGCGGCAAAAGCACTGAAAACCAGCACATTCGTCTGGGAAGGCAAGAATAAAACCGGCTCCGTCGTCAAAGGGGAGATCAGTGGGCAGAACCCATCCCTGGTCAAAGCGCAGTTGCGCAAGCAGGGCATCAACCCGACTAAGGTACGCAAAAAGTCCAGCCTATCGCTTGGTGGCGCGGGCAAGAAAATCAAACCCATGGATATCGCCCTGTTCACCCGGCAGATGGCGACCATGATGAAAGCCGGTGTG
>QFOV01000243.1 GCA_003248565.1 Stenotrophomonas sp.
CCAGCACCTCGGTGCGATACGGCTGGCCCAACTCCTCCAGCATCCAGCGCACGATGCGCCCGCGTGACATCGGGTTGGTATAGAAGACGATCTCTTCTGCCGTGCTGCCCATGCGCCTGCCTCCGGAGGATGAGGCGGCAGTCTAGCAACTGCGCCCCGCCACCGGGACAGGGGAAGGTGCAGGGCTCAGCGGTGTTCGCGTGGGCGCGGCGGCGGTGCTGGTGGCTGCACGCCCTTGCCTTTCAGGCAGGCGTCCATGGCTTGCCGGTCGAGCCTGGGCCGTTCCGAATCGCCCTGCTCCGCTGCCTCGGCCGCAGGACTACCAGCCTGTTCGGCCAGGCAGGCGTCAAATGCCTTGGTGAATGCCGGATCACGTGGCAGCGAAGGCGGCGGTGGGCCACCGGGTCCACCACGATGCGGGCCAGGCGGCGGGCCATCCTGGCAACGTCCAAACGCGCCGCAACCGGCAAGCGACAACACCAGCAGCGAGGCTGCGAAGGGTGTGAATTTCTGGAGTGACAAGCGCATGGGAGTGCTCTGGGTTCAATGGGGAAAGGGGCGCCGCATCGCGGCGAGCAGGTCGTCGGACAACGGGATCAGGCGCGCGCGGATATACGCGCGTCGTGCAGCATCGAAGCAAAGCTTGAATTTGCGGCGATCATGCAACGCCTCGCCCGCGCCCTGTTTCCAGGGTTCATCGCTGCGGACCAGGACGCTCAGATCAGCGGATCCTGCCGTCGCGCAATCGACGACATCGCAACCGAGGAACGCAAATATCCGCGCCAATTCCTGCTGCGGTTGCGCGATGAGCTGTTCGTAGCGCACCCAGAGATGGCGCCGATCTTGCAACCACGCCCCGCTTTCAACGACCGCTCGATTCCAGCGATCGATCGCACGATCGACATCCGCGTATACATGCCAGGGCCGATAGCGCGCGGCAGCGGCATGCAGCGATGCCACCACTTCTTCGCCATCGCGCAGCAGGTGGATCACCCGTGCATCCGGCAAGTGCTTGCTGACCGAGCGCAGATAGAACAGGTGGTCTGGGGTTTTCTCCAACCAGAGTTGTCCGCCGGAACCATCGCAGTGCGCCGCCATCGCATCTGCAAACGCCTGCAGCTGCACGCTGACCGGGGCGAACGCCGATGGCGATGCAGCTGCCAGTTCGGGAACACCAGCCCAGGCACGCCGGACCTGTGCACGCGGAACCCATCCCAGCCAGGCCTGCAGCGCATGCCGCATGCCATGCAGCTGTTTCCAGCGCCACGCCTGCACTGATTCGCGATGGCGGTCGCCGTAGCGCAGCAGACGCTGCAGGAAATGCGTTTCCGGCAACGAGACGATATCCGGATGCGTGCTCAGCAAGCGTTGCAGCAAGGTGGTTCCCGAGCGCGGGCACCCCACCAGGAATACCTGACCGATGGCAGCGTTCATTCCTTCACCCGCAGCAGCGCCGGCATGGACCGCTGCTGCAATGGCAGCCCTTCCGTGACCACGCGCTGGAAGCGATGGATGAAGGCCTCCTGGTTGTCCACGAAGTGCTCCCGTGCCTGCCGCGACATGGCGTCCAGTGCAGCATCGGAAAGCCGCAACGCGCGTGTCACTGCGAGTTCGATGCCCGCCGGGTCAACGTAATAGCGCCATGCAAGGTCACGTTTGATTGCCTGTGCCGGCAGCATCAGCAGCCCGCGCTGCGCAGTGACCAGCTCATTCATTGGTTCACCGTCGGTGGTCAGCGTCACCGCACCCACGCTCAAGGCTTCCATCAGGTAGTGACCGTAGCCTTCGGTCTCGGAGGGGCAGATATGGAACAGGCATTGGTTCTGCAACCTGCGTAGCTCCGCCTCATCGAGCACCGCGATGCGATGGTCGATGTTGTCCGCGATCACCCGCTCGCCAGCGGTGCGCGGATTCTGCACCACGATCAGCAGCGGCCACTGCGGATGCCTGCGCCAGGTATCCAGCAACACCCGCGTGCCCTTGGCGCTGCTGCGCCCGGCCAGATGGAAGAACACCCGCTGCCGCGGCACATCGGGAAGCAGGCGGTCCTCGCTGGTGAAGCCGATGTATCGGGTGGTGCAACCCAATCCGGCGAAGATCCGCTCGGCGTGACGGGTCTTGCACAGCACCGCATCGAACCTGGCCAGGCTCGGGTGCCAGCGCGGCAGGAACCACTCCGGATTGGGCAGCAGGAAATTGCGCTCCGCCAATGGCAGGCAGCGCGGGTAAACCCGCTCGGAAAAAATCTGCAGCGGCACCCGCCCCTGCAACAGGCGGCGCCCCCACAGACCGGCCACCTGCGCGCGGGTACGCCCGGTACTGCCGAATCCCACCCGCTCGGTGGCAAATCGCGGCGCCAACAGGCGCTGCATCAGATCCAGGTCACGGCTCAGGCCAACACCGTTTTCGCGGCTGATCAAACGAACGCGTGGGGCTGTCATCGTGGAGTGCGCCAGAATGGGATGGCGCACTCTAGGCAGCCGTCTTCACCGCCGGATGCTGAACCGGGCGACAGGCCGCCGGGCACTGACAAACATTGACAAATTGGCGCGCTATGATGCGTCGCGCGGCCCCGGATGCGGAGTCCCCCAGCACGGTCGCAGCGAAAGGAAGCCCATGCCCACCCATCTCCTGGTGGTCGACGACGATCCCGATCTGCGCAACCTGATAGCTGACTTCCTCGGCCAGCACGGTTACAGCGTAGCCACCGCCGACAGCGCAGCACAGATGCGCCTGGCCATGAACAGCCAACGCCCCGACCTGGTGGTGCTGGACGTGATGATGCCCGGCGAAGATGGCCTCAGCGCGATGCGCCAACTGGTCGGCGAACGCAACGCGCCGCCGGTGATCATGCTCAGCGCACTGGGCAGCGACACCGACCGCATCATCGGCCTGGAAGTGGGCGCCGACGACTATCTGTCGAAACCCTGCAATCCACGCGAGCTGCTGGCGCGCATCCGCGCCCGCCTGCGTCGTACGCAGGCCGATGCCGAACAGACCCAAAGTCCTCACCCGGTCTACGAATTCGGCGGCTGGCGACTGGATGCGCTGCGGCGTGACCTGCGCGATCCCGATGGTGTCTACGTCACCTTGTCGGACAGCGAATTCACCCTGCTGCGCGCCTTCGTCGAGCATCCACAATGGGTGTTGAGCCGCGACCAGTTGCTGGACAACGCCCGCAACCGCGGCAGTGACGTCTACGACCGCGCCATCGACAGCCAGATCAGCCGCCTGCGCCGCAAGTTGAATGACCGCGGCCATCCGGAGCTGATCCGCACCGTTCGCAACGAAGGCTATCTGCTGCTGCCCACGGTGCGCCGCCTGTGAAGGCGCTGCCGATCTTCGCGCGCACCTTCCTGTTGCTGCTGGGCGCATTGCTGGTGGCATTGGCCTTGGGCATCGCACTGTTGTTGACCATACCCCCGCGGCGCCCGGCCGACATACCACTGTCGGAAGTGGTAGCGCTGCTGTCCAGCGAACTGCCATCGACCAATGGCCGGCTGACCGTCTCCGACAGCAGCGAGCGACCGGCCTGCCCGGAAGGCCATCGCCAGGACCCTTTCATGCGGATGCGCCTGGCTCGCTGGCTGGGGGTACCCGAGGACCAGGTGAGCTACTGCAACGGCATGCGCATGCCCGGGTTGGGTCCCGGCAGCGCGTTTCACCAGCGTCCCGCCGGCCCCGACCGGGCGGCAGCGTTTGCGCCAGCAGCCGCTGGCGAAGCAGGGACGGGACCTGCCGTACCGCCAGCTGTGCGGCGCCCGCCACCCCTGCGCGATGCGATGCCGCCTGGCGATGACGGCTTCCCCGCCAATGCGCCGCTGTTCGGCAACTTCGTTGCCGCCACACGCAAAGCCGATGGCCATTGGCGCAGCGTTGTACACCGCATGCCCGGACCATTGCCCAGCGTCGCTCGCCAGGTCGGCCTGTTGTTCCTGTGTGGCGCAGTGGCGATGCTGCCGCTGGCATGGTGGTTTTCGCGCGCCTTGTCCGCACCCATACGCCGCTTCGCCCAAGCTGCGGATCGCCTCGGCAGCCATCCCGGTGCTGCGCCGCTGGACCGCAGCGGTCCGGCCGAACTGGCGCGCGCGGCGGATTCGTTCAACACCATGCAGGCCCGCATCAACCGCTTGCTGGACGAGCGTACCCGCACCATCGGCGCGATCGCCCATGACCTGCGCACACCGCTGGCGCGGCTGTCATTCCGCCTGCAGGCATTACCAGCGGAAGCACGCGACAAGGCCAGCGCCGACATCGACGAGATGAGCCGGATGATCAGCGCTGCGCTGGACTTCCTGCACGGCCAATCGCAGCCTGGCCCACGCGACCGCCTCGATTTCGCCAGCCTGGTGGAAAGCGCGGTCGGCGACCTGGCGGATACCGGCCAGGACGTGATGCTCACTGCCGCCGAGCCGGCGGTCCTGTTGGGCGATCCGTTGGCACTGCGGCGTGCGGTATCCAACCTGATCGACAACGCGCTCAAGTACGCCGGCAGCGCGCGGCTGCAGCTCTACCGCGACAACGGCAATGTCGTGCTTGAGGTGGATGACGACGGCCCCGGCATCGATCCCGCGCGCGAGAACGAATTGTTCCTGCCGTTCGCGCGCGGTGACGAATCACGCAACCGCGATACTGGCGGCATCGGCCTGGGCCTGTCCGTGGCACATGGCGTGGTGCTGGACCACGGCGGCAGCTTGCGCCTGCACAACCGCAGCGAAGGCGGCCTTCGTGCATTGATGACGCTGCCGTGCCTGCCTGCTGATCAAGGCGCGCTTGCTTGAACGCAGCAACCCGATACCCGATAAGGTTGCACGCGCGGACTCAATAGGCGAACTCGCCGAACAAGGGATCGACGCTGCCATTCCAGCGTCCATGGAACAGCTCCAGCTTGCGCTCGGCCGCGGTCTTGCCGGAATCCACGATCTCCTGCAGCACATCCAGGAAGCGCGTTTCATCCTGACCATCGGCATTGAGCGCGGCACGACGGCGCAGGCCGTCGCGCGAAATCGCCAGGGCTTCGCGGGCCAGGTCACGCACCGTGCCATTGCGGAACGGCAGGTTCATCGCCTGCCTGGGCACGCCATCGCGCAGCACGTTGCGTTCGGCCAGGCTGAAGTCCTTGACCAGGTCCCAGGC
>QFOV01000244.1 GCA_003248565.1 Stenotrophomonas sp.
TTCACGCTCCGGATCACCCTGATGAAGCACGCAAGCATCGATGAATTGAAAACCCTGATCGATTCCCTGGACGATATTTCGCTGAACGCAGGCAGTCGAATTGAAATCCTCCAGAAGATCAGGCAATCGGCTGCCAGCCTCTACATCAATGGCTCGAACAACTCCGTCGACCATTGCGACCGGATCGACGCGATGGTGCTGGAAGCAATTGAAGTTGCATTGCTCCCTTTCGAACGGGAGCCGTTTGGCCGTTCCTGCGCAGCCCCTCTCCCCGCTGCGGAATATATCCAGCCATAGCGCAGGTAACACGCATGCTTTCTCATGAAGCCGGTGATAAATGATGAGCATCCTGACCACGGCCAAGCAACGCCAGGATTCCAGCGATCCGCGTCAGGTGCGGCGGCAGAACCGGACGCTTCATCATCCGGAAACAGGCAGCCGAACCTGTGATCTCCCATCGCAGCCCGCCGACTTCCGCGCCCAGGCACCCCAACCTGCAGGAACGAACTCCCGGTCGGCCATGCCCAAGAATCCGCGTCTGGACAGCGAAGCGAATCTCCTCATCGACAGGATCAGCCGACACCTTGCCGAAGCCAGGCAGCTGGACCCTGCAACGTCCGCATTGCTTGAGGATGTGGCCACTCATCTGCAACAGGCCCTGCTCGCCGATCCTGCGCAACGGCCATGCCCTCCATTGCGCGTGAGAACCATGCGTGAGCTGCAGCCGGTGCTGACCGAACTCAGGGAACGATGCATCAGGGAAGCAGCTACCGCTGCATTGGGAGCGGCAGCCGGCCCCTGGCTGAGCGCCGTCGAGACCCAAGCCGGCACCAGCCGTCTGGATGTCTCCAAGGAAAGCCGTGCGCAACTTCTACGGATGCGTGCGGCATTGAGCAACGCCAAAGGTATTCATCGACGGTGCAACAACCGTTGACGAGTCCACGCGCACCTCCCGTCTTTCAGGGGAAGCCCGCGCGTGAAATCCCCCGACCAAGGTCGAAGCCAGTTCCCAGATCAGAGGACCATCCACATGACTGACCATTCCCTGAAAAACAAAGTCGCGGTTATCGCAGGCGGCGGCAAGAACCTCGGTGCCCTGATCGCCCACCAGTTTGTCGATGCAGGGGCCCGCGGGATCGCCATCCACTACAACAGCGACTCCTCTAGAACGGATGCGGAGAGAACGGCCAGCGAACTGAAAGCCAAGGGGGCGGACGCCATCCTGTTCCAGGGTGACCTGGCGGTCGTCGCCAACAATGTGCAGCTGTTCGACCAGGCCAAGGCGCATTTTGGCCAGGTCGACATCGCGGTCAACACCGCTGGCGTGGTGATCAAGAAACCTATCGCCGAGATCACCGAGGCAGACTACGACAAGAGCTTTGACGCCAACGCCAAAGCCGCGTTCTTCTTCATCCAGCAGGCAGGCCGGGTACTGGCTGATGGCGGCAACATCGTCACCATCGTCAGTTCACTGCTGGCCGCCTACACGCCGTTCTATGCGATCTATCCCGGCAGCAAGGCAGCGGTTGAACATTACACGCGCGCGGCCTCCAAAGAGTTCGGCGACAGAGGAATCTCGGTCAATGCCATTGGGCCAGGGCCGATGGATACCCCCTTCTTCTACGGCCAGGAGAAGCCCGATGCAGTGGCCTATCACAAGTCCGCGGCTGCACTGAGCAAGTACAGCAAGACCGGGCTTACCGATATCGAGGACATCGCCCCCATCGTCAGGTTCCTGGTGACGGACGGTTGGTGGATCACCGGGCAGACGATCTTCGCCAACGGCGGCTACACGACGCGGTAAGCCTTCAGCGAAGAAGGCGGTTGCGGAGACGGAAGCACGGGACGCTGCAGCACCGCTTCTGCTCCGCGACCGACGTAATGCCGGATGGCTGGCCGGAACGGGCCCAGTACGGACACGATCACCAGTGACACGCTCATGGCCAATAGATTCCAATCAATCCTGGATACACAGCAACAGCATTTCCTTACCGACGCGACCAAGCCACGCGGCTGGCGCATCGACCAGCTTGAGCGCATGGAGCGCATGCTGCGCGACCACCAGGATGCTTTCTGCGCCGCGCTCTACGAGGACTTTCGCAAGCCCTCATTCGAGCAGCTGTTCGAGATCACCGTTCCGCTTGGCAACATCAACTACTACCGGGAAAACCTCACGGAGCTGATGGCGCCACGCAGGGTCGCGATCCCGGCGGGGTTGGAAGCAACCGGAAACAGCGGGCTGATCCTGAAGGAGCCCTACGGGCCAACCCTGGTGATCGGCCCATTCAATGCCCCCATCCTGCTGCTGCTCGATCCGGCCATTGCCGCCTTGGCCGCCGGCAACCCCGTCGTGTTGAAGCCTGCCAACACCACGCCAGCCACCGCCGCGCTGTTCCAGAGACTGATACCGGACTACTTTGAAGCAGAAAACGTCGCCATCGTCACCGGCGGGCGCGAGGAAATCGCGGCCCTGCTCGAACTTCCCTTCGACTTCATCTTCTTCACTGGCAGCTCTACCGTCGGCAAGGTCGTGATGCGCGCGGCGGCCGAGAACCTGACGCCTGTGATCCTGGAACTGGGCGGACAGAACCCGACCATCGTCGACGAGACCGCCAATCTCGACATTGCCGCCGACCGGATCGCCTGGGGACACAACGCGATATCCGGCCAATGGTGCATCGCGCCGGGGTATGTCCAGGTGCACGAAAGCGTGGCCGATGCGTTCATCGAGAAGCTGAAGGCAGCCACCGTCAGGATGTACGGCGACGATCCGCGACAAAGCCCCGATTTCGCCCGCATGATCAGCGAACACGAAGCGCAGCGGGTGGCGTCCTACATCCTGCCCGACAAGGTGGTACACGGAGGGCGGTTCGACATTCCGGAGCGCTATGTGGAGCCGACAATCCTGTACCCGTCGAGCTGGGACGACCCGGCACTGCAGCAGGAAGTCTTCGGCCCGGTCCTGCCGGTCCTGCCCTACACCGACCTGAAACAGGTCATCGCCACCATCAAGCGCAAACCCAAGCCACTGGCCGCTTATATCTTCAGCAAGAACCAGGCTCACATCGACCATGTGCTTGGCAGCCTCGCGTTCGGGGGCGGCTGTGTGAACCAGACCAACCTGCACTGCTGGATCGACAGCCTGCCTTTCGGCGGAGTCGGCTACAGCGGCATGGGCAAGTACTACGGCAAGGCCGGGTTCGATGCATTGAGCAACACCAAGGCCATGCTGATCGGGAATCCCGACCTCGAACTGGATGTGTTTCCACCGTACGGTGGCAAGGACGTCGCAGGAACTCTGAGCGTATTCTCCTCAGCGCAGACGCACCGCCAGTCGGGGCCAAGCCCGGCCACGCCTGAACCCGGTTACAGGGAGAAGTGAGCATGCATGTCGTTCTGGTAATCGTCGGTGGCCTGGTTCTTCTTGGCCTGTTCCTCCTGTTTGGCTGGCTGTGGGCCGCCACCACCGCCGGCATGGCATTGGCAGCCAAGGCATTCATTCCGGTCTGGCTGCTGGTTGCAGCGATCAACATGTGGGTGGGCGTTGCCCATGCCGGGTACAGCTTCCGCGAGGAGTTGCCCATCCTGGTGCTGGTCTTCGCCGTACCCGCGATCATCGCCTGCGTCGTGGCATGGCGGCTCTCGCTGTCATGAAGCCTGCGACGACCGACGTGCCTGGCGCACAATTCCCCAGCCATCCGCTGCTGCGTCGTCGCGACGGGCACCACGCGCGCGTGACCTACGAAGAGCTGTTCTTCGACCTGGTCTATGTGTTCGCGGTGACGCAGCTCAGCCATGAGCTGCTGCACAACCTCACCGTTGCCGGCGTGGTCGAAACGCTGATCCTGTGGTTCGCGGTGTGGCTGGGCTGGCAGTACACGTGCTGGGTCACCAACAGGTTCGACCCGGAGACGCCGCGCATCCGCGGCTTGATGTTCGTGACCATGCTGCTTGGGCTGGTGATGGCTGCGAGCATTCCCATGGCGTTCGCCGACAGAGGCCTGGTATTCGCCGCTGCCTATGTGGCAATGCAGGTGGGTCGAACCGCCTTCATTGCACTGCAGTTGCCGGCCGGCCATCCGCTGGCGCCCAATTATCGGCGCATGCTGGGCTGGCTGCTGATCTCGGCAGTGTTCTGGTTGTCCGGGGCGATGGTGCAGCATGAGGCACGCGCACTGCTATGGCTGCTCGCCGTGCTATGCGAATACGTATCGCCGATGTTCGGCTTTGCCCTGCCTGGCATGGGCCGCTCGCACACGCGGGATTGGACCATCGAAGGTGGCCACCTGGCCGAGCGCTGCCAGTTGTTCGTGATCGTGGCACTTGGCGAAACCCTCCTTGCCAGCGGCGCCACGCTTGCCGGTGCCGCCGAATGGGATGTCCCGGTCGTGCTCGCATTGCTGGCCACCTTCCTCGGCACCTTGGCCATGTGGTGGCTGTACTTCGGCACATCGAGCAAGGATGCGACCAACGCGATTTCGCACTCGGAGGACCCCGGCCGCATCGGCGCATACTTCCACTACGTCCACGCCCTTCTCATCGCAGGTGTCATCGCCTCGGCGGTCGGCAACGATCTGGTGCTGGCACATCCGCATGCCCATCCGGCCACCGCACAGATCGCAATCCTGCTGGCCGGGCCCGCGATCTATCTGCTCGGCAGTGCCGCCTACAAGCGAATTGTCTATGGGGCCATACCGATATCCCACCTGGTTGGCGCACTGCTGTTGCTGGCGCTGGTGCCGGTTGGCCTGGTTGCAGACATGCTGCTGATGGGCTGGCTGACCACGGCGGTCGTGCTGATCGTCAGTTTCTGGGAAGCACGCCTGCTTCTTGGACGTCGCAACGGCGATGCGGCGTGAAAGATCCGGCCAGTAGCTGATGTGGAACACCTGAACCAAACCGATCAGTGATCATGGGTTCGACTGGAAGCACTTGTCGGGCCCTGCTCGGCCGCTTGGCCAGGGTATCGCCAACAGCTGGCAAGCCTCAAAGCAGGCACCAAGCCAACATGTACGCCGGCCCGGCCAGTTCATATCGTGCTGTTCCGTCGATGTAGCTGAGCTGTGCAATGGCCCGTCTAGCCAACGCGGGAACTTCCGATCGACTTGACGTCAGCAGTGCCTCAATCT
>QFOV01000245.1 GCA_003248565.1 Stenotrophomonas sp.
GGCCAAGGAAATGGGCATCCTGACCGTGGCCGTGGTCACCAAGCCGTTCCCGTTCGAAGGCCGTCGCCGCATGCAGGTGGCGCTGAAGGGCATCGAGGAGCTGAGCCAGCACGTCGATTCGCTGATCACCATCCCGAACGAAAAGCTGATCACCGTACTCGGCCGCAACGCCACCATGGTGCAGGCCTTCCGCGCTGCCAATGACGTGCTGCAGGGCGCCGTGCAGGGCATCGCCGACCTGATCGTGCGTCCGGGCCTGATCAACGTCGACTTCGCCGACGTGCGCACCGTGATGTCGGAAATGGGCCTGGCGATGATGGGCACCGGCACCGCACGTGGTGATGACCGCGCCCAGGCAGCTGCCGAAGCCGCGATCCAGAACCCGTTGCTGGACGACGTGAACCTGGCCGGCGCCAATGGCGTGCTGGTCAACATCAGCGCCGGTACCGACATCACCATGAGCGAGTTCGACGAAATCGGCCGTACCGTGCACGCCTTCGCTTCGGAAGACGCCACCGTGGTGATCGGCACCGTGATCGATCCGGATCTGGGTGACGAGATCAAGGTGACCGTGGTTGCCACCGGCCTGAACCGTGCCGTTGCCAAGAACGCACAGCGTCCGGGCGAGCGCGGCCCGATCAAGCTGGTGCGCAACGCCACCACCGGCCAGGCCGAGTTTGACGAGTACGAAAGCCCGGCCGACGCCGTGGCCAAGGCCGTGGGTCACACCATGGGCATGGGCCTGCGTCGTCCGAGCTCGGACACCGTGTCTGCTTCCACCCCGTCGGCGTCGCCGGCTGCTGCAGAGCTGCCGAATGACTACCTGGACATCCCGGCGTTCCTGCGCCGCCAGGCTGACTGATGCGGTAGCGGGGGCCATCCAGGCCCGACCATCGCTTGCGCCGGCAACGGCGCGGCGGGTCGGACTGGCCGGCTCCTGGATGCAGAGCTGATACGTCGGGGCTGTCCACCCCGATGGAAAGACCATGTCCTTTATCGCCGGGCCAAGGCCGGCCCGGCGATATTTTCGGTACTGGACTGCAGCTGACGGCCGAATCTGATGCTGTAAAGGGCGCGTGTTAACGCGTGTTATTCTTGTTTGTCCCTCTGGCTGCGCCTGCGCGGCCCTTCCGGCCTTACATACACATGATCCAGCAACGCACTCTCAAGAACACGATCCGCGCCACCGGCGTCGGCCTGCACAGCGGTGACAAGGTCTACATGACCCTGCGCCCGGCACCGGTTGACCATGGCATCGTGTTCCGGCGGGTGGACCTGGATCCGGTGGTGGAAGTCCCGGCGCGTGCCGATCTGGTCACCGAGGTCACCCTGTGCACCGGTCTGACCTGTGAAGGTGCCAAGATCCAGACCGTCGAACACCTGATGTCGGCCCTGGCCGGTCTCGGCGTGGACAACGTCATCGTCGAACTGTCCTCGGCCGAGTTGCCGATCATGGACGGTTCTTCCGGCCCGTTCGTGTTCCTGCTGCAGTCGGCGGGCATCGTCGAGCAGGGCGCGGCCAAGCGTTTCCTGCGCATCCTCAAGACGGTGGAAGTACGCGACGGCGACAAGATCGCCAGCTTTTCGCCGTATGAAGGCTACAAACTGGGTTTCACCATCCAGTTCGATCACCCGATGATCCCGGCCAAGCAGTCGCGGGTGGAGATCGAGTTCTCCACGGCCGGCTACATCAAGGAAATCTCGCGCGCCCGCACCTTCGGCTTCATGCGTGACCTGGAGTACATGCGTGAGCGCAACCTGGGCCTGGGCGGCTCGATGGACAATGCCATCGTGCTCGACGAGTTCCGCGTGCTGAATGACGACGGCCTGCGTTACACCGACGAATTCGTTCGCCACAAGATCCTGGACGCCATCGGCGACCTGTATCTGGCCGGCGGACAGGTATTGGGCGCCTACGAGGGCTTCAAGTCCGGGCATGCGCTCAACAACAAGCTGGTGCGCGCCCTTCTGGCCGACCAGAGCGCCTGGGAATGGGTCAGCTACGACTCGCCGGTGGCCGCCGAGCCGGTGCAATACGGCATCCCGGCTTACGCCTGAGTTAAATAGCGGTGAGGCCGTAAGAGACGCGGCCTTCACTGAGCACGACTACTCCCATTTGTAGTCGTTGTGTGAACCCGATCAGGCTTTCAGCCTGAATTTAACTTTTAATTAACAAAAGACTAACTCCTTCGCTGCATTCCGCGGCTAGGATTCCTGCTGGCTCCAATCCGGTCCTTTGAACGGCTGGTTGGAGGCCGGGGCCGATCAGGCACCCGGTGGCCCTTCAGGACTTTGTTGATTCGACATCCTGCAGGGCAGCCAAGGCGTCACGCAGTCCTTTATGTGTGGCTTCGCTTACTGCTGTGCTGCGTTGATCGTTACGCACTGGGGAGTGCGCGGACGCGGTCGCAGTCTTGACGGTCACCCGGGTGGCCTTCAGCCCGATGGATCGGGCCGCGTCGAGCAGCTGGTCTTCGGCAAGCCTTACTTTGGCGTGCCACACCGGCGATTCGACGAGAAAAACGAGGTGTTCGCCGTCCACATTGGCCAACCGGCAACGGTTAGCCAGCGCCGGCGGCAAATGGGGGCGCAATTGCCGGTCCATCGCATCGAGCCACAGGGCCCGGCGCAGCGGATTTCCTGCTTTGTCCGCCATCGCCGCTTCCAGCGCCTGTTTGGGCGCGGAACGGGAACGAACACTGGATTTCGGCTCTGACATAAGAATTTTTCAATGACATTTAAAAAGATCGTAATCAAAACGCGTGAACAAAAGGCCAAGACGCCGTTTTCACGTGTTCAGATGTTCTTTGAGGATCGTCCTCAAGCCCTGTTGGGTAGCGTACTTGGCCTTGGTTGCCTGATGGGCGTGGCCCTGAGCTTCGCCATCGGCATGGCCGGTGATGCGGCGCTGCAGTCCAAGGTTGACCATCAGCAGCAGGAGCTGGCCAAGGTCCGTGCCGATGCGCAGACCCAGGTCAACGCACTGGCCGCCCGCCTCGGCGAGCTGCAGGCGCAGGCCACCCGGCTCAACGCCCTGGGTGAGCGCCTGACCCAGATGGGCAAGCTGGAAGACGGCGAGTTCGACTTCCAGGAAACCCCGGGTATGGGTGAAGGCGAACCCGGCCCGACCCAGGACATCCCGGTCAGCGCGGTAAACACCGACTTACAGGTGCTGGAGCAGCGGTTCGCTGCTTCAGGCAAGCAGTTGTCGGTGATGGAATCGCTGCTGTTCGACCACCAGCTCGAACAGAACGCCGTGCCTTCGCGCATGCCGATCCGCAACACCTACGTCACCTCCAGCTTCGGTGGCCGTGCCGACCCGTTCGGCCGCGGTGTGGGCAACCACAAGGGCATGGACTTCCACGCCCGCGTTGGCGACCCGGTGCTGGCCGTGGCTGACGGTGTGGTCAGCTTCTCCGGCGTGAAGGGTGGGTACGGCAATGTGGTCGAGATCGACCACGGTAACGGCTACAAGACCCTGTATGCGCACAACTCGCGCCTGACCGTGCGCGAAGGCGGGCTGGTGCGGGCTGGTCAGGAAGTGGCCAAGGCCGGCTCCACCGGTCGCTCGACCGGCGCCCACGTGCATTTCGAGGTCTGGCAGAACGGCGTGGTGATGAATCCGCGCAAATTCCTCGGCGAGGGCGGCAATACGCCGGTCGGCCGGCTCAGCCGTGGCTGATGGGTGGCAAGTCAGCTTCGGCTGACTTGTTTTGGGGAGCTTGAATCCCAAGCGTTCGCCCCAAGCTACAATAGGCGTTGCCATCGACAGGGCGCATTGCGCCCTGTTTCGTTTGTGACCGGTGAACCCAGGGGGTGAGCCAGGTCGCACGGCATTTCATTCAAACCGGTTCCTTCAATGATCAACAGCCTGCTTACCCGCGTTTTTGGCAGCCGTAACGAGCGCCAGCTTCGCCAGCTCAACCGTATCGTCGCCAAGATCAATGCCTTGGAGCCGGAGATCCAGAAGCTCTCCGATGACCAGCTGAAGGCCAAGACCCCCGAGTTCCGTGAGCGCATCGCCGCTGGCGAAGCCCTGGACAAGGTGCTGCCGGAAGCGTTTGCGGTCTGCCGCGAAGCCTCCAAGCGTGTGCTGGGCATGCGCCACTACGACGTGCAGCTGATCGGCGGCATGGTCCTGCACCTGGGCAAGATCGCCGAAATGCGTACCGGTGAAGGCAAGACCCTGGTGGCAACGCTGCCGGTCTACCTCAACGCGCTGGAAGGCAAGGGCGTGCACGTGGTCACGGTCAATGACTACCTGGCCCGCCGCGACTCGGCGCAGATGGGCAAGCTGTACAACTGGCTGGGCATGAGCGTCGGCGTGGTCTACCCGGGCATGCCGCACAGCGACAAGCGCGAGGCCTACGGCAGCGACATCACCTACGGCACCAACAACGAATTCGGCTTCGACTACCTGCGCGACAACATGGCGCTGACCCGCGCCGACCGTTACCAGCGCGGCCTGCATTACGCCATCGTCGACGAAGTCGACTCCATCCTGATCGATGAGGCGCGTACCCCGCTGATCATCTCCGGTCCGGCCGACGATTCCCCCGAACTGTACATCCGCGTCAACCGCGTGGTGCCGGGCCTGGTCAAGCAGGAAACCGAGGAAGGCGAGGGCGATTACTGGGTCGACGAGAAGGGCAAGCAGGTCTTCCTGTCCGAAGCCGGCATGGAACACGCCGAAGAGCTGCTGCGCGAAGCCGGCATCATCGGTGCGGACAACGACAACGGCCTGTACGCCGCGCAGAACCTGACCGTCGTCCACCACCTCAACGCCGCCCTGCGCGCGCACGCCATCTACCAGCGTGACGTGGACTACATCGTGCGTGATGGCGAAGTCGTCATCGTCGACGAATTCACCGGCCGTACCCTGGCCGGCCGTCGCTGGTCCGACGGCCTGCACCAGGCGGTGGAGGCGAAGGAAGGCGTGCCGGTACAGCGTGAGAACCAGACGCTGGCCAGCATCACCTTCCAGAACCTGTTCCGCATGTACAAGAAGCTGTCCGGCATGACCGGTACGGCCGATACCGAAGCGTTCGAG
>QFOV01000246.1 GCA_003248565.1 Stenotrophomonas sp.
CGGCGTTGTGGCAAAAAACGGCGGCCAGTTTAGCGGACTGGGGCGCTGGGGCGGGCTTGCTGGCCTGGGTTGTTCAGGTGTGGGGATCAGCCGCGCGCGTGGAACTGGAGCGGAGCCATGCTCAGCCCCCTCCCTTTCGCGCAGCGAAGGGGAGGGCTGGGGAGGGGGTGGCCTTTTGCTTCGGGGTTTGCGGTTGGCGCGAAAAGCACCCCTCCCCAGCCCTCCCCTTGGCCGTTGGCCAAAGGGAGGGAGCCAAAGGCTTAGAACTCCGCGCCCACCGTCATGAAAATCTGCCGCGGCGCGCTGGCGTGGATGGCGTAGCGGGTACCGGTGGGGTCGGTCGGCACGAACGAGCTCAGCTGGCCGGCGTAGCGCTTGTTGGTCAGGTTGGTGACGTTCAAGGACACCTTGACGTTCTGCAGGCCCAGGCCGGGGCCGAAGCTGTTGGTCGTTGGTATAGGTGTAGTAGCGCTTGCCGGTGTACTTGCCGCGCAGGCTGGCGAACCAGCCGTCGCGGTTCCAGCTCAGCTCGCTGGATGCCATGCGCTGTGGCGTATCGACGGTGATCTTGCCGGCCACCGGCACGATCGCACCGCCGGAGATGTAATCGTCCTCGTAGGTGGTCTTGTTCCAGGACAGCGCGTTGTACCACTGCAGGCCCTGCGTCGGCTTGAGGATGAAGGTCAGTTCCGCGCCCTGGCTCTTCACCGAGCCGACGTTGATGAAGCGGGTGATGCACTCCGGTCGCGTGCCGACTTCGATGCTGGTGCAGGGGTTGAGCGAGAGCAGGCGGTTGTCGAACATCACGTGGTACGCAGCCAATGAGGCCTGGTACTTGCTGCCGAAGCTGCGGAAGCCGGCCTCGAAGGTCTTGGACTTCTCCGGTTCCAGCCCGGCGCTGGCGGCAAACGACTCCGGTGAAACCTGCAGCGGGCCGCCGCTGCCGCCGCCGACGAAGGCGGCGATGTTCTCGGCATAGGAGGCGAACAGCTCGTTGTTGGCATTGAGCTTGAAGCCGACACCCAGCTGCGGCAGCAGCGATTCCTTGGCGGTCAGCGTGCCCGACGCAAGTTTCTGCTCGGTGCCGGGTTTGGCGGTTGCACGCATGCGGGTGTTCGGGCTCTTGATGCCGATATCCACGGTCAGGCGCTGGTCGAGGAAGCGCATGCGGTCCTGCACGTAGAACTGCCGCGTGCGGATGTCGAAGTCCTGGTCGAACAGACGACGGTCCGGGTTCTTGAGGTAGGTGTCGTCGAGGAACGGGCCGTCGATGTAGTAGAAGTTGCGCTCGACGTTGTGGTCGTTCTGCTCGAACCACAGGCCGGCTTCCAGCTCATGGATGCCGACGTTCCACGACAGCGCAGCGGTCAGGCCCTGGCGATCAATCGTGTAGTTGGTGCTGCGGATCGAGATCGGCAGCATGCGGTCGGTGCCCGGGTACGAGGGCTGGCCCGGTGCCCACCAGTGGCCCTGGCCACGATTGTCATGGTGGTAGGCAAGCAGCTTGAGGTTGAGTTCGTCACCGAGATGCAGGCTGGCATCGAGCGAATACAGATTGTCATCGCGCAAGGCGCGGCTCTGGTAGTACGCATCGTCGATGCTGTTGACGCCGCCAGTGAAGGCGCAGCGCGTGGCGTCGAAGGTCGCTGGCGCGCAGTATGCAGCGGCGACGGCGCGGTCCCAATCCGGCGCGTAGATGTTCCAGTCGTAGCCCAGTCCACGCTGCAGCATGCTCTTGGACAGATAGGCGTAGTTGGCCTGGCTTGCCCGCGAGGTGGCAACGAAGGCGCCGAAGCGGTGATCACCCACGTTCCACACCGCCTTGGCATTGAACTGGCGGGTGGTCTGGTTCTGGTGCGGTGCGGCCCACATGTCGGCATCCTGATGCACGCCGGAGACATAAGCAGAGAAACCATTCAGATCGCCGGTATCCACGCGCAGATAGCCACGGCGCTGGTTGTCATCGCCAACGGTGACACTGGCGCGGCCGCCGAATACGGTGGACGGATCCTGCGAGAAGTACTGGATGGCACCGCCGAGGTTGCTGGTCGAAGCGACGCCCAGCGAGCCGATGCCCTGCGACAACTCGGCGCCGCCCAGGTTCTCGGCGATGATGGCGCGGGCAATGCTCAGGCCGTTGTAGTTGCCATAGCTGTTGTCGCCGAGCGGGATGCCATCGAGCGTGTAGCCCAGGCGGGTCTTGTCGAAGCCGCGCAGGCTGATGGTCTGCGATTCCTCGTTGGCACCGAAGGCGTCGTTCGACTGCACGGAGACGCCGGGCAGGCGATCAAGAATTTTCTGGCCGCTGCTGCCCGGCGGCAACACCTGCTTGTCGACTTCGCCGATGCGTTGCACCTGGCGGGTCTGGCCCTGGCCGATCACCGAGATGGTATCCAGCGTCTGCGCGGAGGCGCTGTCGGCGGAGTCTGCTTCGGCGTAGGCGTGGCTGGTGCACAGGGCAAGCGTGATGGCGAGGCTGAGGCGTTTGGAAATCATGGTCTACCGTTCCGTGGGAGGGCCGGCGCGCGCCGGTAACGGAAGGGTGTCGGTGCTTTGTTAAAGCTCGTTTACGGTGTCGTCCAATTGCGTTGTTTTGCACAGTATTGGTGACGTGATTCCCGTTTGATGCTGCTCGGAGCAGATGTTCGCGGTGAACGTGGTTACGGTCCGCGCAAAGAAAACGCCGCGACAATGCGCGGCGTTCGTTGTCGCATCCATGGTCGCAAGATCAACCCATGTACAGGCCACCGTTGACCGGATAGTCAGCGCCGGTCACATAGGCCGCATCATCGCTGGCAAGCCACGCGCACAGCGCAGCCACTTCCTCTGGCTTGCCGAGGCGGCGGATCGGCACCGAAGCCGCCAAGCGGTCCAGTACGTCCGGCGGAAAGCTGCTGATCGCCTGGCTGGCGATGTACCCCGGCGAAATGGTGTTGACGGTGACGCCGCGCGCTGCGACTTCCGCGGCCAGCGCACGACTGAAGCCGTGCATCGCGGCCTTGGCAGTTGCGTAGTTGACCTGGCCGATCTGGCCCTTCTGCGCACTGACCGAGCCGATGTTGATGATGCGGCCCCAGTTCTGGTTGGTCATGCCATCGACCACCTGCTTGCTCAGGTTGAACAAGGTGTTGAGGTTGGAGGCGATCACCGCGTTCCAATCCTCGCTGCTCATTTGCCGGAACAGCATGTCGCGGCTGCCGCCGGAGTTGTTGACCAGTACATCTACTTCACCCACTTCCGCACGCACCTTGGCGAATGCGGCGGCGGTGGAATCCCAGTCGGCGGCATTGCCTTCGGACACGATGAAGTCAAAACCGAGTTCGCGCTGCTCGCGGATCCAGTTGGCCTTGCGCGGTGAATCCGGCGCGCAGCCTGCCACCACCGTGTGGCCGGCGCGGGCCAGGGACTGGCAGATGGCAGTGCCGACACTGCCCATGCCACTGGTGACGTAAGCGATACGTAGCGTCATGGTGCTCTCCAATGCGTCAGGTAGGTGCCGCTTACGCGGCCAGTGGATACAGGGCGAACAGCAGGCTGCCGGCCATCAGGATCAGTGAGATCAGCACGGCCCACTTCAGGGTGAACTTCTGGTGGTCGGCGAAATCCACCTTGGCCAGGCCAACCAGCAGATAGGTCGAGGGCACCAGGGGGCTGAGCAGATGCACCGGCTGACCGGCCAGCGAAGCGCGTGCCATTTCCACCGGGGTGATGCCGTAGTGACCCGCCGCTTCGGACAGGATCGGCAGCACGCCGAAATAGAAGGCGTCGTTGGACATGAAGAAGGTGAAGGGCATCGATGCCACGGCGGTGATCACTGCCAGGTAGGGTCCCCAGGCTTCCGGGATCACCGACAGGAAGCCGCGTGACATCGCCTCGACCATGCCGGTGTTGGACAGGATGCCGGTGAAGATGCCTGCGGCGAAGATCAGTGACACCACCGACAACACATTGCCGGCATGGTTGACCACGCGGCGGCGCTGCTCGGCCAGGTTCGGGTAGTTGATCACCAGCGCAATCGCGAAGCCGACCATGAACAGGATCGGCATCGGCAGCAGGCCGATCACCAGCGCGGCCATCAACGCCAGGGTCAGGGCGAAGTTGACCCACAGCAGCTTCGGCCGCTTGGTGTCTTCGGCATCTTCCACCGTCGGCAGTGCATCGCTGTCATCGGAGACACTGGCGTCCATCCACGAGCCGCCGTGCGGCAGTGCGACTACGCCAAGACGACGGCGTTCCTTCATGCCCAGGTACCAGGCAAGTGCGAGGATGCCGGCGCAGGCCAGCACCATCGCCGGAATCAGCGGCACGAAGACATCGGCTGGATCCACATGCAGCGCAGTGGCCGCACGTGCGGTCGGGCCGCCCCATGGGGTGAGGTTCATCACGCCACCGGCGAGGATGGTCACGCAGGTCATGCTCAGCGCGTTCATGCCCAAGCGACGGTACAGCGGCAGCATCGCCGACACGGTGATCATGTAGGTGGTGGAGCCATCGCCATCGAGCGAGATCAGCATCGCCAGCACGGCGGTGCCCATCACGATCTTCAGCGGGTCACCCTTGACGATGCGCAGGATGATGCGCACCAGCGGGTCGAACAGGCCGGCGTCGATCATCACCCCGAAGTAGAGGATGGCGAACATCAGCATCACGCCGGTCGGCGCGATCTTCTTGATGCCGTCGAGCATCATCTCATCGAGGCCGGCACCGAAGCCGCCGATCAGGGCGAAGACAATGGGTACGGTAATCAGGGCGACCAGCGGCGACAGCCGTTTGCTCATGATGAGATACATGAACGTCAGGACCATGCCGAAGCCGAGGATGGTCAGCATCATCTGCAGACTCCTTGAAGGGACAGGACGGGGAAGAGGTATTTAGAAATCGAACTGCAGGCGGCCGGTGACCGCGCGGGTGTGGTCCACGGTGGTATCGGTCAGGCGGTTGCGGTTGCGGCTTTCAATCAGGTTGAGCATGAAACGCAGGTTGTCGCGCAGGTACCAGTTGCCGGCCAGCGTCCAGGCTTCGGTGCTGCCGTTGCGCAGGTCGGGCTGGCCATCAAGGTGCTGGTTGCCGCGCATCTGGTCGTAGCGCAGCGCGACTTCGAACGCGCCGGGCTTGTGGCGGATGTCCTTGATGCGGGCGAAGCGGCCGGTCTTGCGGTCATAGCTGCGCGACTCGCCGGTGACGAACCAGCTGAGCATGCCGTAGGCCGCCATCACTTCACCGCGCTGCGCGCCATCGTCGAAGGTGGCGCCGCTGAATTCGCCCTGCCATGACAGCGGGCCGCGCACCTGCGCGTATTCCAGCGACCACTTGTTGACGTCGGTATCGCGACCGG
>QFOV01000247.1 GCA_003248565.1 Stenotrophomonas sp.
CCCGCTTTTTCGTAAAGGCCGATCAGGCGCTCGGCGCGGCGCAGGGTCGCGTCGGTGTCGAACGACAGGCGCGCATCGACTTCGGTGGAAATGCGCCCCGGAATGACCTTGAGGATCTCCTGGCCGACGGCCACCGCGAAGTGATCGCAGGCCAATCCCAGGTCTCCCTTGCCGGCACTCACTGCCTGATTCAACAGATCGGTATAGCGGGGCAGGGCCGCCGCCTTGAGCAGCAGCGAGGGGTTGGTGGTGGCATCCACCGGTTGCAGGCGGGCGATGGCATCGAGGTCACCGGTGTCGGCGACTACGGTAGTGAACTGCTTGAGTTGTTCCAGCTTGGAGGTCATGACGAGGCCTTGTCGTTGCAGATGGCATGACCTTACCCGAGGCGCTGCAAGTGCTCAACGGTCGGGTCACTGACAAAATTTACCTTTTCGGGCTGCGCTTTTCGCTGGCTCGTTCGTCTTTAGTAATAACGGTACGTGAGAACGTACCGAAGTCGGTGGAGTCCGACTTTAGACGAGCTGCCAAGGAGCCCGAACATGTCGACCCAAACCCTGCTTTCTCGTTCAGTTTCCGCAGGCCTGGATACGCGCCAGTGCCGTGAGTGGCTGCAGGCCGCCGGGCTGCGCTTCAGCATGCCCAGGCTCAAGGTGGTGGAGGCGCTGTGCAGCGCCAATGACGAAGAGGGTATCTCCGCGCGCGAGCTGCATCGGCAACTGAGCGACGCCGGCGAACCGCTATCGCTGGTCAGCGTACGCCAGGTGCTGCGCCGCATGGAGGAAAACGGTCTGGTGCAGACGACGGGGCGTAGCCGCTACCGCCTCAGCGCGCCGGATTAACGCCCGCGTAGCAGTTCTGCTGCCTGGTCGAGCAGCGCCAGCGGGTCTTGCACCTTGTGAATGTCCACCGACAGCAACTGGCGGAAGCGCCGCGCACCTGGGAAGCCTTGAGCCAGGCCCAGCACGTCGCGCAGGTGTTGCTCGACGTAGGGTTTGAGTGCGAGCAGGGCGTCCATGCGGGTAATTCCCGCGTCCGCGGCGCCGAACAGGCGACTGTCCACCTGCGCCAGCAGATAGGGATTGTGATAGGCCTCGCGGCCGAGCATCACACCATCGAAGATCTGCAGGTGCTGCTCGCATTCCTCGAGGGTCTTGATACCGCCGTTGAGAATGATCTCCAGGTCGGGGAAGTCCTGCTTGAGTTGGGCAGCCACGTCGTAACGCAGCGGCGGAATCTCGCGGTTTTCCTTCGGCGACAGGCCTTCGAGGATGGCGATACGCGCATGCACAGTGAAGCTGCGGCAACCGGCATCACGCACCTGGCCGACGAAATCGCACAGCTCGGCATAGCTGTCACGGCCATTGATACCGATGCGGTGTTTCACCGTCACCGGGATGCTCACGGCGTCCTGCATGGCCTTCACGCAGTCGGCTACCAGAGCGGGATGGCCCATCAGGCAGGCGCCGATCATGTTGTTCTGCACCCGATCGCTGGGGCAACCAACGTTCAGGTTCACTTCGTCATAGCCATGCTCTTCGGCCATCTTCGCGCAGGTCGCCAGGTCCTGCGGGTTGCTGCCGCCCAACTGCAGGGCAATCGGGTGTTCGCACTCGCTGTAACGGAGGAAACGCTCGCGGTCGCCATGGATCAGCGCGCCGGTGGTGACCATCTCGGTGTAGAGCAGGGCATTGCGCGACAGCTGACGGAGAAAGAACCGGCAGTGGCGATCCGTCCAATCCATCATCGGGGCGACGGAGAAGCGGCGAGACAGGGCGAGGCGGTTGGAATCCTGGGACATGGGACGCTGTGACGGGCTGAAAAAGGCTGCGTATTCTAACAGCATGCCCGCGCGGGACGGGCTTTTGTTGCCGGCCATAGGAGGGCTTTGCACCAGCGTATCGGTTTGTCTCGGCCCAAAGCAGCATTGCCGGACCGGGGGGCAAGGGGGCAAGCTGGCGACAAGCTGCCCAGAGAACCGACGATGTCCAATCAAGCTCCCGTTACCCGGCGCCTGGCCAATGGCGCCGAGCTGCGCGTGCAGCAGCAGCCCTGGGCGCAGCAGGTGGGGTTGTGCCTGCGGGTGGCGGCGGGCAGTCATGACGAGCCACCGGCCTATCCGGGCCTGGCGCACTTTCTCGAACATCTGTTGTTTCTCGGCAGCCGCGATTACCCGGGAGAGCAGGGGGTGATGGCCTTCGTCCAGCGCCATGGCGGACTGGTCAATGCCTCGACTCAGGCGCGGCACACCGATTTCGTCTGCGAGGTGCCGGCCGAGCTGCTGCAGCCGGCGCTGATGCGTTTGCTGGATATGCTCGGCCAGCCGTTGCTGGAGCTCGACGCGCAGGTGCGCGAGCGCGAGGTGCTGCACGCCGAGTACCAGGCGCGCAGCCAGGATGCCGACAGTCGCATCAATCATGCCCTGGGCCAGGCGCTCGCTGCCGGGCATCGCTGCGGCGCGTTTCTGGCCGGCGATCGCAGCACGCTGGTTGTGGAGTCTGCGGAGTTTCAGCAGGCGCTGCGTGATCACCATCAGCGCCACTACCAGGCTCGGCATATGAACCTGACTCTGGTTGGGCCACAACCGGCCGAGCAGTTGCTGGATATCGCCGAGGCGCTACTTGGAGCGTTGCCGGCAGGCGAGGGCGACGCTTGTTTCGTGCCACCGGCTGACCTGCTGCCGCTGCGAGCGCCGTGCCTGCACCTGCAGCACAGTCGCTCGGGTGTGCACCTGGGCCTTGCCGTGCAGCTCGACACCCGCGAGCTGAGCGCATCGTTGGATCTGTTACTGGATGCCTTGCAGGACCCTGCGCCCGGCGGCTTGCTCGACGGCCTGCGCGCACTGCAATTGTGCCGGCAGTTGCAGGCGCGGGTGCTGTATCAGCACGGGGGGCAATGCCTGTTGCGCCTGGACTTTCCTGGCGCCACCACCCTGCAGGGCGCGGCCTTGCGCGCCGCCCTGCAGAGCTGGGCCGCGCAGCTGCAGGGCCATGCAGATTGGTCATTGCGGCTGCAGCACCAACAGCAGGCAGCAGCGCTCAGGTTGCTTGGGCTCAGCCCGTTGGCGGTGGCCAGGAAGCTGCAATCGCCTGCTCAGGACGACAGCCACACCTTGCGCCAACTGAATGCGCTGCTGGCTTGCCTGGCTCGCGGTGACGGGCTGATCGAATTGCAGTGCGGCGAACAGGTGCGACCCCTGTGGCCGGCAATCGGATTGGATTTGCCATTGCAGGTCCTGCCGATACCATCACCAGCGCCAATTCCGAGCCACCAGTGGCGGCTGCCTGGCAATGATCCGCTGCTGGCCGGCGCTGCCGTGGCATCGGCCGTTTTGCCATTGGCCGCGTTGCGACATCATCCGGGGCAGACCGAGGGGGGGCCGGCCGCGCTTTACTGGCGTGGTCCCTGTTCAGATGCGGGCGACGCGACTGCCATCGAAGCAGGATTGCTGGTGCGCAGCGCCGATCTGCGTTGGCGTGGTGAGCGGCTGGGCATCATCAGCCAGCTGAGCGTGCAAGCTGCTGGCTGGAGCCTTTCATTGCGCGGTCCTGCATCGCTGTTGCCGGCCTTCAGTGCCTTGCTGGTGCCGCTGCTGTTGGCCGCGCGGGATGACCCAGCCGAGCCCGCTGCCCAGGGCATGTTGTTGCGGGCGCTGCTGCAGCGTTTGCCGCGGCTGTGCGAGATGCCCAAGACCTCGCGGCTGGAGGGGCTGAGTGTCGGGCTCGGAGCGAGCGAACAGGCACAGTTGGCCGAGTTGTGCGCAGCTGTCGAGTCGCTGGCGGATTTGCCGCCCACGCCCCGCATCGAGACCGGGATCGACTGGCAGCAGGTCGCGCAGCCGGGTACGGATGCAGCCTTGTTGCTGTTCTGCCCTTTGCCTGCCGGCGATGCCTGTACCGAGGCCGCCTGGCGTGTGCTTGGCCAGGTGCTGCAGGGGCGTTTCTATCAGCGCCTGCGTGGCGAGCTGCAATTGGGTTACGCGCTGTTCGCCGGTTTCCGTCAGGTCGAGGGTTGCCGGGGCCTGTTGTTTGCCCTGCAGTCGCCGGTGTGCGAGGCGGCTGGGATCTTCGAGCATATCCGCGTCTTTCTGGGCGAGCAGCGTCAGTTGCTCGCAGCACTGGACGATACGGCCTTGTCGCGGTATCGCGATGCCTTGCTGCCAGCGCTGAGCCCGGCCAAGGCCAATCTGCCGCGTGCCGAGCAGCTATGGCAGCTGCATCTGGCAGGCTTGCCCGAGGTGCACCTGCAACGGGTGCAGCAAGCGTTGGTGGCCCTGACCGCGAACGATCTGCTCCTGGTACATGAGCAGCTGCTAAGCGCCCGCGACTGGCGCGTACTGGCCAGCGGAGCACCGTCGCCGGCCTAGGCTGCGTTCTCTTCAGTGCTCTTTGCGCGACTGCGCGCGAATTTCCAACGCCCTTTTTCTGTGGGAGCCCCGATCCGGTGCGAGGCTCTGGCTTTGCCGCGTTCTTTCGATTCGCCGCGGGGCGCGGCTCCTACAAGGTGAGGCAGCGTCTGGTGGCTGTGTAGGAGCCCGCACCGGGGCGAAGCCTTGTGCAGCCGCGCCGCCGCCGTTCGTTGCGGTGCGCGACGCCTGCTGCTTCGTTACTGGCGCATGTCTACGCCCTAGGGCTGGCCCGGTACTAATACCTTTCTCCCACTACCGGTAGCAGGTCGGTCGCGAGTCGGCGGAAGCGCGACGGTAGCGCCCGGCCAAAGCAGCAGCGAATCGCTGCCAAGGCAGTGTATGGCCCGCCGGACCCGCTTTCGATAATCGCCTCCGACACGACTGCCCTGGCGGTCGCCACTCAAGCGGAGAGCGTTATGCACAACAACAAGATCGCCATCACTCGACTTCTGCCCCTGACCCTGGCTACCGCCGTCGCTCTGGCGACCGCGCAGCAGGCCGCCGCCGAGATCGTCCTGTATGACAAGGACGACACCACATTCTCCACCGACGGCTACATCAACGCCTTCTACGTCAACAGCGACGTCGATCGCGACGGCGAGCAGTTCGACCGTCGCCAGTCGCGGGTGAAGATGGGCTTTCTGCCCAACTGGATCGGTTTCAACTTCGGCAAGCAGATCGATGGTCTCAAGCTGACCGGCCGCTCGTCCTTCTGGGTCACCATCAACGACAGCGAAACCAACGGCACCGATACCGCCATCGACGTTCGCCAGTTCTACGGCACCGTTTCCAGCCCGGAGTGGGGCGAGGTGCTGGTGGGCAAGGACTTCGGCCTGTTCTCGCGCTCCAACATCTTCCTCGATGAGCTGCTGGCCGGTTACGGCAACGTGTCCGACACCCTTGGCCTGGTGGACGGCAACGGCGTGTCCTTCGGCAACATCGGCACCGGCTACCCGTATCCGTTCCCGACCTCGCAGATCACCTACCGCAACAACAACCTGGCTGAAGGCCTGCGTGTCGCGGTCGGCATCATGGACCCGGTCGACACCAACGACGACAGCCCGACCGGCAAGGCCTACCAGGAAAACCCGCGCTTCGAATCGGAGGTCAGCTACCAGTTCGATGTGGGCGGTTCGACCATCTACACCTGGGTCAACGGTGCCTACCAGACCTCCGAAAACACCGACGACACCGTCGACAAGGTCACCTCCAAGGGCCTCGGCTATGGCGTGCAGGCCAAGTTCGGCGGCCTGTCGCTGACTGGTTCGGGCTTCCAGGCCAAGGGCATCAACCCGTTCTTCACCAACAACCTGGGCGAGCCGACCCTGCGTGACATCGACAGCGACGGCTACCTGCTGCAGGGCTC
>QFOV01000248.1 GCA_003248565.1 Stenotrophomonas sp.
CAACGCGCCGTGGCCAAGGCAGCCGAACCGGCGGAAGTGGCCTTTGTGTTCGGTCGCGAGCGCACCGGTTTGACCAATGAGGAGCTGCAGCTCTGCCATGCCGCCGTGCACATTCCGTCCGATCCCGGGTTCAGCTCGCTGAATCTGGCCGCCGCGGTCCAGGTCCTGGCCTACGAGGTTCGCATGGCGGTGCTGGAAGCGCAGCCCGGCGTGGCAGCGCCGGTGGTGGCTGAGCCTGGCCGCGACGAGGCCCCTGCCAGCCATGCCCAGTTGGAAGGCATGTTCGGTCAGTTGGGCGATACCCTGGACCAGATCGACTTCCACAAGGGCCGCGCCCCGGAATCGGCCATGCGCAAGCTCCGTCGTCTGTTCATGAAAGCTGATCTGTCCGAGCAGGAGGTCAGGCTGATGCGCGGCATCCTGTCCGATGCCCAGCGCATGGCCCGACTGGCCTCGACAGACAAGGGCTGAGGACTGCATCACGCTTTGCTAAAAGCGGTACTCTGTGGGGATGGATTAGGGGGTGTCGTTTTGGGTGTCTTGCGATGGCTTTGGGGAGCCGCACTGACACTGGCTGCACTGCAGCCCGTTGCGGTGGGGGCGGTTGATCGTTCGGTATTGGTCTTGGGGCGGATCAGCGATGATCCGAAGTCGCATTACGACCAACTCAAGCCACTGCTGG
The DNA here is from genome assembly GCA_003248565.1 of Stenotrophomonas sp. Lineage (GTDB taxonomy): Bacteria > Pseudomonadota > Gammaproteobacteria > Xanthomonadales > Xanthomonadaceae > Stenotrophomonas. The sequence continues at coordinate 683 of QFOV01000248.1, forward strand.
ACTATGTGGTGCCGCGCATGCGCGATGTCGGGATCGTCGAAGGACGCATCCTGATGGCCAAGGACGCGCAGCAGATGGGCAGCTATCTGCGGCGCGGCCGGGTTGATTGGGTCACCGAGACTTCGGGCACGGCGATGGCGCTGGGCCAGCGGGCGGGCGCCAAGCCCTTGCTGCTGACCGAGCGCAATGGCGTGGGCACGTATCACAGCGTGTTCTTCGTGCGCCGCGACAGCCCGATCACCACGCTGGAGGGGTTGCGCGGGCGTACCCTGGCACTGCAGAGCGCGCTGTCTACCAGTGCCTACCTGGTGCCGGCCATGGAGCTGCTCGACCACGACCTGCAGCCTGAGATCCTGCTGGACCCGCGCGACACCCCGGTCGAGGACTCGGTGGGGTATGTGTTCGTGCGCACGGAACTGAACATCTCCACCTATGTACACAAGCGGGTGGTGGATGCCGGGGTGATCAGCAGCATCGACTGGAGTGACGACCAGGCCATGCCGCCAGCCTTCCGCCAGGACATGCGGGTGCTGTACCGCAGCGAGCCGATCCCGCGTGCAGTGGAAATGGTGCGCGCCGACCTCGATCCGGCGGTACGTGATCGCCTGCAACAGGTGTTGCTGCAGGCCAGTAGTGACCCGGTGGCCGGGCCGGCGCTGGCCAAGTTTTTTGGAACCACGGGCTTTCACCCCGTCGACCCGGACAACCTGCGCGCGCTGGAGCGTCTGCGCCGTGGTCTGGTCCGTATCCGGATGGAGGTGGAATGAGCACGCCCCGGTTTGGATTGCAGGCCCGCTTCCTGGCAGGCAGCGCCGTGGTACTGCTGGTGGTGGTGGCGATTGTCGGGCTGATGCTGGTGCGCCAGGCTGCCGCCCAGCGCGAGGCCTTGCGCAACAGTGGCGAGGTGCTGAGCCAGGTGTTCGACCAGGGCGTGCGTGAGCGCGGCACCGCCTTGGCCAATGCCTTGGCCGATACGCTGATAAATCCACTGTATTACGCCGATTTTGCTGCCATCGGTGCAGCGGTGCGCAATACGGCGCGGCAGAAGTCGGTCAGCTACGTGCTGGTCTACGACCCGGAAGGGCGGCTGATCCATGATGGTTCGTTCGATGTGGCCGGTTATGGCCAGCCGATGAATGACCCCTTTGCCAACGCGGCGGTGCGTTCGCGCAAACCGCTGGTGCAGGAGTCGCCGTCGATACTCGAGGTCGATGTACCGCTGGCGATTGGTGACCAGCCCCTGGGCGGGCTGCGTGTAGGCATGAACCTGGCGCCGGTGCGTGCCCAGGAGGCCAAGTCCATGCAGGCGCTGGAACAGCGCATGCAGGAGACACAGCGGCGGGAACTGGGCTGGGCCTTGGGCCTGATGCTGCTGTTGCTCGGTTTTGTCTGCGTAATGGCGTTCTACGTGCAGTACACGTTGGTGCGGCCGATCCGCTGGTTGGGCGCGGCGGCGCAGCGTATCGAGCGCGGCGATTACCTGATCGAGGCGCAGGCGACCCGACGCGGCGACGAGGTCGGGGAGTTGCTGCGCACCTTCGATCGGATGAGCCAGAGCATTGCCCGGCACGATCGTGACGTGCGCCAGATGGCCTATACCGATGCACTCACCGGCTTGACCAACCGGCTCGCTTTCCGTGAAGCCCTGGACCACCGCTTGCTGCGCGCGCAGGCGGCTGGGCGTGGGTTGGCGCTGCTGTTCATTGATATCGATGAGTTCAAGCGGGTCAATGACACGCTGGGGCATGAAGCCGGCGACGATGCCCTGCTGCAGTTTGCGCAGCACATCTCCAGCGCCGTTGAGCAGATTGGTGGGGACGACGCCTTGCTGGCGCGGTTCGGCGGTGACGAGTTCGTCATCCTGATCAGCCAGGGCCAAAGCAGCGCTGCCGAGATCGCCAAGCAGCTGGCCGAGCGGCTGGTGATCGATCTGGGCAAGCCGCTGCACGTGCAGCAGCGCGAGATATTCCTCGGTAGCTCGATTGGCATCACCTTGTTCCCGGAGGATGCAGTTGACGCTACCGCGCTGTTGAAGAATGGCGATATCGCGATGTACCAGGCCAAATTGGCCGGCAAGAACTGTTTCCGTTACTACAACCTGGCCATGGATCATGCGGTGGAGCGGCGCCTGCACCTGGAGCAGGAACTGCGTGGAGCCTGGGAGCGCAACGAGCTGCGTCTGGTTTACCAGCCGATCTTCCGCACCCGCGATCGCATGCTGTGTGGCGTGGAGGTGCTGCTGCGCTGGGATCACCCGGCGCTGGGCGCAATCCCGCCGTCGGTGTTCATCGACGTGGCCGAGCAGAGCGGCCTGATCCAGATGATCGGCCCCAAGGTGCTGCGCGCGGCCTGTGAGCAGGCCCAGCAGTGGCCGCGCAATGCGCTGGGCGAGGAGTTGTTCATCTCGGTCAATGTCTCGCCCAAGCAACTGCGTAACGGTGACCTGCTGCAGGAGGTTGAGAGCAGCCTGCTCGGATCGGGGCTGGCGGCCTCGCGCCTGCATCTGGAACTGACCGAAACCGCGGTGATCGGCGATGAGATGCTGGCGGTGTCCCTGTTGGAAAAGCTGCACCGGGCCGGGGTGAAGGTGTGGCTGGACGACTTCGGCACCGGCTTCTCCGGGCTCAGCCATCTGCGCCAGGTACCGGTGGACGGGGTCAAGATCGACCGCAGCTTTGTTGCCGACATGGAGCGTGATCCAGACGATCTGGCCTTGACCACGGCCATCATCGCCATGGCCCACGCGCTGGGCATTACCGTGGTGGCCGAGGGGGTCGAGCAGGAAGCACAGTTTGAGCTGCTCAGCCAGCGTGGCTGCGATCTGGTCCAGGGTTACTGGCTGGGCCGGCCGCTGGAGGCGGCTGGCCTGGTGAGCCTGCTGGAACGCGGTGCGATGGCGGCGGTGCGCTGACCTGGCCGCCTGGTTGGCCCGCAGAAACCCAGCCGCTCTGTCTCAGAGCGGCCGCTTGCTGGTGTCGCCGGCGATCTCGCGCACCAGCTTGGGTACCAGATAACCGGACAGCCGGGCCATCAACGCGGCGTGCAGGGCCAGTGCCTGCTCGTCGCTGACCTCGAAATGGGCCGCGCCTTGTACCTTGTCCAGCTGGTACAGGTAGTAAGGCATCACGCCGGCAGCAAAGCTGCGCTCGCTCAATGCCGCCAGTGCGTCCAGCTCGTCGTTGACGCCGCGTAGCAATACCGCCTGGTTGAGCAGTTGTGCGCAGGTGCGACGGATGCGGGCCAGGGCGGCATCCACTTGGGCGTCGAATTCATTGGCATGGTTGGCATGCAGCACGAAGGCCACCGGCCAGGGCAGGCTGGCCAACCATTGCACCAGGCCGTCGTCCACGCGCTCGGGCAGGACCACCGGCAGGCGGCTGTGGATGCGCAGGCGTTTGATGTGCGGGATGGCGGCCAGGGCATCGGTCAGCTCGGCCAGCTTGGAGGTGTTCAGCGACAGCGGGTCGCCACCGGAGAGGATGACCTCGTCGATGCCCGGGTCGGCCGCGATCGCCGCCACCGCCTCGCGCCAGCCGCCCTTGGCGGCGTTCTCGCCGGCATAGTCGAAGTGGCGGCGGAAGCAGTAACGGCAGTTGATCGCACAACTGCCGGTGGTCACCAGCAGGGCGCGGCCGCGGTACTTCTGGATCACGCCGGTGGCTTTCTTGGCCGCACCGTCGCCGACGGCGTCGAAGCTGAACCCGGGCACGATCCGCATCTCGTCGGTGATCGGCAATACCTGTCGCAGCAGGGGGTCGGTGGGGTCGCCAGGGCGCATGCGGGCGACAAAACCGCGCGGTACCCGCAGCGCGAACTGCGCCAGTGCCTCGGCCGAAACCCCGACCGCTTCGGCATCCAGTCCCAGCATGGCCAGCAGCTCCGCCGGATCGCGGATGGCCAGGCGCCAGTGCGCCTGCCAGCGGTCGTCGGGCAGGGTCAGGATGGCTTTTTCTGGAGTGAGGACGGGGGCTGCGGTTATCATTGGCGGTCAGAAAAACAGATGGCCCACCAGACGGCGGGCGTTCCATTCTAATCCGGCCGCCCGCAACACGCGGCGGTTTTGCCAATTCAGGAGTTTCAGCATGGCCAGTTACGGCATGAACGACGTAAAGAACGGGATGAAGATCCTGGTCAACAACCAGCCGGCTGTCATCATCGACACCGAATACGTCAAGCCGGGCAAGGGCCAGGCCTTCACCCGCGTGAAGTACCGCCTGATCAAGGACGGCCGTACCCAGGAA
>QFOV01000249.1 GCA_003248565.1 Stenotrophomonas sp.
CTGCAGGCCACCGTTGCGCTGGCCAAGGGCCGCACCCGCTACCTGTGCACCCGCAATGCGGCCGAAGCGCAGGGCGAGGGCGTGCAGGAAGGCATGTTCGGCGACGACGTGCAGCTCTACGACCGGCCGTTGGCGCCGATTGAAATGGACGTTGCCGAAAAGCTGACCAAGGCCTTCATCGAGGGCCGCTGGAACGGCGATCTGGACAACGCGCCGGAGAACGTCACGCCCACGCTGCGCATGCGCATCACCACGCCGGCCTCGGCCTGCGCTGGGCGCCGCTGCGCGTATTCGGCGCAATGCCCGGTGCTGCGCGCACGTACCGAAGTACGCGACGCACAGATCATCGTCACCAACCACGCGCTGCTGTTGTCGGCGCTGTCGCTGGGCGACAGTGACAGCGGCCAGCCGCTGATCGCGCCGCCTGGCGACATGTTGCTGGTGCTGGACGAAGGCCACCACATCGGCAACGTCGCCATCGACCAGGGCGCAGCCAATCTGCCGCTGGACGACATGGCAAAGCGCACCGGTCGCCTGCAGATCCTGATTGCCGGCGCCTACCGCGCCGTGGACAAGGACAAGATCGGCAACCTGCTGCCGAACGAAGCCATCGATGTGGCATCGCGGGTGAGCAAGTTGCTGAAGTCGTTCCGCGATGACATCGGCAATGTGTGGATTCCGCAGCCCGATGACCGCGAACCGATGTGGCGCGCTGCCAATGGCCGCCTGCCTGAATCCTGGCGCCAGCCGATCGAAGTGCTGGCCGATGAAACCCGCACGCTGCTCAACTGGGCAACGGCGGCGGCCTCGGCGGTGGCCAAGGGCAAGCAGGATGATCCGGCGGTCGAACGCCTGCAGCGCAACCTGGGCATGGCCCAGGAAATGGTCGAGCAGCAGTACAACCTGTGGGCTGGCTGGCGCCGCGAGGACAAGGAAGGCCAGCCGCCGATCGCGCGCTGGGTGACGATGTCACGCGATGGCGATTACATCCTGCACTGCTCGCCGGTATCGGCGGCGATGGTGCTGCGCAAGCTGCTATGGGATGAAGTGGACTCGGTGGTGATGACTTCGGCGACGCTGACAGGTGGCGGTGACTTCCAGTCGCTGGCGATCGACAACGGTATTCCCGAGGAAGCGGAGATGGTGTCGCTGGCCTCACCGTTCGACCTGCCGAACCAGGCTGAATTGATCGTGCCGCAGTTCCCGGTGACGCCGGATGACCGCGAGCGCCATCCCAAGGAAGTGGCCAAGTACCTGGTCAACGAGCTGGATTGGGACAAGGGCAGCATGGTCCTGTTCACCTCGCGCTGGAAGATGGAAAAGGTGGCCGAGCTGATGCCGGCGACGCTGCGCAAGAAGGTGCTGGTGCAGGGCGACGGCGCCAAGCAGAAGATGATCGACGAGCACATCAAGCGCACCTCGGCGGGTGAAGGCTCGGTGTTGTTCGGCTTGAATTCGTTCGGTGAAGGCCTGGACCTGCCGGGCGAGGCCTGCACCACGGTGGTGATCACCCAGGTGCCGTTCGCGGTGCCGACCGACCCGCAGACCTCGACGCTGAGCGAATGGTTCGAGAGCCGTGGTTTGAACTCATTCAACCTGATCGCGATCCCGCATGCGTTGCGCACCTTGACCCAGTTTTCCGGGCGCCTGATTCGCACCTCGACCGATACCGGGCGGGTAATCATCCTGGATTCGCGCCTGCTGACGCGCAGGTATGGCAAGCGCATCATTGATTCCCTGCCACCGTTCAAACGGGTTATTGGTTGAGGTTGTGGCGAGGGGAGTCCTTCGCTGGAACATCCCTGCTCCAACCCGTAAAGTGCGCCACCTTCCATTACTCCAGACAACCATGGCCACCCCTCCTGCAAGCTTCCCCTGGGCACCGCAACTGCAGCGACTGCAGCAGCGCGATGGCGCACTGGCGCTGTTGGGTACGCAGGCAATGTTCGCTGCCGAAGGCGATGCGCTGACTGCCGCGGGTTCGGCGCTGGAACAGCTGTTGTTGGCGGGTGAAGGCCAGCTCAAGGCAGACAACGACGTGAGTCTGGTCGCCGATGAGCTGCGCCGCTACCAGAAGTTCGCGCCGCCGGGCCGTCCGTCGGTGCAGATCGTGCAGCTGCGGCGGCAGCAGTCGACGGTGCAGCAGGCGCAGCGGATCGCGCGGCAGACGTTCATTCGCAATGCTGATGGCTTCGCGCGTGCAATTGCTTTGGACGTGCCGCAAAAGCTGGGTGTGGTTGAAACCGTGATGCGCTGGTTGCGTACGAACCTGGCCTAGCTTGCTCCCTGTCCGATGGGGCAACGGAGTCCGGGGCGGGTCAACGTGCCCGGATTTTTCGTTTGTGGCCGTTGCAGTGCACGTCGTCCTTCAACTGTGCGAGCAGCCTTCTGGCACCATGCGCTCCTGCATGGCAGAGGCGACTTACTCACCGACGAGCAACGGCAGGCTGCTGGCCACCTCCCATAGCAGACGCCCGGCGAAAACAAGGAAAACCAGGGCCATCATGCCTTCCAGCCAGCCGCCCATGCGCAGAAACCTGTCGCGTACCGCCTGCTGGGTAAACAGCACACTGACCAGCACGAACCAGCCCGCATTGACCAGGCACATCCAGATTCCATAAAGCACCTGGACCTTCAATGGCGTTCCGGCGCTGACCACCGTGGTGAAGATCGCGAGGAAGAACAGTGTGGCCTTGGGGTTGGTCGCATTGGTGACGAAGCCAAGTAAAAAGGACCTGCGCCAGCCAAGTGCGGAGGCGGTACCGGTGCCTTCGAGCTTTCCAGCGGAGCTGGAACGTCCGGCACTGCGAAGGAATGAGAACACCAGATAGAGAAGATAGGTCGCGCCGAGCATCCTGGTAGCGGTCATCAACAGTGCATTGGCATGCAGCAACGCACCGACGCCGAGCAGTGTGTAGAGGACATGTACGGAAATGCCGGCGCCGATGCCGATTGCCACCTGCACCCCCGCCCACCTGCCGTGCCTGACACTTTGCCGCACGGTGACGGCAAAGTCCGGGCCTGGTGCAATGACTGCCAGCAGATGAATCAGCGCCAGTGATACGAATTCGTGGAAATGGTTGCTCACCCATCAGCTCCAGAAGGTCAAAGGGCTCGCAACGCCGCGGTAGCCGACAAAACAGGACAGGCTCAAACGTGGTTTGTCCGATCCGGGTGTGACAGCGTGCATGTGGCGTGAGTTGAACAGGACAAGGTCGCCTTCTTCGGGCTGGATATGTAGTGTCGGTTTGCCGAGGAGGGATGGATCTATGCCATAGCTGTCGCCGCGCATGCCATCAAACTCCGCAGCGGAGATCGCCGACTGCCAAATATGCAGTCCGCCGCCATCCGTCGGCATGGTGAGGTAGATGTTTGCTGCCAGCTGCGAGGTGAGACTGTGCGAGCGGAAGGTCTCGGGTGCATCTTTCGCGAGGATGTCGTGGTGGGCGAGGAACTCCACCCCGGGCTGGACGATCCGTGACAGGCCGACATACGCCTTGCGTCCATAAAGATGCTCGAGTTGGGCGCCAGCAGGCCACATTTCATCCAGCGTGCAGCGAAGCATATCCATGGGTGAGGCGTATGGCATGCATCGCTTCCGCAACACCTCAATGTTGTCCAAGGCTGTATTGAAGTAGGCATCGAGGCGGGCAGGGATATTTTCTGCTTCGTACAGCGCCATGCCTATCCTGCCGATATCGGGCGCATTGACGTAGCTGTCGAATCCTTGGCCCAGGATGCGGTGGCCAATCTCCATCGCGGTTTCCCTGGGGATGAACTGCTTCACTTGTACTGCCAGAACCTGCTCGCATACCGCCTTCGTCAGCACGGCATCATCCAGTCGATCCGTTGTGATGAACAAATTTCTTCCTTGAAATGCTAGGTGTGGGTGTCACTGAAGATTCCACTCCGGCAATGGTGCTGGCGTCTGCAAACCCGCCAGAAGACTGCCTCCATTGGCTTTGGCGCGCGTTGCTTGCTGTCAATGATGCGGGGGAGTTCGATGCATGTATGCCGATGCCAGCAGGCTTGAAGGGTGCCAGAGCGCGCTTACGTAGCACCCGGCAATCATTCAACCGTATGGCTGTTGAATCTGTCAGTTGGTGAAGTCGCTTGAGCGTGCTTTCGAATGCCTTTGCAGAAAGCGAGGGGATTTTTGCCCGCGAGGTTCGAGGTGACAAATTCTGTTTCTACATATGGAGCAGATATGCGTAAAGAACGTCATCATCGACAGTGATGGGGCAGCGTGGATACTTTTTGCCTGCGTTCTTCCGTGTCCCGCTTGCGCAGCGAAGGCGCCAGCGGAAAGAATCCGAAGGGCGATGTGCAGGGATGTACGTCGCTCCATTGGGGTTTCCGTCAAATCCGCTGTTGCGGAAGGGCACTCGCGGGCGGAAAGCCGCAGCAATGGCAACTGCAAAAGCTACCCCTCCCCAACCCTCCCCTGCGCTGTGCGCAAAGGAGGGGGCTGGAGCAACAACAGCAACAGCAACAACAGCTGCTGCTATGGGCTTAGTGCCACAGCCCCAGAATCAGGCCGAACAGCAGGAACTGGACGGTGTGATAACCGCCGTCGATTGCCCATAGTTTTCCGCTGCGCTGGGCGAACTGGTAGTTGATGCCGAAGCTCGCCGCGACCATGCCGAAGCCGGCAATCACACCGCACAGCAAGGCCTTGCGCAGCTCCGGCTGCGGGCCGACAAACCAGGCAAAAGCAAACGCAGCCACCAGCGAAAACACAAAGGCCACACCGAAGACCTTGCCCGGATGCCCTTGCGGTACTTCGCCGCCGTTCTCGCGGTTCCAGGCACGGCCGAACAGGACGGGTGAGTACCACAAGCCGCCCAGCAGGAAGCTCGATACAGCGGCCAACACCACGGCATAGACGTTCATGCATTTCCCCTGGGCA
>QFOV01000250.1 GCA_003248565.1 Stenotrophomonas sp.
CTCAGTAGCGCCAGCCGAACTGCCGGAACAGCTTGGACAGCACCCAGATCGGGCCGATCAGCAGGTAGGTCAGGTCGGTGAGGAAGCTGGGGCGTCGGCCTTCGATCTTGTGGCCGATGAACTGTGCGATCCACGCCACCACGAACACGCCGATGGCGATGTACAGCAGCATCTGGATGCCGAGCCGGTCTTCCAGCAGCCGGCAGATGCAGCCGAACACGAAGAAGATGATCAGCATGCCGATGCCCAGCGGGCGCGACAGGCGGTTGTAATAGGCCCAGGTGCCGAACATGGCGAATGCCGCCCAGATGCCATGCTGGAACCACGGCAGCAGTGGCGGGATGCACCACAGCATGGCAATCACCGACCACAGGATTGCCGGCACGGCGAACACGTGGATGGCCTGATTGGTGTGGTTGACGTGATCGCCAGAGTAGCTGGCGAAGTAACGATCCACAGGACGCGCAATACTCATTCCAACTCCCTCCCGGGTTGACTGGCAGAGCATAGCGCGGCTTCCCTACGGATGCGCACGGTGGCCGTGCGCATCCGTGACGGGCACAGCAGGATCAGTCGACGCTGATGCCGGCCAGCTTGTCCAACGCTTCGGCGTACTTGGCACGGGTGCGCTCGATCACCTCGGCCGGCAGTGCCGGGCCCGGCGCGGTCTTGTTCCAGTCCAGCGTTTCCAGGTAGTCGCGTACGAACTGCTTGTCGTAGCTGGGCGGGCTGATGCCCACCTGGTACTCGTCGGCCGGCCAGTAACGCGAGGAATCCGGGGTCAGCATCTCGTCCATGATGTACAGACGGCCATCGGCGTCGGTACCGAACTCGAACTTGGTATCGGCCAGCAGGATGCCACGCTCGGCCGCGTATTCGGCGGCGAACTGGTAGATGCGCAGGGTTGCATCGCGCACCTTCTCGGCCATGTCGGCGCCAACGGCCTTGACCATCGCGTCGAAGTCGATGTTCTCGTCGTGGTCGCCTACCGCCGCCTTGGTGGACGGGGTGAAGATGGCTTCGGGCAGCTTTTCGGCCTGCTGCAGGCCGTCGGGCAGGGCGATGCCGCTGATCTTGCCGGTGCGCTGGTAGTCCTTCCAGCCGCTGCCGATCACGTAGCCGCGGGCAATGGCTTCCACCGGTACCGGCTTGAGCTTCTTGGTCACCACCGCACGCTTGGCGTACAGCGCCGGGTCCACGCCCTCAGGCAGCACGCTGGCCACGTCGATGCCGGTCAGGTGGTTGGGCATCAGGTGCGCGGTCTTGGCGAACCAGAAGTTGGACACCTGGCAGAGCATCTCGCCCTTGCCGGGGATCGGGTCGGGCAGCACCACGTCGAACGCCGACAGGCGATCGGTGGCGACCATCAACAGGTACTCGCCCGGAGGGGTTCCGGCCGGCAGACGTTCGCGCGGGATATCAAACACATCACGCACCTTGCCGCGATGGCGCAAGGGCAGGCCGGGAAGATCGGATTGCAACAGCGTGGTCGGCACGGGCACTCCTGGGACTTGGCAATGAATGCCGCCGGCTTGGAGGACCCGGGTCTGGAGGACCCGCAGGGCCCGCGGCTGGTCGGCGGGCGGCCTAGTGTACGGCCGGATCGGGCCGCTGTGGCATAAAATGCACGTCTTGATTGTCCACAGGCCATTCACCCACCCATGCGCTGGTACGGAAAACTGTTCGGTTTCATCGCCGGGGCCCTGCTTTTCAGGCCCAACCCCTTGTTTGGCGGGATAATCGGCCTGTTGCTGGGGCACGCCTTCGACAGCGACTGGTTCAAGCTGGGCAAGGACCTGCCGTACCGGGAACTGGGGGTCACCCGCGACGCCACCGATGCCGAGATCGACCTGGCCTACCGCCGCCTGATGTCCCAGTACCACCCCGACAAAGTGGCAGGCGCCGCCCCCGAGCTGCGCGCCCAGGCCGAGAAGAAGGCCCGGCAGATCAACGCCGCCTACGACCGCATCAAAACCCTGCGCAAGCGCTGAAAGGCTCCGTCATGTCCAACTGCATCATCGCCCCGTCCATTCTCTCGGCCAATTTCGCCAAGCTCGGCGAGGAGGTCGACAACGTGTTGGCCGCTGGCGCCGATTGGGTCCATTTCGACGTGATGGACAACCACTACGTGCCCAACCTGACCATCGGTCCGATGGTCTGCCAGGCCCTGCGCAAGCACGGTGTTACCGCGCCGATCGACGTGCACCTGATGGTTGAGCCGGTCGACCGCATCGTGCCGGACTTCGCCGAGGCTGGCGCCAGCATCATCAGCTTCCACCCGGAAGCCAGCCGCCACGTGCACCGCACCATCCAGCTGATCAAGTCGCACGGCTGCAAGGCCGGCCTGGTGCTGAACCCGGCAACGCCGGTCGAAGTGCTGGACTGGGTGCTGGAAGACCTGGACCTGGTGCTGCTGATGTCGGTCAACCCGGGCTTCGGCGGCCAGGCCTTCATCCCGTCGACCCTGGACAAGCTGCGCGCGGTGCGGGCGATGATCGACAAGCTCGGCAAGCCGGTGCTGCTGGAAGTGGACGGTGGCGTCAAGGCCGACAACATCGGTGAGATCGCCGCTGCCGGTGCCGATGCCTTCGTTGCCGGTTCGGCCATTTTCAATGCGCCCAACTACGCCGAGATGATCAGCAAAATGCGCGGCAATGTTGCTGTGGCGCGAGGCTGAGTGATGCGCGCGGCTGAAGTGCAGATCCGTCCGGCCATCGCTGATGACGCAGGCCTGATCCTGCACTTCATCCGCGAGCTTGCCATCTACGAGAAAGCCGAATCCTCGGTGCAGACCGACGAGGCCGGCATTCGTGCCAGCCTGTTTTCCGCTGATGCAAAGGCGCAGGCCTTGATCTGCGAACGCGGTGGCCAGGCCATTGGTTACGCCGTGTTCTTCTACAACTACTCGACCTGGTTGGGCCGCAACGGCATCTACCTGGAAGACCTGTACGTCAGCCCTGAAGCGCGCGGCAGTGGCGCCGGCAAGGCCTTGCTGCAGCACATCGCCAAGCTGGCGGTGGAGCAGGGCTGCGGTCGATTCGAATGGTCGGTGCTGGACTGGAACACGCCGGCCATCGACTTCTACAAGGCCACCGGCGCAGTAGCGCAGGACGAATGGACGGTCTACCGCCTGCAAGGCGAAGCGCTGCAGAAGTTCGCCAAGGGCGGCTGATCTGTAGTGCCGAGCCATGCTCGGCAGAGGCTTCACCGACAATGCCAAGGTAGTGCCGAGCCATGCTCGGCAGAGGCTTTTGGCACAGCAATCCAGTGCCGGGATTTTTGTAGTAGCGGCGTAAGCCGCGAAGCTACAGCAAGATCAGAAGCGGTGAAGCCAACCCCTCCCCAACCCTCCCCTTCGCTATGCGAAAGGGAGGGAGCAGGTAGTGCCGAGCCATGCTCGGCAGAGGCTTCACCTGTGATCTTTGAAATTCCCCGGCAATGCCCCAGCCGAGCATGGCTCGGCTCTACAGGTGAAGCGCAAAAAAAAGCCGCAACGTTGCCGTTGCGGCCGGGGAATCATCGGAGGCTGATCCTGCCTCCATCCGTCGTCCTTGCTATGGCCTTTCATTCTCCGGGTGCGCTGTGACACCACGGTGACATTCACCCGGGCGCAGCAAACCACTTGCTAGGCTGCGCGCCTTCAACGGAGAACCCCATGCACCACCCGGCACCCTGTTACCTGATCCTCAATGGCAAGTCCGCTGGCGACGATGCCGTGCGTGCAGCGGTGACCCAGCTGCGCGGGCAGGGGCGGGACCTCAAGGTGCGGGTGACCTGGGAAGCCGGCGACGCCGAGCGCTATGTGCGCGAAGCCATCGCCGCGCAGGCGCAGCTGCTGATTGCAGGCGGCGGTGACGGCACCTTGAGCGAAGTCGCGGAGGCGCTGGCACACACCGGGCAGGATGCGTCGCGATTGCCGGCATTGGCCTTGCTGCCATTGGGCACCGCCAACGATTTCGCCACCGCTGCCGGCATTCCGCTCGAACCGTTGCAGGCATTGCAGCTGCCAGCACATACACAGGCGCGCGCCATCGATCTGCTGCGCGTGGAAGGCGATGGCAAGGTCCATTGGTGCGCCAACCTGGCCAGCGGTGGGTTTGGCACCGAAGTGACGGTGGAAACCCATGAAGGCCTGAAGAAGATGCTCGGTGGCCTGGCCTACGTGATCACCGGGATCGGCAAGCTGGGCCGGATCGAGCCGATCCGGGCGCGCATCCACGGTGAGGATTTCGAGTGGCAGGGTGGTTTCATCGCCCTTGGCGTCGGCAATGGCCGCCAGGCCGGTGGCGGCCAGCAGCTATGCCCCGATGCCCTGCTCGATGACGGCTTGTTGGACCTGACCATCATTCCGGAGCTGTCCGGCGAACTGATGGTTACCCTCGGCACCTTGTTCAGCGAAGGCAAGCATGCGGCGCTGGAGCAGGTGGCTGAACGGGCACGGCTGCGCGAACTGTGGATCGAGGCGGAGCAGCCGCTGACCCTGAACCTGGACGGTGAACCGCTGCAGGCCCGACGCTTCCATATCCAGTGCGTGGCAGGGCGGGTACACATGCATCTACCGGCCGCAACAGCCCTGTTGGGCAGCTGAATCGTTGCCACTGCAAGCATCTGATCATGTTGCGGATGCACACCGGGCGCCGTTCTTGCGGTAGAGTTGCGCGGTGCCCATTCTGACGACCAAGCGTTCCCTTTCTTCCGCTCGCCGCTGGTGGCGATGGTGGCCCGTTGCCGTCGTCCGTACCGCCACCGTCGATTCCCGGAAGGAAAGCCGTCTTGATCACGCAAGAGCAGTTCCAGCAGCTGGCCGCTGAAGGCCACAGCGCACACCCGCATAATTTCGTACCCGTCGTCCGCGAAGTGCTGTCCGACCTGGACACGCCGCTCTCGGT
>QFOV01000251.1 GCA_003248565.1 Stenotrophomonas sp.
GGGCGCCTTCTACGGCCCGAAGATCGAGTACCACCTGAAGGACGCCATCGGCCGTACCTGGCAGCTGGGCACCATGCAGGTCGACTTCATGATGCCGGGTCGCCTCGGTGCTGAATACGTGGACGAGAACAGCCAGAAGCGCCATCCGGTGATGCTGCACCGTGCGATCGTGGGCTCGATGGAGCGTTTCCTGGGCATTCTGATCGAGCAGCATGCTGGTGCGTTCCCGACCTGGCTGGCGCCGGTGCAGGTGGTGGTGGCCAATATCACCGACGCCCAGGCCGATTACGTCGACGAAGTTCGCAAAAGCCTTGCAAATCAAGGCTTCCGGGTTGACGCGGATTTGCGCAACGAGAAGATCGGCTATAAGATTCGCGAGCATACGCTGCAGCGCGTACCGTACCTGCTGGTCGTGGGCGACCGCGAGAAGGAGAACGGGGCCGTGGCGGTACGCACGCGGTCCGGTGAAGACCTTGGTTCGATGTCGGTTCAGGCCTTCGTCGAGCGGCTGCAGGCAGAATTGAAGCATTGAAGTAAGTAGGGCCCCGGCCCCGGCGGACACTCCGCAGGGCCGGTACTAATCCACTTGGAGATTGCAATATCAGTATCCCTGACAACAAACAGAACCGCCGTAATCAGGAAATCCGGGTGCCGCGCGTACGCGTGATCGGCAGTGACGGTGAAATGATTGGCGTGTTGTCGCGCGACGAAGCGCTGTCCATGGCCGAAGATGAAGGCCTGGACCTGGTTGAAATCCAGCCTCAGGCCGATCCGCCTGTCTGCAAGATCATGGACTTCGGCAAGTTCAAGTTCGAGATGCAGAAGAAGGCCAACGAGGCCAAGAAGAAGACCAAGCAGGTCGAGATCAAGGAAGTGAAGTTCCGTCCGGTCACGGATGAGGGCGACTACCAGATCAAGCTGCGCAACATGCGTCGTTTCCTCGAGGACGGCGACAAGATCAAGGTCAACATCCGCTTCCGTGGCCGCGAAATGAGCCATCAGGAACTGGGTCGCGAGATGGCCAACCGGATCGAGGCTGATCTGGGTGAGGAAATCGTGATCGAGTCCCGTCCGCGCCTGGAAGGCCGGCAGATGGTCATGATGATCGCGCCGAAGAAGAAGTAAGCCGTCGGCCCACGGGCCTGCTGCTTTGCTGAACAGGGAGGGGCTTCGGCTACCTCCCTGTTTGCATGCCTGTTCAGCCAATTTGAGTGCCAGCCCGCTTGCGGTTTGCAAGTGGCTGGTGCACAAGGCATAATGGGCGGCCCGGTTCGCCGGGTTTGTTGTTTGCTTCACCCCCAGGACCTGCCTGCCTCCAGTGGGAGCGCGGGCTTTTGACAGACAAGGGCAAGGATGGAAAGTGTGGGTCAGCCCACCGCCCAGTCAGTAAAGAGACCATCAAGGACATAGCAATGCCCAAGATCAAGACCAACCGGGCGGCGGCCAAGCGTTTCCGCAAGACCGCCTCCGGCAAGTACAAGTGCGGTCACGCCAACCGTAGCCACATCCTCACGAAGAAAGCGACCAAGCGGAAGCGTAACCTGCGTCAGACGAATCACGTCCGCGCAGAAGACGCAGGCCGTCTGGACCGTATGCTTCCCTACCTCTGAGGACTGAACCATGGCACGAGTAAAGCGTGGTGTGCAGGCGCGCCGCCGCCACAAGAAAGTATTGGATCTCGCCAAGGGCTATTACAACGCCCGTCGCAAGGTCTTCCGCGTTGCCAAGCAGGCAGTCATCAAGGCACAGCAGTACGCCTACATTGGCCGTAAGCAGAAGAAGCGCAATTTCCGTTCGCTGTGGATCACCCGCATCAATGCGGCTGCCCGCATCAACGGCCTGAGCTACAGCCGTTTCATGAACGGCCTGCTGAAGGCTGGTATCACCCTGGACCGTAAGGTTCTGGCTGATATCGCCGTGCACGACGCAGCCGGTTTTGCCGCTCTGGCAGAAAAGGCCAAGGGCGCACTGGCGGCATAAGTTCTTCCTGCAGCAGTTGTAGCGTTCACGCGCAGCGGCTGTGGTGAGACAATGCATGGGGAAGGGCGCAAGTCCTTCCCCATTCTTTTTTGTGCTGGTTGCCGCTGCCGATGGTTGCGCGGCGGTCAGCCACTGGTGGCGACGGGGGTCGGCCCGGCGCGTACCGCGTAGGCAAGCCGGCCAGAGGTTTCGTCGATCCCATGAGTGACATCCAATCCTTGACCGCGCAGGCGCTGGCCGATGTGGCTGCGGCGCAGAGCCCGGAAACGCTGGAAAACCTGCGTGTTTCGCTGTTGGGCAAGAGCGGCAGCATCACCGCCCAGCTCAAGCAGCTTGGCGCATTGCCGGCCGACGAGCGCAAGGCAGCGGGCGAGGCGATCAACATCGCGCGCGATGCCGTGTCCTCGGCCCTGGGGGAGCGCAAGGCACTGCTGGAAAACGCTGCGCTGGACGCACGCCTGGCCTCTGAAAGCATCGATGTCACCCTGCCGGGCCGTCATGGCGAGCGCGGTGGCCTGCATCCGGTCACGCGCACCCTGGAGCGCATCACCGAAATCTTCGCCCGCCTCGGTTACGAACTGTCCGAAGGCCCGGAAATCGAAGACGACTGGCACAACTTCGAGGCGCTGAACTTCCCGCCGCACCACCCGGCGCGCGCCATGCACGACACCTTCTACTTCGGCGACGGTCGCCTGCTGCGCACGCATACCTCCGGTGTGCAGGTGCGCTACATGGGCGACCACAAGCCGCCGCTGCGCATGATCGCGGCCGGCAAGGTGTATCGCAGCGACAGCGACCAGACCCATTCGCCGATGTTCCATCAGGTCGAAGGCCTGCTGGTGGACGAGCACTCCAACTTCGCCGACCTCAAGGGCACCTTGTCCGAGTTCGTGCGTGCGTTCTTCGAGCGCGATTTCGAGATGCGTTTCCGCCCAAGCTACTTCCCGTTCGTGGAGCCGGGTGCGGAAGTGGACATCGCCTGGCAGCAGCCGGATGGCAGCACCCGCTGGTTGGAAGTGCTGGGCTGCGGCATGGTCCATCCGAACGTGTTGAAGTCGGTAGGCATCGATCCGGAGCGCTACACCGGCTTCGCGTTCGGCCTGGGCGTTGAGCGTTTCGCGATGCTGCGTTACGGCGTCAACGACCTGCGCGCCTTCTTCGAAAACGACGTCCGCTTCCTCAAGCAGTTCGCGTAAACGAGCAGCTGTAGTGCCGAGCCATGCTCGGCAGCTCCTGATCCGCTCAATAACGTTGACCAACCCCAGGCGCAAAGCGCCGGGTATCAACAAAAAAACCGCAACGGGAGGCGTGCCTCCCATCAAGGTAGACACATGAAATTCTCTGAAAGCTGGCTGCGCAGCCACGTACCTACCACCGCATCGCGCGACGAACTCAGCGCCGTGCTGACTGCCATCGGTCTGGAAGTCGAAGAAGTCACTGCACTGGGCGCAGGCCTGGACAACGTGGTGGTCGCGCGCATCGTCGAAGCTACCCGCCATCCGGAAGCCGATCGTCTGCAGATCTGCAAGGTCGATGCGGGCCAGGCCGAACTGCTGCAGATCGTCTGCGGCGCGCCGAATGCGCGCCCGGGTCTGGTCGCGCCGCTGGCCATGGTTGGCGCGCAGATCGGCGAATTGAAGATCAAACCGGCCAAGCTGCGTGGCGTGGAATCCAACGGCATGCTGTGTTCGGCCAAGGAGCTGGGCCTGGACAATGATGCCTCCGGCCTGCTGGAACTTCCGGACGACGCACCGGTCGGCACCACGCTGGTTGATTACCTCGGCCTGCCGGATGCCAGCATCGAGATCAAACTCACCCCGAACCGCGCTGACTGCTTCAGCGTACGCGGCATCGCCTTCGACGTGGCAGCCGCTACCCGCAGCGAAGTGAAGCCGTTCGCTGCCGACGCCGTACCGGCTCAGGGCGCTCGTGAACTGAGCATCCAGCTTGATGCCGGTGCCGAAGCACCGCGCTACCTCGGCCGTGTGATCGAAGGCGTCAATGCCGCTGCGACCACGCCGCTGTGGATGGCCGAGCGCCTGCGCCGTAGTGGCGTGCGCCCGGTGTCGCTGCTGGTCGATATCACCCAGTACGTGATGCTGGAAATCGGCCAGCCAATGCACGCCTACGACCTGGATACGCTGAAGGGCTCGATCGCCGTGCGCCGCTCGCGTGCTGGTGAAAGCCTCAAGCTGCTCGACGGCCGCGACGCCGCGTTGGACGACAGCTTCCTGGTGGTCACCGATGCCGACCGCCCGGTCGGCCTGGCTGGCCTGATGGGCGGCTTCGATACCCGCGTCACAGATGCGACCAGTAAGGTGTTCCTGGAAGCGGCGCACTTCGCCCCGGCGGCGATCATGGGCCGTGGCCGCAAGCTGGGCCTGCACACCGATGCCGGCCATCGCTTCGAGCGTGGTGTGGATCCGCAGTTGCCGCGTACCGCGATTGAATACGCCACCAAGCTGGTAATGGACCTCGCGGGTGGTACGCCTGCGCCAGTCACCGAAGCCGTGCGCGAAGCCGATCTGCCGGTCGCCGCCAGGATCCTGCTGCGTCGCGCCCGCATCGTGCGCGTGCTTGGCATCCAGATTGAAGACGCCGAAGTCGAGCGCATCCTGCGCGCGCTCGGCATGCAGGTCGAGGCTGTTGCCGATGGTTGGAACGTCACCGGCCCGAGCCGTCGTTTCGATATCGCCATCGAAGAAGACCTGATCGAGGAACTGGCCCGTATCCACGGCTACGAATCCATCCCGACCACCTTGCCTGGCGGCGCTGCACGCATCGCGATGCCCAGCGAAACCCGTCTGGATGACCTCAGTGTGCGCCGCCAGCTGGTGGCCCGCGAAATGCTGGAGACCATCAACTTCGCCTTCGTCGATGCCGAGCTGTTGACG
>QFOV01000252.1 GCA_003248565.1 Stenotrophomonas sp.
ACGTTGCCGGTCACCGAGATGGTGTCCTCGCCCTTGCGGATGCGCTCCAGCGACACGGCGGTGGCTTCTTCCGGCGACAGGATGCGGATGTCCAGGCCGTTGGTGTCGTGGTCCTTCAAATACTTTTCGACCTTGGCGATCACCTGCGCATCGTGGGCACGCTTGCTGTCCAGCCAGAACAGCGCCGGGGTGCTGCTCAGGCGCGCGCGGCTGACGGCCAGCTTCACCCAGTCCTGGATCGGCGCGTCCTTGGTCTGGCACATGCGCCAGATGTCACCGGCTTCGACGGCGTGTTCGAACACCACATTGCCGGCCTCGTCGGTGACCTTGACCACGCCATCGGCAGCGATCTGGAAGGTCTTGTCGTGCGAGCCGTATTCCTCGGCCTTCTGTGCCATCAGGCCGACGTTCGGTACCGAGCCCATGGTCGCCGGGTTGAACGCGCCATGCGCCTTGCAGTCGTCGATAACGGCCTGGTAGACGCCGGCATAGCAACGGTCGGGGATGACCGCCTTGGTGTCCTGCAGCTTGCCTTCGGCGTTCCACATCTTGCCGGAGTCACGGATCATCGCCGGCATCGAGGCGTCGACGATCACGTCCGACGGCACATGCAGGTTGGTGATGCCCTTGTCCGAGTTGACCATGGCCACGGCCGGACGCTTGGCGTACTCGGCGGCGATGTCGGCCTTGATCGCTTCCTGCTCGGCTTCCGGCAGCTGCGACAGGCGCGCGTACAGGTCACCGATGCCGTTGTTGGAATCGAAGCCGATCTGGGCGAGGCTGGCAGCGTGCTTGGCCAGCACGTCCTTGTAGAACTCGTCGACCACGACGCCGAACATGATCGGGTCGGAGACCTTCATCATCGTCGCCTTCAGGTGCAGCGAGAACAGCACGCCCTGCTCCTTGGCATCGGCAATCTGTGCATCAACAAACGCAGCCAGCGCCTTGCGGTTCATCACCGAGGCGTCGACGATTTCACCGGCCTTGACTGCGGTCTTGGCCTTCAGCACGACGGTGTTGCCGTCGTTCTGTACCAGCTCGATCTTCAGGCTGCCGGCGTTGGCGACGGTGGCCGACTTTTCGCTGCCGTAGAAATCACCGCCGTCCATGTGCGCGACGTGCGACTTGGAGTCGGCAGTCCAGGCGCCCATGCGGTGCGGGTGCTTGCGGGCATAGTTCTTCACCGACAACGGTGCGCGGCGATCGGAGTTGCCTTCGCGCAGCACCGGGTTGACCGCACTGCCCTTGATCTTGTCGTAGCGCGCCTGGATCTCACGCGACACGTCGTCGGTCGGTGCGTCCGGGTAGTTCGGCAGGATGTAGCCCTGTTCCTGCAGCTCCTTGATCGCGGCCTTGAGCTGCGGCACCGAGGCCGACACGTTCGGCAGCTTGATGATGTTGGCTTCCGGCTTGGTGGCCAGCTCGCCCAGTTCGGCCAGATCATCGCTGATCTTCTGCTCGTCCTTCAGGAAATCCGGGAACTGCGACAGGATGCGGCCGGACAGCGAGATGTCGCGGGTTTCGACGGCAATGCCGGCGGTCGCGGTAAAGGCATCGACGATGGGCAGCAGCGACTGCGTGGCCAGGAACGGAGCTTCGTCGGTGAGCGTGTAGATGATCTTCGGCGTATTCGACATGGGGGCAAAAACTCTCTTGCTGACGGATGCGGTGCGTGGAACGGCAGCGGCGATTGGGCAGGCGCACAACCATCCAGTGGGCCGGCGCGCAAACCCCATCCGGCTGCCGGATTGGGAAACCCTTGTATTGTCGCGTTTTCGACCGGGCCGGGCAAAGCAAACCCATACGCAAAGGTAGGGAGCGGCGGTCCTGTTGCAGCGCAAGCCCGCGCAGGCCTTGTGCCGTCTTGCTCATGTCGCTCATGGCAGTGGTGGTCTCAGCTGCAACCACCCGCGCCATACATGGGACAGGTGCACACAGTGCGCAAACCGCGGCTCAATGCAGCGGCACGGTGCTATCTGTGGGAGCGGCGTCAGCCGCGACGCTGAGTTTGCCCGAATCGCTTCATCCGATGGTGCCCCTGCTTCGCGGCTTACGTCGCTCCTACAAGAAGCACTTACGGTTGATGCAAAAAAAAGGCGCAGCCTGGTGGCTGCGCCCATGCGTATCACCGGCGGGAGAGAGTTCGCCGGCTTACGCCTTGCTCACTTCACCTCGAACTGCTGCGGGGTACCGGCAGCCTTGCCATCGACGGTGACGTCGGCGGTGTACTTGCCAGCCGGCCACGGCACCTGGCCGTCCTGATAGGTCAACTTGGCCCCGACCGGCACATTGCTGGCGGTACCGCTGGTTTTGATCGATACGATGATCTTGTCCTTGGCTGCCAACACCGCAACCGGTGCCACCGACATGTCAGCCGCTGCCGCGTTGCCGACGGTCACCGCGGTCACTGCGAGAGCCGGCGCGGCAGGTGCGGACTCAACCATCGGTGCCGGGGCTGCTGCAACCGGCGGCGGTGGCGCGACCTCTTCTTCCTTCTTCTTGCAACCAACCAGTGCAACCGCACCGACCACCGCGATCATCAAGGCACTGCTAAGCGAAGTCTTCTTCATGAATTGCTCCGAATCTGGATTGAAAGTTCGTACGTTGCGGCGTCGGAGATCAGCCCTGACGCGCAGGAATCTTCAGTATCTGTCCCGGCCGGATCTTGTCTGGGTCATCGAGGACGTCACGGTTGGCGTCAAAGATCTTTTTCCACGCGTTACCGTCGCCAAGCAGGCTCTTGGCGATCTTGGAAAGGTTGTCGCCGCTCTGCACCGTGTAGTGCTGTTCACCAACGATCTCTTCCGTGCTTGTCACGTTAGCCGTGACGTCGGAGAAATCGGCTTTCTGCACTACCTGTTCGGTACTGCTGACGGTCCCGGTGACATCGGAAAAGTCGGCTTTCTTTTCAGTACTGCTCATCCAGGTTGCTCCTCCGTGACTGACGGGGAGCAACGATTGCATGAGGCCTGTTAAGGTTTCATCGTGCCGACGTAAAAACCTGCGTACGCAGCTGAATGTTTATTGACGCAGGTCGCGGATCGGGGGGCTGGCGGGCAGGCCCGGGCTGGAGCGGCGCGGGTTGATGTCCAGGCCGCCGCGGCGGGTATAGCGTGCCTCGACTTCCAGGGTGACGGGCTGGCAGCGCTGGCTCAGCTCCAGGAAGATCCGCTCCACGCATTGTTCGTGGAACTCGGCATGGTCGCGGTAGCTGACCAGGTAGCGCAGCAGGCCCTCGCGGTCGATGCGCGGGCCCTGGTACCGGATGCTGACGCTGGCCCAGTCCGGCTGGCCGGTCACCGGGCAGTTGGACTTGAGCAGGGCCGAGACCAGGGTCTCATTGGCCACCGTACCGGCATCGGCGAGCAGCAGGTTTGCATCGGGCGGGCCATAGCTGTCGATGGCGACATCCAGGTGGTCAATGCTCTCACCTGCCGCCTGTTCGACCGGCGGCAGGCCGAACTCCACCCGCACATCGGCACCGGCGCAGGCCGACAGATCGGTGGCAATGCGCTCGCGCACGGCTTCGGCACGGTTGAAACGTGCCCCGTTGAGCGAGTTCAGGTACAGCTTGAGCGACTTGGACTCGATCAGGTTCGGCGAGGTACCCGGCACGTACAGGGTTGCGGTCTCCACGCAGGGCTTGCCGCGCGCATCCAGCCAGCCCAGCTCATAGATATGCCAGCGGTCTTCGCCGGCGAACGGCAGTTCGCTGCCCAGGCCGATCTCGGCACGGGCGCCGGCGCGCGGGATCGGGAACAGCAGACTGGCGTCGTACTGGCGGGGGTAGTCGACCTCACGGCCGAGGCTGGAATCTTGGGGAGTGTTCATCGGCCCCATTGTAGTTGCGCCAGCTTGAGCGCCGGATATACCGAGGCGCTCATTCGCAGGAAAACCGTTGCCTGGCGCAGCGTCAGTTCAGCAGCCGCGCCCACCACGATTTGCCGGACTTGGCCTGCGGGATCTCCTCGCTCACCAGCCGCATCACCTCGCGCTCCGGGTCCAGCGCAGAGGGGCCGTAGACCACGCGGATACGCTCCTCCTCGGTCGCCCCGAGGGTATCGCCATTGCTGATGACCATGCCGTTCTCGATCAGGTAATCGACGATGCCGGTGAGGCGGCTGAACACGCCTTCGGCAGTTTCCCCGGTCTCGGGAATCTCGATGTCCATCAGGCCCAGCATGTCCATGCCGCGGGTATGGCCGGTCATCACCCCGTCCGGGCGCTGGCCGACATTGATCGCCACCCAGGCGATCGGCAGCGGCTCGGGCAAGGTGGCCTGGGTCAGCTCGCGGAACAAGCTTGGCAGCACCACGTGATTGGCGCTGCCGAAGTACACCGCCTCGATGCTGTTGGACACGGCCACCGCCGACGCCAGCACACGACTGAGCAGTGCCGCCTGTGCGACCAGATTGGTCTCCTGCCCGTCGTCGCCGAAGCGCATCACGGTGACGATGGTGTGTGCGGCGTAGTCCACCGGCGCCGGCGTGGCGTCTGGCCACAGCCGGCTGTGTGCGCAGATCTGCGCGATGTCATCGCCGATCTGCACCGGGATCGGCATCAACGCGATCAGGTAGTCGGCGTATTCCAGACACAGCATCGGCGAATCGTCGCCATCGGCATCCTTGTCGACGGTGCCATCCGTCGTTGCCTCGCCCAGCCGCAGCAGCGATTGGTCCAGGTCGGGCCAATCGCTGCGCATCTGCGCAAGCAGGGCTTCGGCGGTGAGCTGAGGGTCGAGCTGCGACTGCAGCAGCATGGCCAGGCTGGCTGTCATGGAGCGCCTTCTTCCTTGTAGGTAAGCCCCCGACACTACCCGGACTCAACCTGCCTTGTCACCGTGCAGGTAATCCAGCGACACCTGCAACAGCGCGCGCAGGCCCACATCCAGCGCCTTTTCGTCGAGCAGGAACTTGGGTGAATGATTGCTCGGCGCGGTAGCCGGATCGATGCCGGCACCAGTGGAGCCGACGAAGAAGAACATCGACGGCACCTGCTGTGCGTACAGCGAGAAGTCCTCCGAGCCCATCTGCAACGGCGGCTCGTAGACGTTGGCCTTGCCCACCACCGCCTGCAGGCTGGGCAGCATGCGCGCGGTCAGTGCCGGATCGTTGACCGTGGCCGGGTTGCCGTCCTTCTCGTAGATGTCGGTGACAGCCGTCGCACCGTGGGCGGCGGCGGTGTGCTCGGCGACGTTGCGCAGGTCGGCGAAGATCTGCTTGCGCATGTCGGGGTCGAAGGTGCGGATGGTGCCCACCATCTCCACCGAGTCGGGAATGATGTTGTAGCGGATGCCGCCCTTGATCGCGCCGAAGGTAAGCACTGCCGGCTGCTTGGACAGGTTGGCGCGGCGGCTGACGATGGTCTGCGCGGTACCGATAAGGTCGGAGGCCGCAACAATCGGGTCAACGCCGTTCCACGGCGCCGAGCCGTGCGTCTGGCGACCATTGACGGTGATACCGAACCGGTCGGAGGCCGCCATCAGCGGGCCACCGCGCACGGCGATCTGGCCGGCCTGCACGCTGGAGAACACATGCAGGCCGAACACCGCCTCCGGCTTGAAGTCCTTGAACAGGCCTTCCTTCAACATCAGGTCGGCGCCGCCCTGCTCCGGCGGCGGCGCGCCTTCCTCGGCCGGCTGGAAGATCAGCATCACTTCGCCGGGCAGCGTGTCGCGCATGGCGACCAGTGCGTCGGCCACGCCCAGCAGGGTTGCGGTGTGCGCGTCATGGCCACAGGCATGCATCACCCCGACCTGCTCGCCGCGGTACTCGGCGGTGGCCTTGGAGGCGAACGGCAGGCCGGTCTGTTCGGTGACCGGCAGCGCGTCCATGTCGGCGCGCAGGGCGATCTTCGGGCCGGGCAGGCCGCCCTTGATGATGGCGACCACGCCGTGCACGGCCACGCCGGTCTTCGGGTTCAGGCCCATTGCACGCAGGCGCTCGGCGACCTTGGCCGCGGTGCGTTCTTCGCGGTTGGAGAGCTCCGGATGGGCGTGGAAGTCACGACGCCAATCCACCACCTGCCGCTGCAGGCGAGTGGCGGCAGCTGCCACCTCGGGCCGCTGGGCGGCATCCTGGGCCTGCGCCAGCGGGGCAAGGGCGCATAGCAAGGCAGACAGCAACACGGTCTTGCGGGCCATCAGCAACTCTCCTTCAAATCGGTGACAGGGTGAATGTAGGCCAATCATGGGCCAAGCGATGTAAGTAATCCGGCGTAGTGCCGAGCCATGCTCGGCAAGGGCCTGCCCCGCAACCACCGGCTTGTGGGAGCGGCGTCAGCCGCGAAGCTGATGGTTCGCCAGATCACAGACCAATTGGTGGCTCCCACCGGGCCGGCTTCGCGGCTGACGCCGCTCCTACAAGAACAGCCAGATCGCAGACCAGTTGGTGGTTCCCAATGTGTCGGCTTCGCGGCTCACGCCGCTCCCACAGCATTCCTGCTGGTTGATGCGACGCTGGGAAGGCCCCTGCCGAGCATGGCTCGGCACTACAACATCAGGTCAACCGATGCCGCGATGGAACGTTCATCACCTGCACGGGTCTGTATGCGTGGCCCATCGGTCATGCCTCCATGACAACAGGCGCGGCGGTATCCTCTGCGCCTTGTTTGCCCTCCCCTATCGGTTCCTCAGGAGTTTTCGCATGTCGCGTTTCTGGAAGATCGTACTGCTGGTCATTGCAGTGCTGCTGGTGGCCGGTATCGGCTATCGGGTGATGGGGGGCGGCAAGCAGAAGGCCGGTGCGGCGCAGGCAGGCATGAGCCAGGGTGAGCAGGACAAGGACCCGGTGCCGGTGACCGCGGTCAGCGCCGAGAAGAAGGACGTGCCGGTCTACCTGACCGCGCAAGGTACGGTGACCGCGTTCAATACCGTCACCGTCAGCCCGCAGGTCGGTGGCCAGCTGCTCAGCGTCAACTTCCGCGAAGGCCAGGCGGTCAAGAAGGGCGACCTGCTCGCGCAGATCGACCCGCGCACCTTCCAGGCACAGTACGACCAGGCCGTCGCCAGCAAGCGCCAGAACGAAGCCCTGCTGGCTACCGCACAGTCCAACTATGCACGCTCCAACTCACCGGAATACCGCCAGTTCGTCGCCCAGACCGACCTGACAACGCTGCGCAACCAGGTGACCCAATACCAGGCCGCCGTCGCCGCCTCGCAGGCCTCGGCCGCACAGGCCAAGGTGCAGCTGGACTACACCCGCATCACCTCGCCGATCGACGGCATCGCCGGCATCCGCGCGGTTGACCCGGGCAATGTGGTCAGCGCCGGCAGCCAGATCGTCACCGTCACCCAGCTGCAGCCGGCCTATGTGCTGTTCAACCTGCCCGAGCAGCAGCTCGACGCGGTACGCAGTGCACAGGCCGCAGGCCCGTTGCAGACCGCCACCCTGGACCGCGAAGGCGGCAGCGTGGTCAATGCCGACGGCGTGCTGCAGGTGGTGGACAACCAGATCAGCAGCAGCAGCGGCACCTTCCGCCTGCGTGCGCAATTCCCCAATGCCAACGACGCATTGTGGCCTGGCCAGTTCGTCAATGTGCAGATGAAGCTCAACGTGCTGCCCGGCGCGATCGTGGTGCCGGCCGAAGCGGTGCAGCGCAGCAGCACCAGCGATTTCGTCTACCTGGTCAAGCCCGACAACACCGTCACCCTGCGTGAGGTGGTGCAGGGCGGTCAGGTCGATGACAGCCACGTGGTGATCAGCACGGGCCTGCAGGCCGGCGACAAGGTCGTCACCGAAGGCCAGTTCCGTTTGAAGGAAGGCAGCAAGGTCAATGCACTGGCACCGGGCCAGGCACCGCCGACGCCGACTGAAGAACAGCTCAAGGCGGCCAGCCAGAAGGGCAACCGTGGTGGACGGGGTGGCCCGCCGCGCTGAGGCGCTGGCCGGCACCCGCCTCCCCTCCCCCGCACCAGGAACCGACCGTGGGCTTTTCGACTATCTTCATCCGGCGCCCGATCGCCACCTCCCTGTTGATGATCGGTTTGATGCTGCTGGGCATCCTCGGTTACCAGCGCCTGCCGGTTGCGGCCCTGCCCGAGATCGAAGCCCCCAGTCTGGTGGTGACCACCCAGTATCCGGGTGCCAGCGCGCAGACCATGGCCTCGCTGGTGACCACGCCGCTGGAGCGGCAGCTGGGGCAGATTTCCGGGCTGGACATGATGACCTCCGATTCGTCGGCAGGCCTGTCCAGCATCGTGCTGCAGTTCTCGATGGAACGCGATCTGGATACCGCCGCGCAGGACGTGCAGGCGGCCATCCGCCAGGCCACCCTGCCCAGCTCGCTGCCCTACCAGCCGGTCTACAACCGGGTGAATCCGGCCGATGCGCCGATCCTGACCCTGAAACTGGCCTCGGACACGCGACCGCTGCGTGAGGTCAACGATCTGGCCGACTCCATCCTCGCCCAGCGCCTGTCACAGACCGACGGTGTCGGCCTGGTCTCCATCGCCGGCAACGTGCGGCCGGCGGTGCGCATCCAGGTCAACCCGGCGCAGCTGTCCAACATGGGCATGACCCTGGAAGACCTGCGCAGTGCGTTGACCCAGGCCAACGTCAACGCGCCCAAGGGCTCGCTCAACGGCAAGACGCAGAGCTATACGCTGTCCACCAACGACCAGCTCAGCGACGCGGCCGACTACAACGACATCATCATCCGTTACCAGAACGGTGCACCGGTGCGCCTGCGCGACGTCGCCAAGGTGGTCGATGGCGTCGAGAACGACCAGCTCGCCGCCTGGGCCGATGGCAAGCCGGCAGTGCTGCTGGAAGTGCGCCGCCAGCCCGGTGCCAATATCGTCAAGACGGTGGAGAACATCCGCCAGATCCTGCCCAACCTGCAGGGCATGCTGCCGGCCGACGTGAAGCTCGATGTGTTCTCCGACCGCACGGTGACCATCCGCGCCTCGGTGCATGACGTGCAGTTCACCCTGGTCCTCACCATCTGCCTGGTGGTGGCGGTGATCTTCGTGTTCCTGCGCCGGCTGTGGGCGACGGTGATCCCGTCGGTGGCGGTGCCGCTGTCCCTGCTTGGCACGTTCGGGGTGATGGCCTTCGCCGGCATGTCGCTGGACAACCTGTCGCTGATGGCGCTGACCGTGGCCACCGGCTTCGTGGTCGACGATGCGATCGTGATGATCGAGAACATCGTGCGCTACATCGAGAAGGGCAAGGACGGCCAGGAAGCGGCGGAAATTGGTTCGCGCGAGATCGGCTTCACCGTGCTGTCGTTGACGGTGTCCCTGATCGCGGTATTCCTGCCGCTGATCCTGATGCCGGGCGTCACCGGCCGTTTGTTCCATGAGTTCGCCTGGGTGTTGTCGATTGCAGTCGCCATCTCGATGGTGATCTCGCTGACGCTGACGCCGATGATGTGCGCTTACCTGCTCAAGCCCGACGCGCTGCCGGAAGGCGACGACGCCCATGAACGGACCGCGGCGGAAGGCAAGGTCACCGCCTGGTCGCGCCTGGTCGGCGTCTACGAGCGCACGCTGGACTGGGTGCTGCACCACCAGCCGCTGACCCTGGGCATCGCCCTGGCATCGGTCGCGTTGACCGTAGTGCTGTACATGGTGATCCCCAAGGGCCTGCTGCCCGACCAGGACACCGGCATGGTCACCGGCGTGGTCATCGCCGACCAGAACGTCGCCTTCGAGCAGATGCAGCAGCGCACGCAGGCCGTGGCCGCCGCGCTGCAGAGTGATGAAGCGGTCACCGGCGTCGCCGCCTACATCGGCGCTGGCAGCATGAATCCCACCCTCAACCAGGGCCAGCTGAGCATCGTGCTCAAGGACCGTGGCGATCGCGATGGGCTGGATGTGATCCTGCCGCGCCTGCAGGCCGCCGCCGCGCATATCCCCGGCATCGCGCTGTACCTGAAGCCGGTGCAGGACGTGACCCTGGATACGCGCGTGGCGGCCACCTCCTACCAGTTCTCGCTGTCGGACATGGACAGCACCGAGCTGGCAAAACAGACCGAGCGCGTGACCGATGCATTGCGCCGGCTGCCGGAACTGGCCGACGTCGACGACAACCTGGCCAACCATGGCCGCGCGCTGCATGTGGAAGTGGACCGCGACAAGGCCAGCCGTTACGGCGTGCCGATGCAGACCATCGACGACACGCTGTACGACGCCTACGGCCAGCGCCAGATCTCGACCATCTTCACCCAGCTCAACCAGTACCGCGTGGTGCTGGAAGTGGCACCGGAGTTCCGCACCAGCGATGCGCTGATGAACCAGCTGGCGATCGGCAGCAATGGTAGCGGCACGCTCAGCGGCAGCAATGCCACCACCCTGGGCCAGGTGACCTCGAGCAATTCGTCCACCGCCACCGGTATCGGCAGTGCCAATACCGGCATCGCGCTGGGCGCAGGCGGCAGCATCCCACTGTCGGCGATTGCCAGCGCCAAGCCCGGCACCGCACCGCTGATCGTCAGCCACCAGCAGCAGCTGCCGTCGGCGACCATCTCGTTCAACCTGGCGCCGGGTTACTCCTTGTCCGAAGGCGTGGATGCGATCAACAAGGCGGTGGCCGAACTGGAGCTTCCGCAACAGATGCAGGCACAGTTCGTCGGCACCGCGGCCGAGTTCTCCAGCAGCCAGACCGACGTGATCCTGTTGCTACTGGCCGCCATCGCGGTGATCTACATCGTGCTCGGCGTGCTGTACGAAAGCTGGATCCATCCGCTGACCATCATCTCGACCCTGCCGCCAGCAGGTGTCGGCGCACTCTTGGCGTTGTACCTGTGCGGCATGAGCCTGTCGGTGGACGGCATCGTCGGCATCGTGCTGCTGATCGGCATCGTCAAGAAGAACGCGATCATGATGATCGACTTCGCACTGGACGCGCAGCGTTCCGGCGCCAATGCCTATGACGCGATCCGTCGCGCCTGCCTGCTGCGTTTCCGCCCGATCATGATGACCACCGCCGCGGCCATG
>QFOV01000253.1 GCA_003248565.1 Stenotrophomonas sp.
CGCGAGAACAGGTTGATCACCAGCACCCCGGCGCAGATCAGGCCAATGCCGACGATGGCGGCCGCATCAAGCTTCTGTTTGAACACGAACAACCCGATCAAGGAGATCAGCACGATGCCGACACCGGACCAGATCGCATAGGCGATGCCGGTGGGTATCGTCCTCATCACCAGCGCCAGCAACCAGAAGCACACGCTGTAACCGGCCAGGGCACCAACGGTTGGCCATAGCCGGCTCATGCCATCAGACGCCTTGAGCAGGGAGGTGGCGAGCACTTCCAGGGCGATGGCGCAGGCCAGCAGGGCATAGGCGTTCATGGCGGTGCTCGAATAGGGGGCCGCCAATTCTAGCGGCGCTGTTCTTACGTCACCGGTCTAGACTCGACCTGCCATGACGACCACGGTCTGCATGGCAGGCGCCAAGACAACAAGCACAGGTGGGTAAGTGGCCAGGCAGCGCGGGTGCTGCCGAGTCGGCATGCAGGGCGCACGCAGGGGGCGTGCCGGGCTTGCGTGTCGCCGGATATGGATCCCCGGAAGTTTGTGCAGCACAGATCGCGCCGGTACCCCAAGTGATGCCAGACTCCGATCCACGCCCCAACGCACACCCTAGATGACCTACTACACGCTGCTACAGATGTTTGGGTTGTTGGTCTTTGCCCATGTCGTGGCCGACTACCCCTTGCAGGGTGAGTTTCTGTCGCGGGCCAAGAACCGGCATGCGCCGGTGCCCGATGTGCCGTGGTACCAGGCACTGGCCGCGCATGGTGTGATCCATGGCGGCGCGGTGGGCTGGATCACCGGCAGCATCGTGCTTGCGGTGCTGGAAACCCTGACCCACATGCTGATAGATGACCTCAAGTGTGGCCATCGCATCAGCTACAACCTGGACCAGGCCCTGCACGTGGCCTGCAAGGTGCTGTGGCTGGCGTTGTTGTTGCTGATGCCTGAGCTACCCTGATAAAGGCTGCGTGGCTTGCCCTGATGGGTGCCATCCAGATGCAGCGTGGCGGCCCGTCCGAGCTGCGGTACGTGCCGTGATCCGACTGCCTTTGGCGCGGGTTGCAGCCAAACCCGCGCATACAAACCCGGTCGCAGGCTGAAAGCCGATGCTGATATGCCAGCGTGAACCCGGGACTTGGGCGAAAATAGCCAATCCACGCATCACAAGATCCCGCGCTGCATGCCATCCCTGCCCCAAAACACCCGCTACGCCGACTCCCTGCGCCTGTCCGTCGCGCCGATGATGGATTGGACCGACAGGCATTGCCGGGTATTTCACCGGCTGCTGGCGCCGGGTGCGCGGCTGTATACCGAGATGGTGCATGCCAACGCAGTGATCCATGGCGATCGCGAGCGGCTGATCGGCTTCAATCCGGTCGAGCAGCCGCTGGCCCTGCAGCTGGGTGGCAGCGATCCCGATGCGTTGGCCCAGGCCGCGCGTATCGCTGCCGATTGGGGCTATGACGAGGTCAACCTCAATTGCGGCTGCCCGTCGGACCGGGTCCAGGCCGGGCGTTTTGGTGCCTGCCTGATGCGCGAACCTGAATTGGTTGCTGAATGCGTGTCGGCGATGGTGGCGGCGGTGGATATTCCGATCACGGTGAAATGCCGCTTGGGCGTGGACGAGGACAAGGACTACGAGGTGTTCGCTGGTTTTGTGGACCGGCAGGTACAGGCCGGCGCTGCGATGGTCGTAGTGCACGCCCGCAATGCCTGGCTCAAGGGCCTGTCGCCAAAGGAGAACCGTGAGATCCCGCCGCTGCGCTACGAATGGGCTTACCAGCTCAAGCGCGAGCGTCCGACGCTGCCGTTGGTGATCAATGGCGGTATCGCCACGGTCGAGGCCGCGCAGCAGCACATGCAGCACCTGGACGGGGTAATGCTCGGCCGTGTCGCCTACCACGACCCTTATGTGCTGCATGCGTTGGACTGTGCCCAGACCGGACAGCCGCTGCGCGGGCGTGAGGAACTGCTGGTCGCGCTGCGTCCCTATGTGGAAGCGCAGCTGGCCGCCGGCCTGGCGCTGAAGCACATCACCCGCCACGTGCTCGGCCTGTTCCACGGGCAGCCGGGTGGGCGTGGCTTCCGCCAGGTGCTCAGCGAAGGCGCGCACCGACCCGGCGCTGACTGGGCCTTGGTCGAGCAGGCGTTGCAGGTCACCCGCAGGCAGGCAGAGCGGGTCGCCTGAGCCGGTGGGTTGGGCGGGGAAGGGCTCTTTGTCCGGTCAGCTTGCTGAACAAGTGCGCGGGGCAGGGGGACGGGTTCAGATCGGATTCACCCCTAAAAATCAAGAATTTGGCTCAATTTCGTAAGGCTCGTGGAAAATCTTCCCGGGTCGTGGTTTACGAATTTTGAACGTTGCCTCGCCGTCCGCTAGGATCTGTCCCATGCATTCGCTTTCCCGTCGTCGTCTGCTGGTCACCCTGATTGCCACGTTGGTCGTGGCCGGTCCGGGCGTGGTCGTGGCGTCGGCGCAGCAGCCGCAGCAGTCGCGGGGCGACAGCGCCCGTGTCGCCAGCGCTGATGGCGGTGCACGCGTGGTCCGCCAGGGCAATGACCGTTCGTTGTCCGATGCCGTCCGGCGCGTGCAACGCGAGACCGGTGGGCGCATTCTTGGGGCCGAACGCGTGCCGTATGACGGCCGCGACATCAATCGTGTCAAATACATGGATGACCGTGGGCGCGTACGCTACATGGACGACCCTGCGCCTTCACGAGACCACCCGCGCGACCAGCGGGCGGAGCTGCCACCACGCGGCGATAACTCCTGAACAGCGATAGTGGTTGTGGTTTTTGAATACACACGCTGGCCGTAAGGTCGGCCCAAAGTACTAGGGAGAGTTCATGCGTATCCTTCTGGTTGAAGACGAAGCCCCGCTGCGGGAAACCCTTGCGGCCCGCCTCAAGCGCGAAGGTTTCGCCGTGGATGCCGCTCAGGATGGCGAAGAAGGCCTGTATATGGGCCGCGAAGTGCCGTTCGACGTGGGCATCATCGATCTGGGCCTGCCCAAGATGTCGGGCATGGAGCTGATCCGCGCGCTGCGTGACGAGGGCAAGAAATTCCCGGTGCTGATCCTGACCGCCCGTTCCAGCTGGCAGGACAAGGTCGAGGGCCTGAAGCAGGGCGCCGACGACTACCTGGTCAAGCCGTTCCATGTCGAAGAGCTGCTGGCTCGCGTCAACGCGCTGCTGCGCCGCGCCGCTGGCTGGTCCAAGCCGACCCTGGAATGTGGCCCGGTTGCACTGGATCTGGCCGCCCAGACCGTGAGCGTGGCCGGCAGCAATGTCGACCTGACCAGCTACGAGTACAAGGTGCTGGAGTACCTGATGATGCATGCCGGCGAGTTGGTCTCCAAGGCCGACCTGACCGAGCACATCTACCAGCAGGACTTCGATCGCGACTCCAACGTGCTGGAAGTGTTCATCGGCCGCCTGCGCAAGAAGCTCGATCCCGATGGCGAATTGAAGCCGATCGAAACCGTGCGTGGCCGCGGTTACCGTTTCGCGATTCCGCGCAACGAGGGCTGAGCCCCGCCAAGGGGTAGAGCGTGATGACGGGCCGTCAGTGGCTATTGAAGCGTTGGCGGCCCCGTTCGTTGCAGGCCCGCCAGCTGCTGGCTGCCTCGGTGGGCCTGGTGGCCTTCCTGGCCTTGGCCGGTTACGCGCTCGATGCGGCTTTCGGCCAGACCGCGCGTGACAACCTCAGCGAACGCCTGAAGAACTACGCCACCGCCTATGCCGGTGGCATCGATTTCACCCGTGATGGCTCGCTGTACATCCGCGAACAGCCACCGGATCCGCGCTTTGATTTCCCCGGCAGCGGCCTGTACCTGCAGGTCGTCATGCCTGGCCATGTCGCGAACTCGATGTCGGCCGAAGGCCCGATGCTGCCGGATGTCAGCGAGCGCACGCTCAAGCCGCGCGAGGAAGTGTTCGAAGGCCCTTTGCCCATCACCCAGATCGACGGCACGCCCGGCGAGGTCTATCGCTATGGCATGGGTCTGGTGTGGGGCGGCGACGGCGCGCCGGAATCCGAGTTTCCGTACACCATCTATGTGCTTGAGGATTCGCGCGCGCTGGGCATGCAGTTGCGCAGTTTCCGTGCGGCGGTGTGGTTCTGGCTGGGCGTTACCGGCCTGATCCTGCTGTTGCTGCAGACGCTGGTGCTGCAGTGGAGCCTGCGTCCACTCAAGCGCGTGATCAACGAACTGACCCGCGTGCAGCGCGGTGAACGCGAGCGCATGAGCGAGCTGCATCCGCGCGAGCTGGAACCGCTGACCGAAAGCATCAACGCCTTCATCGAAAGCGAGCGTGAAAACCTCGAGCGCCAGCGCAACACCCTGGCCGATCTCGCGCATAGCCTGAAGACGCCATTGGCAGTGCTGCGTACCCAGTTGGAAAGCGGCACCAGCAATGAGGCTGACCTGCGCGAGGAAGTGGGCGTGCAGCTGCAGCGCATGAACAACCTGGTGTCCTACCAGCTGGCACGTGCGGCATCGTCAGGACACAAGCTGTTCTCGGCACCGGTGCCGATCGAGGCCACCGCCGAAGAGATCGTGCGTGGACTGGAGAAGGTCTACGCCGCCAAGGGGGTGTTCTGCGAGTTCGAGGTAACGCCGGGGGTCAACTTCTACGGCGAGCCGGGCGACCTGCAGGAACTGCTGGGCAACCTGCTTGAGAACGCCTTCAAATGGGCCAACCGCCGCGTGTTGCTGACCGCAAAGCCGATCACTGCAGGCAACGGCAAGCGTGCCGGCCTGGTGCTGGCGGTGGATGACGATGGCCCGGGTATTGCCGAGGACAACATCGCCAAGGTGCTGCA
>QFOV01000254.1 GCA_003248565.1 Stenotrophomonas sp.
AGCAACAGCAACAGCAACAGCAACAGCAACAGCAACAGCTTTGCTGGCTTGGCTTACAGCACCTGCGGCGGCTCGCCGCCGATGATGACTACGTCAGCCGGGCGGCGGGCGAACAAACCTACGGTAACGACGCCGGGAATCTGGTTGAGCTGCTGTTCCAGCTTCACCGGGTCGGTGATCGCCAGGTTATGCACGTCCAGAATCAGATTCCCGTTGTCGGTGACCACGCCGTCGCGCCATACCGGCTGGCCGCCAGTCAGGGCCAGGATCTCGCGGGCGACCAGGCTGCGCGCCATCGGGATCACTTCCACCGGCAGCGGGAACTTGCCCAGTACCTTGACCTGCTTGCTCGGGTCGACGATGCAGACGAACTGCTTGCTGGCCTCGGCGATGATCTTCTCGCGGGTCAGTGCGGCGCCGCCGCCCTTGATCAGGTTCTTGTTGCCGTCGCACTCGTCGGCGCCGTCCACGTACAGCGACAGGCCGCCGGTATGGTTCAGGTCCAGTACCTCGATGCCGTGGCCCTTGAGCAGGGCGGTGCTCTGGTCGGAGCTGGAGACCGCGCCTTCGATCTGGTCCTTGATGCGGGCCAGGGCTTCGATGAAGTAGGCGACGGTGGAGCCGGTGCCGACACCGACAATCATTCCCTTCTGGACGTACTCGATGGCTTTTTCGGCGGCCAGGCGCTTGGCTTCGGACATGGTGGGCTCGATCAGTTGGAAAACGGGTTTTTTGTAGGACCGGCGTGAGCCGCGAAGCTGAAGTCGTCTCAGGTCACCGGCTTCGCGGCTTACGCCGCTCCCACAAGAGGGAATTATTTGCTTTTCTTTTCCAGCGACAGCAGCAGCTTCCACTGTGCAGCGGTAACCGGGAACACCGACAGGCGGTTGCCCTTGGCGGTCAGCGGGAAACCTTCGCCCAGTTCCTCGGCATGCAGCTTGATCTCGTCCAGCGCGATCACCTGCGCCAGCTTGCGCTCGAAACCCACGTCCACCAGCATCCAGCGCGGTTGCTCGCGCGTGCTCTTGGGGTCGTGGTAATCGGATTCTGGATCGAACTGGGTGTCGTCCGGGTAGGCTTCGCTGGCCACCGTGGCAATGCCGACGATGCCCGGCACCTTGGTATTGGAGTGGTAGAACAGGATGCCGTCGCCGACCTTCATGCCATCGCGCATGAAATTGCGCGCCTGGTAGTTGCGCACGCCATTCCACGGCTCGGTGCCTACGCGCTGCAGGTCGTCGATGGAAAAGGCGTCCGGTTCGGACTTCATCAGCCAGTAGCGCTTGCGGGCGGTCATGCGTTCAACGGTTCCGGGTAGAGAGTGGCCTGCTCGGTACAGATGGCATCCACCGCCACATCCCAGTCCTCGACCGGCAATGACGGCACCTGCTGGGCGGAGAAACCTACCCCCACCAGCCACGGCGGCGCGGCCTGGCGCTGCCGAAATGCGAAGCTGCGATCATACCAGCCGCCCCCCATGCCCAGCCGCCGGCCACCGTCATCAAAGCCCACCAGCGGGGCGACGACCAAGGCCATTTCCTCCGGCCGCAGTGCCTGCGCGGGGTCTACATCCGGTTCGGGAATGCCATAACGGTTGCTGACCAGTGCCTGCCCGGGCCGCCAGGGGGCGAAGCGCAGCAGCTTGCCGTGCAGTACCGGCAGGCAATAGGTCTGCTGTGGCGGCAACTGCATCTGCCAGCGGTGCAGGGCGATCTCGCCGTCCATCGCCCAGTAACCGGCGACATGACCACTGATCCCGGCGAAAGGCAGGGACAGGAGGTGGGTGGCCAGGGCTTCGGCCGCGGCGATGCGCTCGGCGGCAGGGATGTCGCGGCGGCACTGGCGCAGTTGTTGGCGGAGGAGTTGGCGGTGATCTGCAGTCATCGGGGAAAAATCTGCGGGCAGAGAGTTGAAGCCCCTCTCCCGTCGGGAGAGGGGTTGGGGAGAGGGTGCGGGTGAAGCGATGTGAGATCAACATGCATGAGGCTTCGCGCTCACCCTCATCCGCCCCTTCGGGGCACCTTCTCCCGGAGGGAGAAGGAAAAAAAGACAAAAAAAGAACGGCGCCGTTAGGCGCCGTTCTGGAATATTGCATTCTCCGCGGTGACGATGCGTGCGAAACGACCTTGAACCCGGGGTTCAAGTGGGAACGCTGGGGGGCCATCGGGCTTCCCGCTACAAGGCGGACTTGCACACCCGGCTCCGTCGCGCCCCCGTGGTCGTAATTAAGGGACAAGGCGAATGTTTGCACACGCCGTCGTTCACAGCAGAGAACGCGTCGCCAGTATAACGAGGTTGCGCGGTCAGGTGCAGCCGTATTTCACGAATTGCGGATTCATCTGTCTGAGCTGGTCAGCTGGATCAACGCGCGTTGTCGATGGCCAGGTCCAGGCGCCGGTTCAACTCGTTCATCGCCGATTGAAAACGCTGCTGCTGGGCGAGCTGCTCATCACGCACCTGCTGCAACTCATGCGCAAGATTGAGCGCCGCCAACACTGCGATGCGGTCTACCGCCGCCATCCGGTTGCTGCCGCGGATCTCGCGCATCTTGCCGTCGAGCACGCGTGCGGCGGCGGTGAGGCTTTCGCGCTCGGTGGGTTCCACGCCAACGGTGTACTCGCGGTCCAGGATATGGACGCTGACCGGTTCGTTGTTGCTCACGTGTGCTGCTCCAGCGACTTGAGGCGGGTGATCATGGCTTCCACCCGGGAGCGGGCCTGTTCGTTCTTGGTCAGCAGCTGCGAACGCTCGCTGATCAGCTGTTCCTGCTGCTGGCGCAGGCTGCGGTTTTCATCGCTCAGCCGCTGGTTGCGCTCAAGCAGCAGCTCAAGGCGGGAGGCGAGGGCCAGCAGCTGGCCAGCGGGGTCGAAGGAGTCCATGGTTGGAACGATAGGCATGGCGATGAGGGCCGGTCAAGAAGGAGTATGCAGCGCGGTTGCTACACTGTGCGGCCGTCGTCATCTTGTCGGTGCCGGCGTTCCTCTCCGCTTTACAGACCTGTGACATGACCGACCTTCCCGCCGTCAACGACATCCTCCAGGCCAGCCAGTCGCTGGGCCTGGCTGCTTCCCCGGCCGAACTCCATGGCGGACTGTGCGGCTGGTTGGCCGCCGGCGGTGCCGATGTGCCTGCATGGCCGGCCAAGGTGCTGGCCGACGACAACCTGCCAGCACCGGAGCCCGGCAGCACCCTGGACCTGCTGCGGCAGGCCACGGTCGCGCAGCTGGAAGACCGTGACTTCGCCTTCGAGCTGGTGCTGGTGGATGCTGCCGAACCGCTGCAGGCGCGTACCGACGCCTTGTTTGAGTGGTGCCGTGCCTTCCTGGGCGGCTTCGGCCTGGCCTCAGGCAAGCGTCCGGTGCTGAGTGAAGAAGGCGAAGAAGCGCTGCAGGATCTGGCGCGGCTTGCCCAGGCCTCCAGTGATGAGTTCGACAGCGCTGACGAGGACGAAGACGCACTGTCCGAGATCGAGGAGTTCGTGCGCGTTGCTGCGTTGCTGTTGCATGGCGACTGCGTGATGGGTTCGCGCCACCGGCAAAGCCTGAACTGAGGTTGGCGATGAAGCGTCTGTCCGGAATCACCCCCGCCGAATACGCCCGCCGCCGCCGGCAGTTGATGGAAGCGGCTGGGGATGACGCCATTCTGGTATTGCCTGCGGCACCGGAGCGGGTGCGCAGCAACGATACGTTCTATCCGTACCGCCAGGACTCGGACTTCTGGTACCTGAGTGGCTTCCAGGAGCCGGAGGCAGTGCTGGTGCTGATCCCGGGGCGCAAGCACGGTGAGGTGATCCTGTTCTGTCGCGAGCGCGACCCGGACAGGGAGGCCTGGGATGGCCCGCGCGAAGGCCAGGACGGTGCAGTCGCGCATTACGGCATGGATGACGCCTATCCGATCGAGGACCTGGACGAGATCCTGCCGGGCCTGCTGGAGGGCCGTTCGCGTGTGTACTATCACTTCGGCCGCGACGCCGACTTCGACCTGAAGTTGATTGGCTGGGTGAACCGGGTGCGTTCGCAGGTACGCAATGGCGCACAGCCGCCGCATGAATTCCTTGAGCTCGGCCACCTGCTGCACGAGCAGCGCCTGTACAAGAGTGCCGATGAGATCGCCTTGATGCAGGAAGCGGCCGATATCAGTGTGCGTGCGCACCGTGCGGCGCTGCGTGCAGCGCGGGCGGGTATCCATGAGTACGAATTGCAGGCGGAGCTGGAACGTGAGTTCCGCGCGGCCGATGCGTGTTCTGCATACAACAGCATTGTCGGTGCCGGCGCCAACGCCTGTGTACTGCATTACCGCGACAACAACAGCGGGAGTCGCGATGGCGATCTGGTGTTGATCGATGCGGGTGCGGAGTATCGCGGCTACGCCAGTGACATCACCCGTACTTTCCCGGTCAATGGCCGTTTCAGCGAGGAACAGCGCGCGCTGCATGACCTGGTGCTGGCGGCGCAGGCCGCGGCGCTGGAGCAGGCGCAGCCGGGCATCGCTTACGAGGAAGGGCATCTGGCAGCGGTTGAGGTATTGACCGAGGGTTTGTTGCGGCTGGGTCTGCTGAAGGGTGATCTGGAAGAGAACATCATCGAGCGTCACTACCAGCGTTTTTACCGGCACAAGACCGGCCATTGGCTGGGCATGGATGTGCATGATGTGGGTGATTACCGGGTAGCAGGCGAGTCGCGGCTGTTGGAACCTGGCATGGTGTTCACGATCGAGCCCGGCCTGTACATCTCGCCGGACGA
Source organism: Stenotrophomonas sp. (assembly GCA_003248565.1). Classification (GTDB taxonomy): domain Bacteria; phylum Pseudomonadota; class Gammaproteobacteria; order Xanthomonadales; family Xanthomonadaceae; genus Stenotrophomonas. Next base: position 4,743 of record QFOV01000254.1, read on the forward strand.
TCGCAGTGTGGAGGCGCGCTGGCGCGGGATTGGTATCCGCATCGAGGA